>CAIVGK010000076.1 GCA_903905475.1 uncultured Burkholderiales bacterium | reverse complement strand
ACGTGCTGCTGCCGATGGCGTTTCGCATCGTCATCCCGCCGCTGACCAGCGAGGCCATGAACATCGTCAAGAACTCGTCGGTGGCGTTTGTGATCAGCGTTTCCGAGCTGACGATGTTCGCGCTGCAAGCCGGTGAGGAGACCTCGCGCAACATCGAGATCTACCTCGCGGTGACCGCCTTGTATTTCGTGTCGGCCTTCATCATCAACCGCATCGCGCTGTTCATCGAGAACCGTGTTCAGGTGCCCGGGATGATGGGCGGGCGATGAACCTCGACTTCGGCTTCCTCAGCGGGGACGTCGTCTCCAGCTTCATCCTCAAGGGACTGGTCTTCTCGGTCCAGCTCACGCTGATCGCGATGGTCGGCGGCATCGCACTGGGCACCGTGCTCGCGCTGATGCGGCTGTCGGGCCAGAAATGGCTGGTGCTGCCGGCGTCGGCCTATGTCACCGTGCTGCGCTCGGTCCCGCTGGTGATGGTGATCCTGTGGTTCTTCTTGCTGATCCCCTTGCTGATCGGCCGGCCGATGGGTGCCGAGCTCAGCGCCATCATCACCTTCACCGTCTTCGAGGCGGCCTACTACTCGGAGATCATGCGCGCCGGCATCCAGTCGGTGCCGCGCGGTCAGGTGCAGGCCGGCTATGCGGTGGGCATGAACTACGCGCAGACGATGCAGCTGGTGGTGCTGCCGCAGGCCTTTCGCAACATGCTGCCGGTGCTCATGACGCAGACCATCATCTTGTTCCAGGACACCTCGCTGGTCTACGCGATCGGGGCCTACGACCTGCTCAAGGGCTTCGAGATCGCCGGCAAGAACTTCAACCGCCCGGTCGAGACCTACCTTGTCGCCGCCGTCGTTTACTTCGTGATCTGCTTGACCTTGAGCATGGCGGTGCGCAAGCTGCAGGCCAGGATCGCCATCGTTCGATAGGACCTCCACCGTGATCGACATCCAGAACGTCAGCAAGTGGTACGGCAGCTTCCAGGTGCTGACCGACTGCTCCACCTCGATCCAAAAGGGCGAGGTCGTGGTCGTGTGTGGTCCGTCGGGCTCGGGCAAGAGCACGCTGATCAAGACGGTGAATGCGCTGGAGCCCTTCCAGAAGGGCGACATCGTCGTCGATGGCATCAGCATCGCCGACCCGCGCACCCGTCTGCCGAAGCTGCGCGCGCGCGTGGGCATGGTGTTCCAGCATTTCGAGCTGTTCCCGCACCTGAGCGTCACCGAGAACCTGACGCTCGCGCAGATCCGCGTGCTCAAGCGCACGCCGGATGACGCCAAGGCGCGCGGCTTGAAGATGCTCGATCGAGTGGGCCTGATGGAGCAAAAGGACAAGTTCCCCGGCCAGTTGTCGGGCGGCCAGCAGCAGCGCGTGGCGATTGCCCGCGCGCTCAGCATGGACCCGATCGTGATGCTGTTCGACGAACCCACCTCGGCGCTCGACCCCGAGATGGTGGGCGAGGTCCTCGATGTCATGGTGCAACTCGCCAACGAGGGCATGACCATGATGTGCGTGACCCACGAGATGGGATTTGCCCGCAAGGTCAGCAGCCGCGTCATCTTCATGGACGCTGGCAAGATCGTCGAGGACTGCACCCGCGACGGCTTCTTCGGGAACCCCGAGCAGCGCTCGCCGCGCGCACGCGAGTTCCTGTCCAAGATCCTGGCGCACTGAGCCCGCCTGCTTGACAAGGGCGGTGTGAGAATCCGCGCATGCCCGACGCCCCCGATCCGACGCCGACCTCCACGCTCACGCTGATCCGCCCCGACGACTGGCACGTTCATTTGCGCGATGGCGCGGCGCTGGCCACGGTGGTGCCCGACACGGCGCGGCAGTTCGCCCGGGCCATCGTGATGCCCAACCTCAAGCCGCCGGTGACCACCGCGGCGCAGGCGCTGGCCTATGCCGCTCGCATCCGTGCGGCGGTGCCCGCGGGCGTCGACTTCGAGCCGCTGATGACGCTGTACCTGACCGACCGGCTGCCGCCCGACGAGATCGTGCGCGCCCGCGACGCCGGCGTGGTGGCGGTCAAGCTGTACCCGGCCGGTGCCACCACCAACAGCGATGCCGGCGTGACCGACTTGCGCCACACCCGGCCCACGCTCGAGGCCATGCAGCGCTTGGGCCTGCCGCTGCTGGTGCACGGCGAGGTGACCGACCCGGCGATCGACCTGTTCGACCGCGAGGCGGTGTTCATCGACACCCAGCTGATCCCGCTGCGTCGCGATTTCCCTGAGCTGAAGATCGTCTTCGAGCACATCACCACACGCGAAGCCGCGCAGTACGTGGCCGAGGCCGGCGCGCACACCGCGGCCACCATCACCGCGCACCACCTGCTCTACAACCGCAACGCGATCTTCACCGGCGGCGTGCGGCCGCACTACTACTGCCTGCCCGTGCTCAAGCGCGAGGTGCACCGGCTGGCGCTGGTGGCCGCGGCCACCTCGGGCAGCGAGCGCTTCTTTCTGGGCACTGACAGCGCGCCGCACCCGGCCCATCTGAAGGAGCACGCCACCGGCTGCGCGGGCTGCTACACGGCGCTGTCGGCGATTGAGCTGTACGCCGAGGCGTTCGAAGCCGCTGGCGCGCTCGAGCGGCTCGAGGGCTTTGCCAGCTTGCACGGCCCGGACTTCTACGGCTTGCCGCGCAACACCCGGCACATCACCTTGCGCCGCGAGACCTGGACGCTGCCCGAGTCGCTGCCCTTTGGCGAGGCGCAGTTGAAGCCGCTGCGCGGCGGCGAGACGCTGGCCTGGCGGCTGGTCGGCTGAAGCCTGCCGCGCACGATTCACCCCACACCCCGCACCGAACGGAACCCCATGGACCACACCACCCGCATTGCGCTGCTGATCGATGCCGACAACGTGTCGGTGGATGTGCTGCGCGAGGTGATCCACCGGCTGCAAGCCAGCGGTGACCGCTTGCAGCACCGACGCGCCTACGGCAGCGTGCAAAAGGCTGGCGAGTTCGCCGAGGTCTGCCGCGACCACGCCATCCGCTTTTTGCCCAGCACCTTCGCCGGGCCCAACGCCACCGACATCGCGATGGCCATCGACGCCATCGAGCTGGTGCTGCGCCAGCCGGTCGACGAGGTGGTGATCGTGTCGTCCGACATGGACTACTCGCCGCTGATCGTGCGGCTGCGCGAGCTGGGCTGCCGGGTCACCGGCTACGGCCAGCAAGGCAAGTCGGGCCGCGACATCGAGCGCGACTACGAGCGCGTGTACGACCAGTTCAGCGTGGTCGGTCCGGCCAAGCCGCGCGCAGCCGTCAAGCGCGCGCCGGCGGCCGAGGTGCGTGCTGAGGTGGCGGCATCGCCCCCGTCGCCACGGGCGAAGGCGCCGCGCGCACCGCGTTTGGCCAAGGCCCAGAAGTTGGCCGTGCCTGCTCACGTGCCTGAGTTGTCGATGGCGGTGCCACGGCCCGCAGCCGCTCCAGCCGCGCCCGTGCCCCAGACCGTGCCCCCGGCCCGCTCGCGCACCCGCCGGCCTGCGGCCAAGACGGCGGTGCCGGCGCAGCCCACGGGAACGGGCACGGTGCTCGCCGCGGCGGTGCTGCCCGCCGCCGTTGCAGCCGTGCTCGAGGCCTGCCCGGGCCTGCGCGGCGGCGCGCTGGTGCGCCTCAACGGCGTGGCCAAGGCGCTGCGCGACGTCGGCGTGCTCAGCCAGAGCGGTCGCACGACCTCGCTGTTCAAGAAGCTCGAGTCCCACTTCGAGCTGGTGCCCGCCGACAAGCCCGAGTCGGTGCGCTTTCGCGGGGCCTGAGCCGCGGCCGTGTCGGCAGGCCGCACGGTGGCGCTGAACATCGACTGGAGCGTGCCCTGGCTGGCGCCGTATCGGCACCTCGGTGAGGCGATCGACGCGGCGTGGCGTGCCGGCGCCTCGGTGGCCGATGCGCTCAACGAGGCGCTGGCGCGGCATCGCAACGCGGATGGTGCCGCGCCGAGCGCCCCGGGCGTCACCGCGCTGCAGCGCTTCGTGCCGCAAGGTGACTTGCCTGACGGCACGGCCTACGAATCGCACATCGCGCGCACCGGCTGCGTGCCCACGCGCGACAACGCGCATGACTTGTTCAACGGGCTGGTGTGGCTGGCTTTCCCGGCGCTCAAGGGCCGCCTCAATGCGCTGCACGCTGCGCAAATCGAGCGCGACGGCGTGGGCGCGCAGCGCGGTGCGGCGCGCGATGCGCTCACGCTGTTCGACGAGAACGCCGCGCTGTGGGAGGCCCCGCCGGTGCTGGTCGATGCGCTGCGGCGGCGCGACTGGGCCGCGCTGTTCATCACCCACCGAGCGCTGTGGAGTGAGTGCAAGCTCACGCTGATCGGCCACGCCCTGCTCGAAAAGCTGCTGCAGCCGCGCAAGGCCATCACCGCGCATGTGTGGGTCGTGGCCCCGGGGTCTGACCGGTGGGCGGTGCCCGACGCCGTGCTGCGCACGCGCCGCGGCTGGCTGGCGCTGCCGGTGCTCGGCGTGCCGGGTTGGTGGAACCCCAACGGGCAAATCGGGTTCTATGACGATGCCTCGGTGTTTCGCGTGGCCGCGGCCCCTCTTGAAAATCAGGGCGCCG
Organism: uncultured Burkholderiales bacterium; assembly: GCA_903905475.1. Taxonomy (GTDB): domain Bacteria; phylum Pseudomonadota; class Gammaproteobacteria; order Burkholderiales; family Burkholderiaceae_C; genus PBB1. The sequence continues at coordinate 9,757 of CAIVGK010000076.1, read as the reverse complement.
GCGCCACAACCGCACCACCCACCCGCTGATATCGGATCAGCTCGTTCAAAGGAAGTACCCCATGAAACGCATCGCCCTGTTCTTGTTGACCAACGTCGCCGTGATGGTGGTGCTGGGCATCGCCGTGAACCTGCTCGGGCTCAACAACTTCCTGTCGTCCAACGGCCTCGACCTGACCTCGCTGCTGGGCTTTTCGCTGGTCATGGGCTTTGGTGGCGCGATCATTTCGCTGCTGATCAGCAAGCCGATGGCCAAGATGTCGACCGGTGCGCAGGTCATCAACGATTCGCCCGACGCCACCCACCAGTGGCTGGTCCACACCGTGGCCCGCTTCGCGCAAAGCGCAGGCATCGGCATGCCCGAAGTCGCCATCTACGAAGGCGCGCCCAACGCCTTTGCCACCGGCGCGTTCAAGAACTCGGCGCTGGTCGCGGTGTCGACCGGGTTGGTGCAGTCGATGACCCGCGAGGAGGTCGAGGCGGTGATCGGCCACGAGGTGGCGCACGTGGCCAACGGCGACATGGTCACGATGACGCTGATCCAAGGCGTGATGAACACCTTCGTGGTGTTCTTGTCGCGGGTGATCGGCTACGTGGTCGACCGCGTCATCTTGCGCAACGATCGCGAAGGCCCGGGCATCGGCTACCTGATCACCACCATCGTGATGGACGTGCTGCTCGGCGTGCTGGCCGCGATCATCGTGGCGTGGTTTTCCCGCCAGCGCGAGTTCCGCGCCGATGCGGGCGCGGCCGGCCTGATGGGCCGCAAGCAGCCGATGATCAATGCGCTGGCCCGTCTGGGCGGGATCGACCCCGGCGAGATGCCCAAGGCGATGCAGGCCATGGGCATCAGCTCGCGCCCGAGCGGCTTGATGGCGCTGTTTTCGACCCACCCGCCGATGGAACAGCGCATCGCCCGGCTGCGCGAGTCGGCCTGAGCCGTGCGGCGGCCGATAATCGAGCCGTGAAGCAAGCCAGACCGCCGCTGGTGCAAGGTCCCGAAAGGGCGCACTGGAGGAAGGTCCGGACTGCACAGGGCAGCGCAGCAGCTAACGGCTGTCCACCGCGAGGTGAGGATCAGAGCAACAGAGACGAGTCGAGACGGGGTTCCCAAATCGGGTGTTCTGTCAGCCGCCGGCGCAAGCCCGAGGCTGTCAGCCGCACGAGACGGGGCGCAGCCCAGTCTCGGGTGAAACGGGCAATCTCTGCGCGCAGCAACACCAAATAGGCCAGCGTTGATGTGGCTCCGCGGAGCTGGCGGGTAGGTGGCACCGAGCCGTGCAGCGATGCACGGCCCAGAGGAATGGCGGTCACGGCGCGCCGGTCGCAAGGCTGGCGCGCTGCACAGAATCCGGCCTATCGGCTCGCTTCACACTAATTCGGCAGTCGCCCGTGGGGCGGCTGCCCGGCCCGAACGGAACCGATGAACCCCGACGCCTCCACCCTGTGGCCGCGGCCCCGCTGGGCGCTGGCCCTGCTGCTCGCGGGCCTGGCCTCGCTGGGCCCGTTCGCGATCGACACCTATTTGCCGGCCTTCGGCGGCATCGCGGTGTCGATCGGCGCCACGCCGATCGAGATGCAGCAAACGCTGTCGGCGTACCTGTTCGGCTTTGCGGTGATGAACCTGTTTCACGGCGCGCTGTCCGACAGCCTGGGCCGACGGCCGGTGGTGCTGTGGGGCATCGGGGTCTTCACGCTCGCATCGGCGGGCTGCGCGCTCGCGCCGAACGTCGGCACGCTGGTGTTCTTTCGGGCGCTGCAGGGCATGGCCTCGGGCGCCGGGGCGGTGGTCTCGCGCGCGGTGATCCGCGACATGTATGCGCCGGCCGATGCGCAAAAGATGATGTCGCAGGTCACCTTGTTTTTCGGCATCGCGCCGATGATCGCGCCGCTGATCGGCGGGCTGCTGTTCGTGCACGTGGGCTGGCCGGCGGTGTTCTGGTTCCTGGCGGCCGTGGGCGCTGCGCTGTGGTTCGCCAACCACCAGCTGCTGCCCGAGACGCTGCACCGCTCGCAGCGCCAGCCGCTCAACGTGAGCAACTTGCTGCGCGGCTACCGGCAGCTTGGCGCCAGCCCGCGCTTCATCGCGCTGGCGCTGGCCAGCGGCTTGCCCTTCAACGGCATGTTTGTCTACGTGCTGTCGGCGCCGGTGTTCCTCGGCGAACACCTGCGCATGGCGCCCGAGCACTTCTTCTGGCTGTTCATCCTCATCATCACGGGGATCATGAGCGGCGCGTTCGTGTCGGGGCGCATCGCCGGGCGGGTGACGCCGCGCAGGCAGATTCGCGATGGTTTCCTGATCATGCTGGTGGTGTCGGTGATCAACGTGTCGCTCAACCTCGCCTTCGCGCCGTCGCTGTGGTGGTCGATGTGGCCGATCATGTTTTTTTCGGTGGGCTGGGCGCTGATGACGCCGGCGGTCACGCTGCTGGTGCTGGATCAGGCGCCCGAGCGCCGTGGCATGGCCGCGTCGCTGCAAGCGTGCATTGCGAGCACGGCCAACGGCGTGGTGGCCGGTGTGGTGGTGCCGCTGGTGATGCACTCGATCGTGGCGCTCGCCGTCACCTCGATGGCGATGATGGGCATCGGCGCTTGCGCCTGGCTGTGGGTGCGCACCCGGCTGCACTGAGCGGGCTCGGGCCGGGGTCCCGCGCGCTCAAGTCGCCACAGCCCAGGCCGATACCTCCGTGACAACCCTCGGGTTTCCAACGGAGCGTTCAACATGGTTTTTCTTCCGCATCGCGGTCCGGCCGAACGTCCTCGGCAGTTGCTGAGGCTGTCGGTGGTCGGTGCGGCGATGTGCCTGCTGCCGCTGGCGCACGCCACGGCGGCCAGGGATGACGAGCACTCGGCGACGGCGCACCAAGCGGTGACGCCTGCGGCCGCGCGGCGCTCGGCGGCCGACAAGGCCGCCGCCGTCAAGACCATCTCTGCCGCCACGGCCGCCGCAGCGGCTGCCGATCTGGGCCATCCGGTGCCGCGCGCCAAGGCGCGCGATCCGATGGACATCATCCGCGAGCGCCTGGCCGCGCGGCTGGGTGCGGCCAGCGTGCGCGCGCCGGCCACGACCGCTGAGGTCAAGGTGGTGTCGAAGGATCCGCGTGCGGCCCGCGAGCCGGTGGCTGCGAAGTCGACGACCACCCGGTTGGCCGCACTCGCGCCCGGTCTGGCCGATGGCGCCATCGGCGCATTGCATGGCGGTGGCATGAACCCGCGCGGTGCCGGTGCTGCGCACCCGGTCGGTGCAGCCCCCTGGCGCTACGAAGGCGACAGCGGCCCTGCGGCCTGGGCGCAGTTGAAGCCCGAGTACGCGGCGTGCGGCAGCGGCCTGCGGCAAAGCCCGATCGACATCCGTGACGGCATCAAGGTCGAGCTCGACGCGGTGCAGTTCGACTACCGGCCCAGCGGCTTTCGGGTCATCGACAACGGCCACACCGTGCAGGTCAATGTGGCTGCGGGCAACACCATCGAGGTCACCGGCAAGCGCTACGAGCTGGTGCAGTTCCACTTCCATCGCCCGTCCGAGGAGCGCATCGACGGCAAGCCGTTCGACATGGTGGCGCACCTGGTGCACAAGAGCGTCGAGGGCCGTTTGGCGGTGGTGGCGGTGCTGCTCGATCGCGGCAGTGCGCAGCCCATCGTGCAGGCGGTGTGGAACAACCTGCCGCTCGAAAAGGGCGACGAGGTGGCGGCCCGCGCGCCGCTCGACCTCAACGCCTTGCTGCCCACCGACCGCCGCTACTACACCTACATGGGCTCGCTGAGCGAGCCGCCGTGCACCGAAGGCGTGCTGTGGATGGTGATGAAGACGGCCGTGGAGGTCTCCCCCGAGCAGATCGCCATCTTCTCGCGGCTGTACCCGATGAACGCGCGGCCGATCCAGTCGGTGAGCGGGCGGCTCATCAAGGAATCCAACTGACCCGGCACCCGGCGGCGCGAATGTGCCGAGTGCGGCGGCCGGGCTTCGAACGCCAGCCCGCATAGACTGGCCGCTTTCCACCGGAGCGCCTGCCATGTCGATGCTGATCCTGGGTCTGTTGATCTTTCTGGGCGCGCACTCCACGTCCATCGTGGCGCCGGCCTGGCGCGATGCGCAGGTGGCCGCCCGCGGCGAAAAAGCCTGGAAGGCCCTGTGCGGCGCGGTGTCGCTGGTGGGTTTGGCGCTCATCGTCTACGGCTACGGGCTGGCCCGTGGCGCGCCGGTGGTGCTCTACCAGCCGCCCGGTGCCTTGCGCCACGTCGCCTGGCTGCTGATGCTGCCGGTGTTCCCGCTGCTGCTGGCCTCCTACCTGCCGGGCCACCTCTCGCGCGTCACCAAGCACCCGATGCTCGTGGCCACCAAGTTCTGGGCGCTGGCGCACCTGCTGGCCAACGGCACGCTGGCTTCGACGCTGCTGTTCGCCGCATTTCTCGCCTGGGCCGTGGCCGACCGCATCTCGCTCAAGCGCCGCGTGCCGGGCCCGACGCTCGGCCGTGCGGGTCGCTTCAATGACGTGATCGCGGTGGTGGGCGGCTTGCTGCTCTACGCTGCGTTCATTGGCGGCGTGCACCTGTGGCTGATCGGCGTGTCGCCACGCTGAGGCCGCGTGCGGCGCCCTTGAGCGCATTCCATCCGGTGCCGAGCGCGCCGGGCAAGAAAAAACCCCGCTGGCCCCGCCACCGGGGTTTTTTCTTGCTGATCCGCAATCCGTGGATCTGACGGCTCATGTGTAACCGCCGGTGCGGCCGCTTCTTAACGCGTTACTTTCAAAGCGACCCCCAAGCGCTTGTTTTTGAACGATTTTTAGTTTCCGGAGTCGCCTTCGATATCGTCGCTAAGTCCTTGATTTGATTGAATTTTTCTTTGCTTTTCCGTTGACGCTCGGGGATCTATTGCGATAAAGTGCAGATAAGTGCACTTTGGTGGGTTTTTGTGGCTAATCTGGTGTTTCAGGGGCCTGCGGCGTTGACCTTGGATGGCAAGGGGCGTCTCGCCGTGCCAGCTCGGCACCTCGTGGTTCTGCGCGAGATGGGCGTGAACCAACTCACCGTCACCAAGCACCCCGACGGCCCGCTGATGGTCTTTCCGCGTCCCGCCTGGGAAGACTTCCGCGACAAGATCAGCGCGTTGCCGATGGACGCCGTGCGCTGGAAGCGGATGTTTCTGGGCAACGCGATGGACGTCGACATCGACGCCTCGTCGCGTGTGCTGATCGCGCCCGAGCTGCGCGCTTCGGCCGGGCTCGAGCGCAGCGTCATGCTGATCGGCATGGGCAGCCATCTCGAGCTGTGGGACGCCGCGCGTCACGCCGCCCACGAGGCCGAAATCATGCGCGGCGAGATGCCCGATGCGCTCAAGGGCTTCTCGTTCTGAGCGGCTCCACGATGACCACCGACGCGGCCTGTGTGCACACCACCGTATTGCTCGACGAAGCCGTCGACGCCTTGCTGCACCTGGCGCCGCCGCACGGCGACCCGGAAGTCATCGAGCGTGCCCGCAGCGGCATCTACGTCGATGGCACCTTCGGCCGCGGCGGTCACTCGCGCGCGCTGCTCGGCCGGCTCGCGCCGGTCGGCCGGCTGATCGCCCTCGACCGTGACCCGCAGGCGGTGGCTGCCGCTGCGGCCGATGCGCAGCTCGCCGACCCGCGCTTTTCGATCCAGCACACCGCGTTCAGCCAGATCGTGCCCACGCTGGCCGCTCTGGGCATCGGCCGCATCGACGGGCTGCTGCTCGATCTGGGCGTGTCCTCTCCGCAGATCGACAGCCCCGAGCGCGGCTTCAGCTTCCGGTTTGATGGCCCGCTCGACATGCGCATGGACACGACCCGTGGCGAGAGTGCCGCGGATTTTCTGGCTCGCGCCGACGAGCGCCACATTGCTGAGGTGATTCGTGACTATGGGGAAGAACGGTTTGCTGTCCAGGTTGCAAAGGCGCTTGTTGCTCGGCGCGAAAGCGGGCACCCCGTTCGAACCACGCGTGAGCTGTCCGAGGTCGTGGCTGGTGCAGTCAAGACCCGCGAGCCGGGCCAGAACCCTGCAACGCGCACGTTTCAAGCTCTTCGGATTTTCGTCAATGCCGAGCTTGAGGAGCTCGAGCAAGGGCTGAGCGCGGCGCTCGAGCTGATCGCCCCGGGCGGGCGGCTGGTGGTGATCAGCTTCCATTCGCTCGAAGACCGCATCGTCAAGACCTTCATCGCGCGCGAAAGCAAGCCGGTGTTCGACCGCCGCGCGCCGTTCGCGCCCGAAGTCGCGATGCGGCTGCGCTCGATCGGCCGCGTCAAGCCCGGCGAGACCGAGCTGCGCGCCAACCCGCGCGCGCGCTCGGCGGTGATGCGCGTGGCCGAACGCACCGACGTGCCGGCGCTCCAGCTCGGGACGCGCCGATGAGCCGCCTCAACGTGCTGCTGCTCGCGGTGCTGATGGCCAGCTGCCTGTATCTCGTGCGCGTGTCGTACGAGTCGCGGCGCTTGTTCACCGAGGTCGACCGCGCGCAGGCCCGGCAGCGCCAGCTCGAAACCGAATTCGGCCGCTTGCAGACCGAACGTCAGGCGCAGGCCACGCCCTCGCGGGTCGAGGCCACCGCGCGCGAAAAGCTCGGCATGCGCACGGCCACGCCGGCCATCACGCAGTACGTGGGCGTGATGGCCGCCCAACCCGCCTCTGCCGCGGCGGTGCCTCGATGAAATGGCCTGGCCGCCGCGCGGGTGCTTCCGCGGGCAAAGATGCCGCTTCGCGCGTGCCGCCCAGCGTGCGCGGGCTCAACTATTCGAGCAGCGCGCTGCTGGTGTCGCGCACGCCGGTGGGCCGCTCCAAGCTGCTGGTCGCGCTGGTCGGTCTGGGCTTTTGCGTGCTGCTCGGTCGGGCGGCCTATGTGCAGGTGATTGGCGCACCGTTCTATCTGAAGCAAGGCGAGATTCGCTACGCGCACACGCTGACACTGCCGGCCAGCCGTGGGCGCATCCTCGATCGCAACGGCCAGCTGATGGCCTCGAGCGTGCCGGCGCCCTCACTGTGGGTGATCCCGAAGGACTTCGAGGCCGCCCCCGCCGCGCGTCGCGAGCTGGCCGCGCTGCTCGGCATGAAGCCGCAGGCACTCGAAAACCGGCTCGATGACAGCCCGAACTTCATCTGGCTGGGGCGGCAGGTCGATGACAACGTGGCCAAGGACGCGCTGGCACTGGGCCTGCCCGGGCTGCACAAGCTGGGCGAGTTCCGGCGCAAGTACCCCGAAGGCGAGGCCGCTGCGCACGTGGTGGGTTTCACCGACGTCGAGAACCGCGGCCAGGAAGGCATCGAGCTGGCCTTCCAGCGCGAGCTGGTCGGGCGCAACGGCACGCGCCGCGTCATCAAGGACCGGCTCGGCCGCGTGATCGAGGACATCGGCGACAGCAGGGTGCCGGTCGACGGCCGCGACATCCAGCTGTCGATCGATTCCAAACTGCAGTTCTTTGCCTACCGGCGGCTGCGCGAGGCGGTGGCCGAGCACCGCGCCAAGGCCGGCAGTGTGGTGGTGCTCGACGCGAAGTCGGGCGAGGTGCTCGCGCTGGCCAACTACCCGAGCTACGCGCCGTCGGATCGCCGCAATCTGAGCGGCGAGCAGCTGCGCAACCGCGCGCTCACCGACACCTTCGAGCCCGGCTCGACGATGAAGCCCTTCATCATCGGCCTGGCGCTGGAAACCGGTCGCGTCACGCCGGACACCGTCATTCAGACGGCACCCGGGCGCATCACCATCACCGGCTCGACCATCAGCGACGCCCATCCGCACGACGCGCTGACCGTCAACGAGGTGATCCAGAAGTCGAGCAACGTGGGCACCGTGAAGATCGCGATGCAGATGCAGCCGCGCGAGATGTGGGAGATGTACACCCAGATCGGCCTCGGGCAAAAGCCGCAGATCGAGTTCCCGGGGGTGGTCAGCGGGCGCTTGCGCCCCTACAAGACGTGGCGCCCAATCGAGCAGGCCACCATGAGCTACGGCTACGGCCTGTCGGCCTCGCTGTTCCAGCTGGCGCACGCGTACACCGTGTTCGCGCACGACGGCGAGCTGATTCCCGTCACCTTGCTGCGCTCGGCCGATCGCCCCGACAACACCCGCGTGGCCGGCATGCACGTGCTGTCGCCACAGACCGCGCAGGCGGTTCGCCACATGCTGCAGCTGGCCGCCGGCCCGGGCGGCACCGGCCCGAAGGCGCAGACCATCGGCTACTCGGTGGGCGGCAAGTCGGGCACCGCCTACAAGCAAGAAGGCAAGGGCTACGCCAGCGGCAGCGTCAAGAAGTACCGCTCGTGGTTCGTCGGCATGGCGCCGATCAGCGACCCGCGCATCATCGTGGCGGTGATGGTCGATGAGCCGACCGGCGGCAAGTACTACGGTGGCGAAGTGGCCGCGCCGGTGTTCAGCGAGGTGGTGCAGCAGACCTTGCGCATGCTCAACGTGGCCCCCGACATCGAGGTGCGCGCGCAGATTCAAGCGCAGCCGCTGGCCGCCGAGGAAGAGAGCTTCTGATGGCCGCGCGACTGCTCGGATCGGTTCCTGCCGCGTTGACGTGGCTGGCGCAGCGTGGTGTGCGTGGCCTGGCCACCGACAGCCGCACGCTGCAGCCGGGCGACGCCTTCATCGCCTGGCCCGGGCACGCCCACGACGGCCGCAAGCACGTGCACCAGGCCCTGGAAGCCGGCGCGCGTGCCTGCGTGGTCGAGGCTGACGGCGTCGAGGCCTACGGCTTCGACGACGACCGCATCGCCGCGATGGACGGCCTGAAGGCGGCTGCCGGCCCGCTGGCCAGCGCGTTCTTTGGCTCGCCGAGCGACCGGCTGGCGGTGATCGCCGTCACCGGCACCAACGGCAAGACCTCGACCACCTGGTGGATGGCGCAGGCGCTGACGGTGCTGGGCCGGCGCTGCGGCGTGATCGGCACCCTGGGCGCCGGCGCCGTGCCGCTGGACGGCGGCTCGGCCACCTTGGGCACGTCGCTCATCGCGACCGGCCTCACCACCCCCGACCCGGTGACGCTGCACCGCGCCTTCAAGGGCTTTGTCGGGCAGGGGCTGCGCACGGTGGCCATCGAGGCCTCGTCGATCGGTCTGGCCGAGCGGCGCCTGTGGGGCACCCACATCGACATCGCGGTGTTCACCAACTTCACCCAGGACCACCTCGACTTCCACGGCTCGATGGACGCCTACTGGAAGGCCAAGGCCGACCTGTTCGCCTGGCCGGGCCTGCGCGCGGCGGTGATCAACATCGACGACCCGCGCGGCGAGGCGCTGCAGCGCTCGCTGGCCACCAGCGATCTGCGCTTGTGGGCCTGTTCGACGAATCCGCAACAGCACCCCACGGCGCGCCTGGTGGCTCGCGATGTGGGCTACATCGACGGCGGGCTGGCCTTCGAGCTGGTCGAAGCCGGGCTGCCGTCGGTGGCGCTGCGCACCCGACTGATCGGCGACTACAACGTGGCCAACCTGCTGGCGGTGGTGGCCTCGCTGCGCGTGCTGGGCGTGTCGCTCGACGACGTGGCGCGCGCCTGCGCGGCGCTCACGCCGGTGCCCGGTCGCATGCAGCGCGTGCGAGCCGACGCGACCGACCTGCGCGCCCCCGAGGTGCTGGTCGACTACGCCCACACGCCCGATGCGCTCGACAAGGCGCTGCGCGCGCTGCAGCCACTGGCCGCGGCGCGCGGCGGCGAACTGTGGTGCGTGTTCGGCTGCGGCGGCAACCGTGACGCTGGCAAGCGTCCGGCCATGGGCGCCATCGCGCAAGCGCAAGCGCAGCACGT
>CAIVGK010000075.1 GCA_903905475.1 uncultured Burkholderiales bacterium | reverse complement strand
TTGCGCGCCGAACTGGCCCAGAAGACCAAGGATGCCGACGCACAGATCGCACAGGGCAAGGATGGCGTCAATCAAGCCATCCAGCGCATCCGTGAGTCCGAGGAGATTCTCAACAAGACCCTGGATGCCGAAGCCAAGGCGCACCAGACGGCTGCACAGGCTGCGCTGACTGCGCGCGAGCAGATTCAGCAGACCCTCACGCAGACCGAAACCCAGATCGACCAGATCACAGCCAAGCTGAAAGACGGCCTGAAGGTCACGCTGGACGCCGACACGACGCGCTTCGACAAGGCCATCACCGATCTGGACAAGTCGCTGGCCGAGAAGGAGTACCTGCTCAAAATTCAGGCTGACTTGCAGGAGGCCGAGAAGAAGCTGCAGCAGTACGAGCAACTGCTCAAGGAAGGCAAGACGCTGCCGGTGGACGCCGACGTGTCCAAAGCCAAAGAGGCGCTGGCCAAGCTCAAGACCTACGCCGACCAAAACTCGCAGTTCGAATTGAAGGTGGCCACCGAGAAGGCGCAGGCCGCGATCACCAACGTCGAAGGCCAGATCAAGGCGCTGGATCGCATCCAGACCGAGTCCCGGCACCAGGTCAGCACCAACGCCAATGCGGCCCGCGCCGAGGTCATGAGCCTGAACGGGGCCAACACCTCGAGCACGCACACGATCTACGTGAGGAAGGTGGAAACGAATGCCACCGGTGGTCTGGTCGGTGGTGGCGCGCGCCGATATGCCGACGGTGGTGCGGTGGCTCCGGCCTTTCCCCGGATGAGTGGCGGCTCGGTTCCCGGCTCCGGCCACCACGACACGGTGCCGCGCACCTTGGATGCGGGTGCCTTCGTGATTCGCAAGGCTGCGGTGCAGAAGTACGGCGGCGGCGCGTTGTCGAGACTGGCCAATGGTGTCGCCCGATTCGCCATCGGCGGTTCGGTTCGAGCGTTCGGTGACGGTCGATCTCCGGCTGGCGGCGAGCAGTCCAGTACCCCGAAGAAGAACCGCGAGGCTGCCGAGGCTCAAAAGATGATCGAGCTCGGCCTGCAGGGGCTGGACCAGTACACCAGCTGGCTGCAGTGGAACTACGGTGCCTCGGTCAGCCTGGACATGCGACGCAAGACGATGGAGTACTGGGGCAAGCTGGCGCGAGAGGACCGACGCGCGCTGGAGGGCTTCGTCGACCGCAAGGTACTGACCGGCAATGAGCGCCAGACCCTGGATCGGATCAAGCAGAACTGGCGGCAGGCGATGGCGCAGCCGCTGGTCTATGGCAAAGACCTGGAGCGGGATCTGATCGACTACATGGAGCAGAACCAGGGCGAGTTCTACCGACGCGGTGGCATGGCCAAGTCCGACACCGTCCCGGCGATGCTCACGCCGGGCGAGTACGTTGTGAACAAGGATGCGGTGTCTCGCTATGGCGCTGGCTTCTTCGAAGCGATCAACAACCTGTCCGCCCCGGCGCAGGCCCTGGCCGGTCGCGCGCTCGCTGGCGTTCAGGGTTTCGCCACAGGCGGCTTGGTTCAGCCCAACGCCACGCGGCTGACCCGACCTGTGCTGGCGACAGACGCCGAGCCCAGCCGCACGGTGCGTGTGGAGCTTTCCTCGGGAGACCGCAAGGTCAGCGCCTCCATCGATGCGCGCGACGAGTCGCGCCTTCTTCAACTTCTTGACGCTGCTCGTACCCGGGCGGTGTGAGTCCATTCCGATGCAACTGAAGAACCTCTCCAATGAGGTGGCCTTGCTGCTGCCCGACGATTTGCTGTGGAGCGATGAGCACGCGTGGTCGCCCGCTGTGGCGGC
>CAIVGK010000074.1 GCA_903905475.1 uncultured Burkholderiales bacterium | reverse complement strand
GGCCTGGGAGCTGACTACGCGGCGCTGGCCGCCGCCGCCGCCACCACCACCGCCACCGCCGACACAACTCAAGCACGTCGCTGAGGCGCCGTTGCCGCCAGCTCCGCCACCGCCGACGGCCATGATGTCGATGGACGTGATCCCAGCCGGCACCGTCCAGTAGCACGTTCCCGTCGAGGTGAAGGTGGCACTTGAATAGACACCGCTGGAACCGGCACTGGCGGCGCACGCGCTGCGCGTCGTGATGGTCGGCGAGGTGCCCGTTGCCGCACCCGAGAGGGCCGAACCGCTGACGGTGAGAGCCGTGGCGTCGGTAGAAGGTGCGGTGAGGGTAGCCACGGCCAGACCGGATGCGTTCGTCGTAGAGGTCGCGGTCAATGTGCCACCCAGAATGCTCTTGGACCAGTCGACCAGGACACCTGAATCAGTGCGGACGTTCCTGTAGGCATCGGTGGTCTGCGCCGTGAGACTCACCGTCGCTGCGGGAAGGGGCTGGTAGTCATCCGCCGACACCGTGAAGCGAGTGAGATCAGCTGCAGAGACCGTGACTGCCAGATCGCCAAGAGTCGCAGACGAATACGACGAGCTGTCGACAACAGAAACGGTTGCGGACTGCGCCCGATACAGGTTCATCACTCCATTGCCACCCGAGCTCACCGTCGCAACGCCGCTCGCGAAGCTAATCGACGTGCTCGTGCCGAAATTGACCGCTGTTCCTGACGAGTTCTTTACCGTCGGCTGCTGCCCGCTTGGCGACGCCAATGCGCCGGAGAAGGTAAGCGATTTCGTTCCCGAGTATCCCGTTGCCGTGTTCCCCGCGGAGTCGAGAGCGGTAATGGTGAGGTCCTGTGATTGGCCGGCGATCTGGCTGGAGGAACCCGAAATCGCCAGGCGCGACACGGTACCCGGCGTGACTGTGACTGATGCTGTCGCGACGGTGAGCGCACCGAGCGAGTACGAGATCGTGTAACTCGTGCCCGCCGTGCCGGTGATTCCGAGGTTGCTAAACGTTGCAACACCGGAGGATGTCGTTGCAGTCGTCGTACCCACGAGCGTCCCGCCCGTCGAGACTGTCGCGGTGACTGAACTTGCCGCGTAGCTGGTAACCGTGTTGCCGCCCGCGTCTTTCACGCTGATCTGCGGCTGTGTCGTGAACGCAGCACCCGAGGCGGAACCCACCGAGGCTCGAGTGATGGCGAGAGTGGACGCCGTTCCGGCAGTCAGAGTCATCGACTGAATCACGCTCGTGAGCGAGCCCGATGAGAACGTGACCGCATAAGCCGTGCCTGATGTGCCGGAGATGCCGAGGTTGCTGAACGTGACCACGCCATTGACCGCAGTCGCAGTCGTCGTGCCCACAAGCGTCGCCCCCGAGGAGACCGATGCGGTGACAACAGAACTCGAATCAGAAGTTGCCGCGTTGCCATTCGCATCCGTGATGGAGATGACCGGTTGAGTCGTGAACGCGGAGCCCGCTGCGAACCCTGCCGCGGCAGTGATGCGCGTCAACTGTGTGGCAGTGCCCGCACCGCTCAGAGTGAATCCGCTGGAGGTTACGCCGCCGGTGGGTGTCGCGGTGCCCAGCATGGCCAGTCGATAGGTCGTGCCCACCGTGCCAGTGAACCGCGTGCCGGAGAAGCTCAACGCTCCCGACGATGCCGTTGCCGAGTTCGTGCCCGAGATTCCCGTGGTTGAAGTCGTTGTCGACATGAAGGTCTTGGAGCTATCCGAGGAGTACGTCACCGACTGACCGAGAACCAACTTCGTTCCGTTTGTTGCAGAGGTGGTGAAGGCCGCCGAAGCTAGTGCAGTGCTTGATGTCCAGGTGATTCCGTCGTAACTCGTCGCGACTCGACCGCTCGCACCCGCGGCAATCCAGGTACCACCTCCGTAGGAGATGGTGTTGAGCGCCGTGGATGCTCCCGTCGAGCGCGCTGTCCAGCTCCGCCCATCAGGGCTGGTGTACACGCCACCACTAGAACTGGTAACCACCCAGAGTCCATTGCCGTAGGCGATATCCGTCGCGTTGCTGACGACACCCGTGGCTACCGTGCTCCATGTACCCGTGGTTCCCATCCGGCTGATGAAGACGTTGCCTCCCGTGGGCGCCGTGGCAACAAAGAGGCCCTCGCCGAAAGCCACTGCGTTGTACGAGCCGCCTCCCGCTGACTGACTGGCACCTATCCCGTTCCAGAGGCCATTGGGTGACGTTGCAACCCACGTGCCGTTTCCGACTGCAACGTCATTCACCGTGTCGGCGTAATAGCCACAACTCGTGTACGACCAATTGATGGCGTCGTAACTCATGAAACACCAATAATTGGCAGGGAGCACGCCTACCGCGCGATATCCCGCATAGGCGTACCACACGGGCGTGTTGCCGGAGAGACCGTAAGCCACGTACGTGGGGCGGCTACTGCAGTCGTACACGCAGGCGGACGTCCAGTTCGTACCATCGGTACTCCGCAAAATTCCGTAGCCGGTGTTCACCACCCACATCGGGTTGCCACCCGTGGTGGTGCCGTAGACCATGTTGCCCGCGCCAGAACTGCCTACGCCGGAGGCTGACCAGGAGGTTCCGGCGGGGATAGCCTGCGAGGCGGTTCCCGAGACCGAACTCACCGTATTGCCGTTGCCGTCGTCGACGCGAGCGGCCATCTGGGTCGAGAGCACGTCGCCGGAGGCTCCGCCGGCAGGCTGCGTCGTAATCACCGTGGCGGCTGCGGCCCCGGGAGTGACAGTGAAGGCGTTCGAAGTTCCCGCCTGAGTGCCGCCGCCCACGACCGTTGCAGTGATCGTGGTTGACCCAGCAGCACCAAGTGCGAGTGGCTTCCAGCAGATGCCAGAGGAGAAACTCGTGCACGTAGTGATGCCGTCGAGAATCGTGGCGGGAGAGGACAGCGTCACCGAACCCGTGAACGCGGTCGTTGTATCGACAGTTGCCCCGTTGATGTTCTCCAGGACGTTGTTGTAAGCGTCAACCGCCGCCACGCGAAGGTAAAAGCCCTCGCCCGCGGCTTGAGTTCCGATATCGCTGACGGTCTCGGTGTACAAGCCACCAGTGCTGGACTCCTGAACACGGAAGCTCGCGAGCGGTCCGGCCCGCACGGTGTAGCTACTGGAGGCAGCCGCTGTTGAGATCCCACCCGATACCGCCGCGATCACCTGCCGCTGCGCACTCACAGTCGGAGTGATCGAGATGCCATCGACATAACCATTTGAAGCGATCGTCGCGTTGACCGTTCCGGTGAATCCGTCTGACGTCAGCGCCACCGTGCCCGTCCACGACGAGTTGGTGTTGTAGTTCGCATCCTGAGCGCTGACGCGTACAGAGAAGGGCGTGCCGGCAATCTGCGGAGACGTCCACAGGTAGGTGTTCGTTCCTGACATCGTCACGGCGAAGCGGGTGACTGCGCCCGCAACACCCGTGGCAGTGAAGGTGATCGGAGAGCCGGTCAGGCCCGACGCCGTCGCTGTCAGAGTGTTCGTTCCCGCAGTCGTTCCGAGAGTCCAGGAAGTCACGGCTGCGATACCGGAGGAATTCGTCGTGGCGGAGCCACCAACAACGGTCCCTGCTCCGGTTGCAACGGCGAAAGTCACCGAGCGACCCGAGACCGGGTTACCACCAGCATCAGTGACAAGCACGGACGGCGCGGTGGAGACCGCACTGCCCGCTGTCGCGCTCTGATTGTTGCCGGCGTTCAACGCAATGGTCGTTGCCGAACCGGCTCCAGTGGGCTGCACTGTCGTCGTGGCGGAAGTGAGGCCCGAGGATGCGAAAGTGAGCGTGTGCGTGGTCGAGGAGAGGCCGGCGAACGTTACGCCGGAGAAGGTTGCAACACCCGACGTCGCCGCAACTGTCGTGGTGCCGCCCAACGTGCCTGTTCCCGCGGTCACCGTGACCGAAGCACTCGACGAACTCACGGTGTTGCCGCTCGCGTCAACAATACGAACGACGGGCTGTGTCGTCATCGTGGCGCCGGAGGCTCCCGCAACAGGCTGC
>CAIVGK010000073.1 GCA_903905475.1 uncultured Burkholderiales bacterium | reverse complement strand
CGTCGCGGTGGCCATGGCCGGCGCCGGGCAGGGCGGCCACGATGCGTGGGCCGCGCTCGAGGCCTGCCGTGCGAGTGGTGCGGCCCGCACCGATCCGGTGGGGTTTGCCGTCATCGAGGCGCTGGCCCGCCGGGCCGCCGCGCAGCACGGCCAAGCGCGAGAGCTGCTGATGCGGCGGTTGCAGGCGCTGCTGGCGCGGCAGGCTTTGCCCTCACACGACGCAGCCACACCGGTACCGGCCAGCGTGGCACAAGGCGAGGGCGCAGCGCGACGCGGGGCGCTCGGCGGACTGTCCGCATTGATCGACCGGCTCGGCCGCCTGCCGGCATCGCCCGGCCAGACGCCGGCGTCGTCCGCCGGTTCGCCGCGCCAGACGGAGGCGCCCAAGTCGGCATCGATGGCGCCTCCCGAATCCTTGAAGTCGGTGACCGCGTTCAAGCTCACCTGGACGCGGCTGCGCGCCGATCAGCGATTGCGCGAGGCGCTGGCGCAGGTGCCCGCCATGGCCGGGCCGCTGAACTCATCGCACCTGGTGAACCGTGCGCTGCAAACGATGCGCGACGTGTCGCCCGAGTACCTCGACGCCTTCATGTCGCACGTCGACACGTTGCTGTGGCTCGAGCAAGCCAGCGGCACCGGTGACCTCACGCCGGCTCGCGCGACGCCCACCGAGGCCAAGCGCCGACCCGCCGCGCGCGCGCCCCGCAAGGCTTGAACACGATCCCGCCAGACGCGGTGGCGGTGAGCGAAAATCGCCGGTTACCTAAAGGGAGTTGCTGATGTACGCGTATCCAGCCGAGAGATTTGCCACCGCTCGTCAGGCACTGATGGCACCGCATGCGAACGGCGAGGCGGCCGCGGTGGTGGACGCGTTCAAGGAATGCCGGCTGGGCCTGCACCGGATGAACCGCTCCAAGCTCGATCAATCCGCACGGGCGTGCGTCTACGCGCTGGAGTGCTTCATGAGCACCGACGGTTTTTCGGACAGCGGTGGCGAAAGCGCCTGGGCCATCAAGGCCAAAGGGCTGAGCGCGCAAGAGACGTCGGAGATCGCCCGGCTGGTCGGTGAACTGGCCCACTGGTTCTCCAGCCATTCCGCGCCATGAGCACCCTGCCGAACTGCCCTCAATGCCAATCCGAGCTGACCTACGAGGACGGCACGCAGTTCGTCTGTCCGGAGTGCGGCCACGAGTGGACTGCCGAGGCCACCGCCGCCGTGGCGGATGACGTGCGCGTGGTGCGCGATGCCCACGGCGCGGAGCTGAAGGACGGCGACAGCGTCACCGTCATCAAGGACCTGAAGGTCAAGGGCTCGTCGCTGGTGGTGAAGGTTGGCACCAAGGTCAAGAACATCCGCCTGGCCGAGGGCGACCACGACATCGACTGCAAGATCGACGGCGTGGGCGCCATGGGCCTGAAGTCGGAGTTCGTGAAGAAGGCCTGAGTTCTCGCCCGGGCTCAAGGCACAACGCATGCCAACCCGTTGGCCACCGCGGGCCCCCCCATGAAGCGCCGGTGCCCGCCATGCTCAGGTCAGGAGAAATGGGGGCAACGCACCCGCCATGGCCGGGTGATTTGACCCACTTTCAGCGCTGGAACCAGCCGATGCCACCCAACGCCAGCACGGCCACACCCAGATGAAACAGGCTCCACCCCACAAAGCGCTGGCGCAACGTGTGCGGTGGCAGCGTCGAGATCAGGAACAAGCGCCCGTCAGCCGGTGAGCGAACGACGTTCGAGTCGCCGATGCTGCGGATCTCGCGGTGCTCCTTTTCGACCATCCGGGTGGCCAAACGCCGCGCCAGCTCCCACTCGTGCATGTCGATCTCGCCGTCGCCATCGAGATCGAAGCGCCGCTTGAGTTGCACCGGGTCTTGCTTCCAGTTGCCCAGCAACCCGCGCACATCCTCGCTGACGCTGAGCGTCGCGTGCGCGCCACCGAGGGTACAGAACTCGCCCAGCACGTAGATCACGCTGCCGCACAGCAAGAACTCCTCGACGTGCTTGTCGTCGCCTTGGTAGGTGGTGCGGCTTTGCGGCGCAATCACCTCCGCATGGTCCGGGTCGACCCGGCACACCCCGCTGCCATCCGAAATCTCGAAGGTGACGCTGCTCGAACCGTGGTCGACCTCCTGCCAGTCGCCGTCGCGCCCGCTCCTCGAGTAGCTCCGGTAGCGGTACCAGACGCATGCCACCCCGCTGAACGGGGTGACGAGCATCTCGCTGGGCGCTCCGCTGGCGTGCCCGACCAGCTCCACATAGCCCTGGGCGGCGGCGCCAATGCGCGATGTGGCGATGTCGGCAATCGCCCGCGCGCGCTTGTACGTCGATGCCCACGCCAGAAAGCCGACGGCCGAGATCAACCCCAGGCAGGCCACCTGACCCGACGCCCGGCCCACCAGCAGCCCGAACGCCAGCAGGCCCACGTAGCTTGCGGAGGTCAGGAACTGACGGTACCGGTCACGCAGATCGGCCCGGTCTGGCGGGCTCAGGAAGCCGGGCAACGCCACGAGATTCAGGAGCCGAAGCGCTGGCGGATGTCGACATCCTGGAGCTCTTCGGTTTCGAATTGCAGCAACTCAAAAGGCTTGAACTTGAAGCAGCGCGCGATCAGCAGTTGGGGGAACTGCTCGATGCTCACGTTGTTGATGTTCACGCTCTCGTTGTAGAACTCGCGCCGGTCGGCAATCGCGTTCTCGAGCCCGCTGATGCGCGACTGCAGGTGCAAGAACTGCTCGTTGGCCTTCAGTTCGGGATACGACTCGACCAGCGCGAGCAAGCTGCCCAGACCGCTGCGCAGTGCGCTTTCGGCGGCGCCCAGGGCGCCGATGTTCTTGGCTTCGCGCGCATCGGCCACCCGCGTGCGTGCCTGGATGACTCTTTCCAGCGTGGTCTGCTCGTGCTGCATGTACTGCTTGCAGGTGTCCACCAGCTTGGGCAGTTCGTCGTGGCGCTGCTTGAGCAGCACGTCGATGTTGGCCCACGCCTTGGACACCGCGTTCTTCACGCTCACCAGGCTGTTGTAGAGGCTGATGGCGAAAACCACAGCGATCGCCACCGCCATCCAGATCACCAGACTCATCGTCGTTCTCCTTGGGGGATCGGGCGATTTTGACCACTGCGACGCAAGCCGCCAACGGGCGAGCGGTCCATGGCTCAGGCGCCAGAGGGCGAGCGCACGCGTTGGGCTTCGGTGCCACGCCGACACGGCAAGCCAGCCAGAACACGCTGCCCACCCCCCCACCGAGCCGCCTTGCGCTTCGACCAGCCGCCGCGCCAGCGCCCGCCCCATGCCGGTGCCCTGATGGGTCTTGGTGTGGCCTTCGCTGAGTCGCTGGAATTGCTTGAACAGCGTGGACAGGTCGGCGTCAGCGATGCCGATGTCGTGGACTTCGACTTCGATGCGCAGCGGTCGATCGGTGGGGTTTCAGCCCAGGCTGGACTTCAGCGCCGGGGCACGGCGAGCCCTGAAGTGCATCAGCACGACGGCGCTCAACAGCGCCGCGAAGTAGCACCACACCGAGATGAACCACACGGTGAAGATGGCGTAGGTCGCGGTGAACGACAGCAACGCGAGCGCCCCAAAGACCCGCACCGCGCGATGGCTTGACACCAACGGGCTGATGCACGTCGCCGTCAGGTACAGCAGCATGGTCACCGGCCCCAGATCGGGCTGCGAGACGTATTCGATGTGTTGTGCGTGAACCTGGGCCACGATGCCGTACTCGGACATCGACCACAGCAGCCACGAACTCACCACCAGCCCGACCAGCGCGCAGCCGAACACCCACTGCTGACGCCGCCGACTGGGCTCGATCAGCAGCACGGCCAGCGGCACGTACGCCGGCCAGAACAGGTGGGAGAAGAACGAGAAGGCGTAGGTCATCGCCACGCCGAGTTGCGGCGCGTCGTGGTGGAAGCTGAGCCACAGCGCGCCTTCGATGAGCTGCTGGATCCCGAACAGCGCCGGAATCGCCGCGAATGCCCGAGCGCCGGGATCACGCGAGGCGCGCCAGGTCAGCGCGCCGATCCCGAGCAGCACCACACCGACCGAAAAACTGGCTTGCGCCGAAAAGCACATGTTTGCACTGCCTGAAGCGAACAACCCGGAACCATCGTGGCACCCCGGCGGAACGGGTGGGGTGAGGGGTCTCAACCGCCGTCGATACCGGCATGGCCTCGGTGGGCCACCTGTGGCGCCATTCCCGCCGAGCCGCCACACCGGGTCCGGTGCGGCTACACGCGGGGCAAGGGCGCAGCCTGGCGAGTGGCGGCCTCGGGCTCACTCGGCGCACCGGCCGGTAGATGGCAGCTCTGCGCCATGCGCACGCTCAGGATGCGTTGAACCAGCGGGTGCAGCACCTTTTTCTCGGTGCCGATGGCGAAGAACTCTTCCTTGACGCCCTGGCATGGCCCGACGCGCTCCACGCCATAGCGAGTCTCCAATTCGTCGTGAACCATCTCCACCGCCGGGAACACGCCCATGCCGCTGGCACCGAAGGTCTTGAGCAGCGCGCTGTCATCGAATTCGCCGGCGATGCGAGGGCGAATGCCTTGCTTTTCGAACCACTGATCGAGCAGCGCGCGCACCGCAACGCGCGGCGTGGGCAAGATCACCTTGACCTTGGCGAGCGACTCAGGGAACCCGCGCCGCGCCGCCGCCGCCAGCTCGGGCGCGGCGTACCAGGCCAGCGGGGAAGCGCCCAGCGAATGGCTGTACACCTTGACGTTCGCATTGGGTGGCGCCGAACGGTCCGTCAGCACCAGGTCGAGCCGGTGCAGTGCCAGATCGGCCAGCAGTTCGGAGATTTCTCCTTCGCGGCACAGCAATCGAAGATGCGGCTCGTCCATCACCGATTGCATCAAGCTGCGCACGACCAGTTTGGGCAGACCGTTGGACACGCCCACGGCCAGCCGCGCGCTCGGTGCGCTGACGGCATCACGCACGAACGCCGGCAGTTGCTCGCCCAGCGAAAAAATCTGTTCCGCCTGCTGCATGGCCGCCACGCCGGCTTCCGTCAGCACCAGCCCGCGTCCGGCCGGCTTGAGCAATTCGTAGCCCAGAGATCGCTCCAGTTCACGCACCTGCGTGCTGACCGTTTGCACGGCCATGTCGAGCCTGGCTGCGGCGCGGGAAATGCCGCCCTCCTTGCCGACGACCCAGAAGTAGTAAAGATGCCGGTAGCTGAAGTTCAGGCTCATGGTCTGTTTTTACAGAACTGTGGATGAGGAAGTATCTGCTTTTTCGGTGTTCCTGTCGGCACTATGGTCCGGGCTGATTCAATCACTGGAGGTCTGCCATGCAGGTGTTGTTCACATCCCAAGACGCTGAAGGCGACAAGCTGCGTGACCTGGTGGTGCAGCGTGTTCGTTTCGTGATGCGCCGCATGACATGGCTGGTGCCCAAGGCCACCGTGGAGCTGTCCGACGTCGACGGGACGGGCGGCGGTATCGACAAGCGTTGCCTGGTCGAGTTCAAGACCGATCGGGGCGGCTCCGTGGTGATCACCTCGATCGCCCGTGACTGGTGTGCCGCGCTGGACAGCGCGCTGACCCGTGCCATCGGCGTGCTGCGCTCCAGAGGCCAGGAGCGAGTTCCAGCCGAGCCGCAGGGGGTCGAGTTGTCCCCGGCCGTGGCCCTAGCCATTCGACGTCACCGACATTGACCGTGATCAGCGCCCCGTAGCGCGCCCGGCCGACACTGATCCTCCATCAACGGAGGTGACGATGAGGAGTCGGTTCAAGTCGAGCGGCGGGTTGCACAGCACGGTCGTTGGCCTGTGCCTCGCGGCGGGCGCGGCGCTGCCTGGTCTGGCCGCGCCGGCCCCGCCCCCGCCGCATCCACCGCGCGCAGGCCACCCGCCACGCGCAGTGCACCCGGCGCCGCCGGCCTGGCGCGGCGACATCAGCCGCTTTCACGAACACGATTGGGGTGTGTGGCGGGGAGGGCGCTGGGCCCATCAGCGACATGACGGGCGGCTGGGCTGGTGGTGGGTGGTCGGCGGTGCCTGGTATTTCTACCCGTCGCCAGCCTATCCGTATCCGAACCCGTGGGAGCCGCCACCGCCGGTGCTGTTGATGCCGCCTGCCGGCGTGGCGCTGTCGCCACCGCCCACGCAGTACTGGTATTTCTGCGACGCGGCGCCGGGCTATTACCCGTACGTGGCGACCTGCCCGGGCGGCTGGAAGCCGGTGGCCGCCGAACCGGCCCCACCGCCCAGCGCGCCCGCCCCATGATGAACACCCGACCTTGCGCCCGCGTGCGCCGGGCCGATCGGTTGCGGCGTGGCGCGCTGCTGGCGGCTGCGTCGTGCTTGCTGCTGGCCTGCGCCGAGATGCCCAGCGGTCCGGCGGTGGCGGTGATGCCCGGGCCCCACAAACCGTTCGAGGTGTTCGTGCAAGACGATCAACTGTGCCGCGGCTGGGCATCCCACGCGATCGGTTTGCCGGGGCATGACGCGGCGGCCGAACAAGTGCTCAAGTCGACGGCCGCCGGCGCGGTGATCGGCGCGATTGCCGGTGCCGCCATGGGCGGCGATCGTGGCGTCGGGGCCGGTGCCGCCATGGGCACAGTCATGGGCGCCACGGCGGGTGTCGGCCAGAGCAACTACACGGCTGCGAACGCGCAGCGCCGTTACGACGTGGCCTATCAGCAGTGCATGTATTCCCGCGGCAATGTCGTCTCGGGGAGTGGCTACGGTGCCTACGGCTCGGCCTCGCCGCCCAACCTGCCACCGCCACCGTCACCGCCGCCGAACCCCAGGTGAGTCGGTGCGGCCGCCCCTCGGGTGGCCGACTCAGGACTTCGGGTAGCTCGCGAACACGCTGGCGTGCCCGGCCTTGCCGATCAGAAGAACGTCGTACGGGTCTTCGCGGCCGCCAACTTCCATGCCCGGCGAACCCGGCGGCATGCTCGGCACCGCCAGCCCGATGGCCACGGGCTTCATGGCCAGCATCCGCTTGACCTCGACGGCCGGCACGTGACCTTCGAGGACGTACCCGGCCACGGTGGCCGTGTGGCAACTGCCGTAGGTGTCGGGCATGCCCAGACGTTTGCGCGCCGCCGTGGTGTCTTTCACCGAAACGACTTCGACCGCGAACCCGGCCGACTTCATGTGGTCGACCCACGCGCCGCAGCAGCCGCACGACGGGTTCTTGAACACCTTGACCGGCGGCAGGGTCACCGCGGCCAAGATCGGCAGTGTGGTCCAGCCGGCCACTGCGGCCAGGGCTTCGAGCAGGTGTCTGCGCTTCATGGTGATCTCGCTTTCAAGGGCGTGGGGGCCCGCTGCGACAAGCCGCGCAGCAGACGGACGGGTCATTGTTGACTCGGTGCCCGCGCTCGCACCTGTCTTGGCTCAAGGACGCCTTCGAAGTGTGTCGGGCGCCCGGTCTTTCGTGCGCGGGTCTGGTTCAGAACACCGCGTGGTCGCCTCGCTCGGGCGCGATCGCGCCACTCACCAGGCCGGCGTAGAAGTCGAACAGCGTTTCGGTGCCGGTCGACGGCGTGGCGGCTGCGTCGTAGCGACCGGTGACGGGGTCGAGGACCAGCATCGATTCGGTGGCGTAGTAGCGGCCGATGCGCGCGAGCTCGGCCTTGGCCGCCAGCGCGGGCAGCAGTCGCCCGCCCAAGCCGAGCACCGCGATGATGGCGTCGAGCAGTCCGACGGGCACTTGCTTGAAGCGCGCTGGCTGCCCGAGCAGCGCAAACAGCCGCTCGCCTTGCTGGCGCGGGGTGATCGCGTCGCCCGGCCCGCCGATGGGCAGCACGCGGCGGTGGCGGCGGGTGTCGCTGAGGCAGTCGGCCAGGTAGGCGCCCAGATCGCCGTCGCTGATGGGCTTGCACGCGGTGAGCGTGCCATCGCCGAACACCAGGAATGGCTTGCCCTGCCTGACGCGCTCGATCTGGCCCGACAGCGACTTGAAAAAGGCGGTGGGTCGCACGATCGAGTAGTTCAGGCCGGATTCGATGAGCGCCTTTTCAAACGCCAGCTTGGCGTGCTGGAAGCCAAGCAGCGGCTTTTGCACGCAGATGGCCGACAGCAGCACCATGTGCGTCACACCGGCTTGCCGCGCGGCGGCCAGCACGTTGACATGCGCCTGGTGGTCGATCGCCCAGGCGTCTGGCGGCGCGCCGGTGCGCGAGGCCAGACACGACACCAGCGCGTCGAAGCGTTCGCCGCGAAAGCCGTCGCGCGACAGCGATGCAGGGTCGCTCACATCACCGAAACGCACCGTGGCGCCGGCCAGCAGTCGCGCGCTGTCATCGGGCGCGAGTGCGCCCTGGACTCCGGCGCGTGCCCGCACGAAGCACACCACCTCATGCCCGCGCTGCACCAGCGCACGCACTGTGGCGCGCCCGATCGTGCCGGTGGCACCGATCACGAGCACCCGCCGGGGAGCCAGGTTCACGGGAATGGCAACGCCTGCGGGGGAAGCGTCAGCGACGATGGTGTGGGCCTGTGTCATGGGGCGGCATTCGAGTTGGCCGGCCATCTTAGCCACCGCGGTTGTTGGCCCGAGCGGACCTGGGCGATGCCCACCGGCCCAACGCCAAGACCCATCGAGCCACGCGCGGTCTCGTCAGGTGCCTGGGTGACAAGGGCTGGAAGGCCTTGCTGCAAAAGTAGCCCGGGGGCGCCAGCGGTCCTTGGCGCGGCCATCAGGTCGGATGGGGTTGGCGGGTGAGCCTTTTGCGGATTTGATGCAGCGCGCTGTAGCGCCCCGGCACTGGCAGTGGCAGCAGATGGTTCCAGGGGCGAGCGGCGATCAGGTGGCGGTCGAGCGCCGCATGGATGAGTGCCAGCTGGACCGGCCCGATGAGCTTTTGCCGTGACGACAGCTGCGCCATGACCTCGGCGGCGGGGCGCTCGACGCCGAAGCGCGGCAGGTAGGTCAGCATCGCGTGCAGCGAGGCGGCTGCCAGCTCGTTGTCCAGCCGATCGACCAGGCGACTCCAGTCGAGCCGGTGAGCGCTGGCCTTCAACAGGTAGACCGCGTCGAACATCGACGCGATGAAGCTCGGGTGAATCTTGCACACGGTCAGGTCGTTGAACCATGACGATGCGATGTAGGCCAGCTGCAGCTCGCTCGCCAGACGACGCACCGGCCGGCCGTGG
Organism: uncultured Burkholderiales bacterium; assembly: GCA_903905475.1. Classification (GTDB taxonomy): domain Bacteria; phylum Pseudomonadota; class Gammaproteobacteria; order Burkholderiales; family Burkholderiaceae_C; genus PBB1. Next base: position 962 of record CAIVGK010000073.1, on the reverse strand, counting down.
TAGCGCGAGGCCACGGTCCACGACAGCGCCATCGGCGAGCCGAACAGCGTGCCCGCGAACAACGGCGAGTCCTCGCCGAACAGCTCGGTGTGCAGTTCGATGAGCGATTGGCGGGAGCGGTGCTGCAAGGGAATGCCGTGCTGCTGACCCTGGCCTGGCTCGAAGGCCAGCCGCTCGTGGCCGCGCTCCATCAGGGCGGCTTCCACCGCGACGTAGTCGGTCGAAGGGATCAGGACATCGATGTCGGCCATCGGCCGCCAGTGTTCTTGCGGGTACCACTGCTCGCTGACCGAAATGCCCTTGAGCAGCACCACCTCGACGCCCAGCCGCTCGCAGGCCTCGGCGATCTCGAGCGCGGTGTCGACCAGGTTGCCATGACGCACGCGTGCGGTGAGGTCGGCACTCAGCAGCGCCAAACGGGCCGCGGCGGGCCACTGCGCAACCCCCGCGGGGCCCAGGGCACCGTGCAGCAGCGGCCCCAGCCCGCCGTGGAGCGCCCATTGCAGCTGGCGTTCGCGTTCGGACGCTCGCGCCGGGTCATCTTGCCCCGCATCGTCAAGCGGCAGGCCGGTGGCCGCGTACCTGAGCAACTGCCCGATGAGGGTTGGCATCGAGTGCACGCTCGACGGGGATTCGTCGCGACTCGGGCCGTCTTGAGTGAGCTCCATGGCGGTGTCGATTTGGCTGGTTTTCTGATCGGCTGCTCAGAATATCGAGCTGACTCATACGGATCTTGCGCACGGGCAATTTTCTTTGGCTTGAGCAGAAAGAAACTCGCAGAACGGGCCCGTTGCAGCCGTTTGGTGCTGCTTGGAGATGGAGAGAAAGGCACACCGTGAGCACACAGGCATCGGACGACGACGCGGTCATGGTCCGCGAGGTGAACGGCGAAATTCTGGTGCTGGACAACCGCTCCCAGCAGATTCACCAACTGAACGGGACGGCGAGCTTCATCTGGCGAT
>CAIVGK010000072.1 GCA_903905475.1 uncultured Burkholderiales bacterium | reverse complement strand
GCGGCGGCGCAACGGTCGAGCTGCTCGGCCAGATCGAGCATCTGATCGAGCTCGGCCACCGCGAAGTGCGCGTCGTCGAGCTTGAGCTGCTCCATGAACACGCCGAGCACCTCGCGCAGCTTGGTCTTGTGCAGCCGCGAGGCGATGGTGTCGACGTGCCAGCCGTTTGGTGCCACCGGCGCCTTGAAGTCGAGCGGGGCGCGCGGCGTGAGCGGCAGCAGTTCCTTGAGCGTGCGCGCGGCCGTGGGCTCGGCCTCCTTCAACACGCCGACGAAGCCTTCTTCATGGATGCCGTAACGCCCGGCGCGCCCGGCGATCTGGTGCACCTCGGATTCCTGCAGCGTGCGGTCGCCCTGACCGTCAAACTTGGTCATGGTGCTGAACAGCACGCGGCGGATCGGCAGGTTCAGGCCCATGCCGATGGCGTCGGTGGCCACCAGGATGTGCGATTCGCCGGTCGCGAAACGCTCGGCCTCGCGGCGGCGCACTTCGGGCGGCAGCGCGCCGTAGATCACCGACACCGGGTGGCCGCTGGCGGCGATCTGGTCGCGCAGCATGAGCACATCGCGCCGGCTGAAGGCGACCACCGCATCGCCGAGCTTGAGCGCCGAGATCGGCACCGGCTGCGCGAGCAATTCGACGTGCTGCTTGCGCTCGAAGTGGCGCACGGTGCAGCGCTCGCCGCACAGGCCGAGCAGGTTCTCGATCGCCGGCACGGCGTAGGCCGAGCAGATGATGATCACCTCGTTGGCCGGCACCGCCACGATGGCCTGGGTCCAGGCCCAGCCGCGCGAGCCGTCGAAGATCATCTGCGCTTCGTCGATCACCGCCACGTCGATCGGCTTGTTGGTGCCCACCATCTCGATGGTGCTCGACACCACGCGCGAGTCGGTTGCGGGCACGTTTTCTTCGCCGGTCAGCAGCGAACACGGCACGCCGCGCCCGACCAGCCGGTCGCGCCCTTCGAGCGCGAGCAGCCGCAGCGGCGCGAGGTAAGCGCCGTTGTGCGCTTGCGCGAGGCGCTCGAAGGCGGCGTGCGTCTTGCCGCTGTTGGGCGGGCCCACATACAGCGTGACGCTGCGCTGCAATCGGCGCGCCTTGTCGAAGGTGTCGGGATAGCCCTGAAAGGCCAGCTCGGTGTTGAGGCCCTCGATGGTGTCGAGCTCGGTGACGCGGTGCTCCCAGCGTTCCTGCGCACGGGTGAGCGAGGCTTTCAGCTCAGGCAGCGCCTGCGGCGTGGCGCATTCGGACTGCAAGCGCGGCAGCAGCGACTCGAGGTGGCGCGGGTTGTGCACGCGACTGCGCTCGAGCATCAACTCGAGGTGTGCGACCAGCTCGGCGGCCTGCGGATACGGCAGCGGCGTGCCCAGCGCAGCGCCCAGCGCGGCGACATCACCGGTGCGATAGAAGTCCCACACCGGCTGCGGATTCACCGGCACATGGAACAGCACCGGCACGCGCCAGCCCGGCTCCGACAGCGTCAGGCCGTGGCTGATGAGCCGCGTCCACACGCCGGCATGGCGCGACACGCCGTGCGCCTCGAGCGTGGCGTTGCGCTCGAGCATGAGCGGGCGAACCGCGGGGCCGTCGCCCACCACGTCGATGTGCGCCAGCGCCACGTCGAACAGATCGGGCGCGATCCAGCGGCTCGGCCGCGCACCGGACACCGCCTTTTGCAGCAGCACGTAGCCCAGCCGGTCGAGGTGTTCCTCGAACCCGGTGCTGCGCTCGGCGATGAAGTCGCCCGGCTTGACCACCTGCGGCAGCCGGTAGGCCGCTTGCCGAACGCGCTCGAACTGGGCCTTGCCGATGTGCGGCGGCAGCCGCTGCGCATGGCGGGGATTGGGCAGGTTGATGCGTGGCGGGGCCGCTTCGGCGGGTGTGGTGGGCAACGGGGTCGCCACGGGCAGGTCAGGAGATGAAGGCATCGAGGCGGGTCGGCAAAGGGAAACCGACTCTAACCGCGCGCCCGCGCGCCACACAGGGTGAACCCGTAGCGCGCGTGCAGCGCCCCGCCAACGACCCGCTCAAGCCGCGCGCGGCTCGCTGGTCGGGCGTCCTGCGAAGTCGGTCCAGCGGCGCAGCTTGTAGTCATAGAGCTTGCAGCGCCGGGCGGTGTCGGTGTACCAGGCCCAGGAAAACGGCTGCACGACGATGCTGCCAGGCAGGCGTTCTTCGAGCAGCGCCTGCGCGGCCTTCAGCCGGTACAGCGGCACGCTCATGTCCACGTGGTGGGCGGTGTGAACCATGATGTGGTGCAAGGCGCTGCCCATGAACGAGCGAAAGGTCAGGTGCACCGTGGTCGACACGAACGGCTGGGCGGCCGACCAGGCGGACTTGTCGTCGTACCAGGCGATGTCGGTGTGCGTGTGGTGCGCGTAGACCACAAAGCCGATCATCCCGTTCCAGAACACGAACGGCACGACGAAGCCCACGGTCAGCAGCCACCACACCGATTGACCGGTGGCCGCAGCCGCGGCGACCAGAGCACCGATCCACGCGACGGCGGCCACGCTGACCAGCGCGCAATCCCACAGGAACACGTTGCGCCGCGTCGGCATGGCGCGCCGGCTGGGAAAGAACATGCGCGTCCACCAGACCTCGACCAGGTAGTACAGCCACGGCGCCCAGCCGCTGCGGTAGATGCGCTCGAGCCCCTGGCGCCAGGCCGGCAGCGCCTGGTATTCCTCCAGTGAGAGCGGCTCCCACACGAAGTCGAAGCCCTTGAGGTTGGTGTAGCCGTGGTGAACCACGTTGTGCCCGACTTCCCACAGGCTGTACGGCGTGAGCGACGGCAAGAAGACCAGCCGGCCCAGCCAGCGGTTCAAGCGGCGGTTCGGCGTGAAGCTCTGGTGACACGCGTCGTGGCCGAGCACGAACAGCCGCCCGATGACAAAGCCACAGGCCAGCGCCGCGAGCACCTGCACCAGCGCGTGGCTGGCCAGGATCGCGGTGGCCATGGTCAGGGCGAACAGCGCGAGGTCGATCGCCGTGAGCCACAGCGCATGCGGCGTGCTGCGCGTGGCGATGGGCACCAGCCAGGCACGGATCAGTTTGCGGTGGGGAATGGCGGGGGCTGCGGCCGCTGGCACGGCCGCCAGCCCTGGGCCCGGAGAGGAAAGCGTCATCATGGATGCGTCAATCGAAATAGGGCAGCCTAGAGCCAAGCCCGACCGGGCGGCTTGATGTCGATCAAGCCCGCGGCGGCTTCGCGTGGTAACCGCGTGTCACTCGACGCGCAGCGCCTGCTTGGCACGCATCTTGGCGTTGATGTAGGCGCCATGCGGCACGTGCAGCAGGTCGCTCACCCGGCGCATGAGGTGGTTTTCGTGCGCGGTGAGCACGCCATCGGCATAGGCCACGCGCCACAGGTGCTCGACCATGCGGATCTTGTCTTCCATGTCGAACGACTCGTTGATCTTCGAGGTGAACTGGAAGAAGTCGCTCGATCCCTGGGCCGTCTGATGGGCCAGCTCGACCAGCCGCGCGGCCTCGTCGTCGCTCAGGTTGAACTTGTCGCGCAGCGCGGCCAGCACCTCGGCACGTTCGGCCGGGTTGATCTCGACGTCGGCGCGCATCACTTCCACGAGCAGCACCGCGGTGGCCAACTGCAGCGTGTGCTCCTCGGCGTGGCCGGGGCCGCACGCGGTGGTGGCGAACACGCTGTCGAACAGGTCTTTGAGGGTTGTCAGCATCGGATTCGGTGTCGGTCTGGGTGAAACGGGGTCTCGAAAAGACCCAAGGCCAGCGCGCCCGCCTCAGGGGGTTGCACGCGCTGACTGCTGTAACGCGCGCTGACGCCACTTCGCCGACAAGGCGCCCCAAGTCGGGCTGGATTGGGAAAAGACGGATGCCCCGAATCGGTCATTCAGGGTAAGGTCACTCGACCTCTTGCTGGCAGCCTCACTCCCACGAGCGCGGCTGCGGCAATCGGCACACCCGACCCACCGCCCCGCCTCAGGAGGACTCCCCGTGTCAGCAAAATGGATGATGGCCCTTGCCGTCGCGTGCGCGCTCACCAGCACAGCCCACGCCACCCCCCCCGGCAAGGCGGCCGATGCGGCCCTCGCCCTGAAGATGGTGGGCACCTGGATCAACCCGCCCGACAGCGCCGACTACGAAGGCGTGCCCAGCCGCGAGGTCTACAACGCCGACGGCACCTACCTGTACTACGAGTACGAAGACCAGGCCTGCCACAAGCTGGCGAGTTCCACCATTTCGAAGTGGTACGTCTGGGAGGGTGCGCTGTTCAACGAATACCCCGAAGGCAACCGGCTGAAGGACGCGATCATCAGCATGCAGGGCAAGAAAGTGGTGCTGCGCTCGGCCGAGGACAACCTGACCTACCACCGCATCAAGTCCAAGGGGTGCCCCACCGACCTGCCGGCACCGACCGCCAAGCGCTGAGCACGATCGGACGAGGGCCGCTCAGGCCTGGCAAGACAGCGAACGCAGCGCCAGGCTGAATGCGCCTTCCTGCCGGTCGGCAATGATCACGCTCATGTGGCTGATGCGAAAGGCATCGAGCGGATCCATCCCGCGCACTTCCTTGCCCCGGTAGGTGGGCATCAAGTCGGACACCTGCAGGCGCACCTGCGTCCACTCGCCGGCCGGCGACTCGAAGCTGGCCTGATACGTCAGCCCCTCGACGCCGCCGTCGGTGCGCACATTGAGCTTGTAGCGCTTGCCGTCGCCGCGCACATCGAGCAAGAAGCTGTCAGCGCCCAGCGGCCGCTGCGTCAGCGTCCCCGAGCGCAAGGCGCAGAACCCGCCGTTGTTCTCCAGCGAGAGCGTGCCCTCGAAGACGGCGAACCCCTCGGGGTCATGGCGGATGCGGCTGCTCGAGACGCCGCCCATCACGACGTCATCGACGGTCGTCCATTCGTTCAGCGAGTCGGGAAGTTCAAAGTGGATCAGTGTTTGAGTCATGGCGTGATGGCGTGGTGGTTGCGCCGGGTCTGGCGTGGGGTGGTAACTCGCAACCGCAGTTGCGGCAAAAACGGGCCACGGCTTCGTGCCCTTCGCTCAGGCACACGGGGCAGTTTCGCCGGGACGAAACAGGCCGCCCGCCGAGACGCAGTGCCGTGAACTCGGCGCTCACGATACCCGTGGGGACGGCCAGTGTGCCCCAGCCGATGAGCATCATGAACGAGGTGATGAACCGCCCGAGCCCTGTCTTGGGCGTGATGTCGCCAAACCCCACGGTGGTCATGGTCGAGATCGCCCAGTACACCGACACCGGGATGTTGGTGAACCCGTTGGCCGGGCCCTCCACGACATACATGATGCTGCCCATCACGATGACCACGGCCAGCACGAAGCTGAGGAACACCAGGATCTTGCGCCGGCTCGCCATGAGGGCGGCGCCCAGCGCGGCGAACTCCTCGACGTACGCGGCCAGCTTGAGGATCCGGAACAGCCGCAGCAAGCGCAGCAGCCGCACGTCGATGAGGGCGTGAAGGCCGGGCACGAACAGCGCGGCCCAGGTCGGCAGCACGGCCACCAGATCGATCACGCCCAGCGCGCTGGACGCATAGCGCGAAGGCCGCCTGACACAGGCCAGGCGAGCGATGTATTCCACCGTGAAGATCACGGTGAACACCCACTCGAGCACCCTCAGGGGGCCGCCCCAGCGCGCATGCAGGGCTTCGAAGCTGTCCAGCATGACGACCACCACGCTGGTCAGGATCAGCCACACGAGCACCAGATCAAACAGCCGCCCGGCCCGGGTGTCGGATTCGAAGATGACGGTGTAGAGCCGGAGCCGCCAGCCACCGAGGGGACGACCCAAATCAGCGGTCTGGGCGGGTAGCGCGTTCATGGGGCGCTCACTCCACCGTCACCGACTTCGCCAGATTGCGCGGCTTGTCGACGTCGGTGCCGCGCGCGCAGGCGGTGTGATAGGCCAGCAGCTGCAGCGGCACCACGTGCAAGAGGGGTGACAGCGCGCCGTAGTTCTCGGGCATGCGGATCACGTGCAGGCCCTCACCCGATTCGATGCGCGTGTCGGCGTCGGCAAACACGAACAGCTCGCCGCCACGGGCGCGCACTTCTTGCAGGTTGCTCTTGAGCTTTTCGAGCAGCGCGTCGTTGGGCGCCACGGTGACCACCGGCATCTCGGCGGTGACCAGCGCCAGCGGGCCGTGCTTGAGCTCGCCGGCCGGGTAGGCCTCGGCGTGGATGTAGCTGATTTCCTTGAGCTTGAGCGCGCCTTCGAGGGCGATCGGGTAGTGCGCGCCGCGGCCCAGGAAGAGCGCGTTTTCCTTGCGTGCGAACACCTCGGCCCAGGCGATGACCTGCGGCTCGAGCGCCAGCACGCCTTGCACGGCCACCGGCAAATGCCGCAGCGCGTGCAGGTGCTGCGCCTCGGCGTCGGCGCCGAGCTCACCGCGTGATTTGGCCAGCGCCAGCGTCAGCAAGAACAGACCCACCAGCTGGGTGGTGAACGCCTTGGTCGAGGCCACGCCGATCTCGACGCCGGCGCGCGTGATGAAGGCCAGCGCGCACTCGCGCACCATCGCGCTGGTGGCCACGTTGCACACGGTGAGCGTGTGCGCCATGCCCAAAGCGCGCGCGTGCTTGAGCGCGGCCAGCGTGTCGGCGGTTTCGCCGCTTTGCGTGATGGTCACGACCAGCGTGCGCGCGTGGGGCACGCTGTCGCGGTAGCGGTATTCGCTGGCCACCTCGACCGCGGTCGGGATCTTGGCGATGCTCTCGAGCCAGTACTTGGCCACCGAGCCGGCGTAGTAGCTGGTGCCGCAGGCCAGGATCAGCACCGAGTCGACCTGCTGGAAGACCTCGGCGGCCGCCTCGCCAAACAGCGCGGGCGAGATGGCGTCCACCGCATCGAGCGTGTCGGCGATGGCCTTGGGCTGCTCGAAGATTTCTTTTTGCATGTGGTGGCGGTACGGCCCCAACTCGGCCGCGCCGGTGTGCGCGTGCACGGTGCGCACCTCGCGCGCCACCGGCTCGAAGCCCTCGCCACGGCGCGCGTTGATGCGCATGCCCGCGAGCTGCAAGTCGACCACGTCGCCTTCTTCGAGGTAGACGATCTGGTCGGTCACGCCGGCCAGTGCCATGGCGTCGCTGGCCAGGTAGTGGTCGCCGGCGCGCTCGCCAGTGCCGATGCCCAGGATCAGCGGCGAGCCCTCGCGCGCGCCGATCACGCGGTGCGGCTCGTCGCGGCAGAACACCGCGATCGCATAGGCGCCACGCAAGCGCGGCAGCGCGCGCTGCACGGCGGCGAGCAGGTCGCCGTCGTACAGGCGGTCGATCAGGTGGGCGATGACCTCGGTGTCGGTCTGGCTGGCGAACACATAGCCCTGGGATTGCAGTTCGGCGCGCAGCTCGTCGTGGTTTTCGATGATGCCGTTGTGCACCAGCGCCACGCGGTCACCCGAGAAGTGCGGGTGCGCGTTGTGCACCGCCGGCACGCCGTGCGTGGCCCAGCGGGTGTGAGCGATGCCGGTGCCGCTGGCGATGCCGTCATCGGCCACGTTGCGCTCGAGTTCGGCCACGCGCTCGGTGCTGCGCGCGCGCAGCAAGCCGCCATGCTGGTGGACGGCGACGCCGCACGAGTCATAGCCGCGGTACTCGAGCCGCTTCAAGCCTTCGATGAGCACCGGAACGATGTTGCGCTGGCTGACAGCGCCGACGATGCCGCACATGGCAGTCTCCTGAGGAAATCAATTCAAGGCGATGTTAAGCAGGCCCCCGGCCGCGCAGGGCGACGCCCGTCAAGGCCGTGCGCCGACTCAGCGCTGCTTCACGATCACCAGGCCCTTGAGGTACTCGCCCTCGGGGAAGGTGATGGTCATCGGGTGGTCGGGTGCTGCACCGGTGCGCGCATGGATCTGGCCGTCGATGCCGGCATCGAGCCCGGCGCCGGCGACGATCTTGTGAAACAGGTCGGCGCTCACGCCGCCCGAGCACGAGAACGTGAACAGCAGGCCACCCGGCTCGAGCAGCATGAAGGCGAGCCGGTTGATGTCCTTGTAGGCGCGCGCGGCACGCTCGGCCTGGCCGGCGGTCGAAGCGAACTTGGGCGGGTCGAGCACGATGGCATCGAAGCGCCGGCCCTGCTCGACAAAGCCGCGCAGCGTGGCGTTGACGTCGGCATCGATCGCGCTGTGGCGCTGCGCGTCGAAGCCGTTGAGCGCGACGTGGGCGAGCGCGCGCTCGAGCGCCGGGCCCGATGAATCCACGCTGGTCACCTCGGCCGCGCCAGCGGCCAGCGCGGCCACGCTGAAGCCGCCGGTGTAGCTGTAGCAGTTGAGCACGCGCTGGGCGCCGAAGTGCCGCACGCTGTGGGCAAACAGCCGCCGGCTGTCGCGCTGGTCGAGGTAGTAGCCGGTCTTGTGGCCGTGCGCCACGTCCACGGTGAGCTTCCAGCCGTGCTCGTGGATGGTCACTTCGGTGTGCTCGGGGGCGCCGGTGGGCAAGCGCAGCCAGCCGGTCAGGGGAGCCAGGCCTTCGAATTCACGCACGCTGGCGTCGCTGCGTTCGTAGAGGCGCTGCAAGCCGGTGACCTTGAGCAGCGCGTCGGCGATCACTGGCTTCCAGCGTTCGACGCCGGTGGCCGTGAATTGCGCGCTGAGGGTGTCGCCGTAGCGGTCGACCACCAGCCCGGGCAGGCCGTCGGCCTCGCCGTGGATCAGCCGCATGGCGTCGCTCTCGATGGGCAAGCGCGCACGCACCGCCACCGCCCGCGCGATGCGCCGCTCGAAGAAGGCCGCGTCGATGCGCTCGGCAGCGTCGAAGCTCCAGGCGCGCACGCGGATCGACGACGTCGGGCTGTACGCGCCCCAGGCCAGGAATTCGCCGGCCGCCGATTCGACGCGCACCGTCTCGCCCGGATCGGCGCGGCCGCTGGCGATGCTGCCCTCGAACACCCACGGGTGGCGCTTGATGAGCGAGCGTTCCTTGCCGTCACGCAGTCGTATGGTTTTCATGTTGTTGCCCGGACTTGCCAGCTCGCCGCGCAGGCTGAGCAGGAAGGATTGGAAGTTGGAGGCCAGCGCGTTTTTCTCCACGAGGCGCGAACCGCCCACGCCCCGATTCGAGAGTCTGCTTCATGCGCGGCTCATGCAGGCCGCGTGTTCAAGCCGACTGCAGCCGCGACGCCACACGCAGGTGGGCCGGCACGACAAGCCCCGTCGGGCTGTGCGGCATCCACCCCGGCTGATTCTCGCCACGGTGCCCCGCCTGTTAGGCTGGCGGAGCAACCCCTTTCACCAGGAGCACACCATGAAATGTCCCACCTGCACCGACATTGCGCTTGTGATGAGCGACCGCCAAGGCGTCGAGATCGACTACTGCCCGCAGTGCCGCGGCGTCTGGCTGGACCGCGGCGAACTCGACAAGCTGATCGAGCGGTCGAGCGCCATGGCAGCCGCCCCAACCCGTCATGAGGCGCCCCGATCACAGCCTCGGTTCGAGGACTCCAGCCACGGGCACGGCCGCGGTACCCATGGCAGCCGCACCAAGTCCTGGCTGAGCGACATCTTCGACTGATCCCGGACCCACAGCACCGCCCTGACAGCACACATGCGGGCCTCGCACCTGCGTCACGATTGCTTCCGTCAAGCAACAAGTTGTTGACGCCTCACCGCTTGATCGGGCTTTGCTTCTTGGCTCGGGGATGCGCGGCGTCGTACACCTTGCTGAGGTGGCCGAAATCGAGCTTGGTGTAGACCTGGGTGGCGCTGATGTTGGCGTGGCCGAGCAGCTCTTGCACCGCGCGCAGGTCCCCGCTGGACTGCAGCAAATGGGTGGCAAACGAGTGGCGCAGCATGTGCGGATGCACGTGCGTGGGCAGCCCGGCTTGCTGCGCGCGCTGCTTGAGGCTCAAGCGCGCCTGGTTGGTGGTCAGGCGCGCGCCGCGCTGGCCG
>CAIVGK010000071.1 GCA_903905475.1 uncultured Burkholderiales bacterium | reverse complement strand
GGCGCTCAAAGGCTCACCCACGCTCTGCAGTCCATGCGTCGCCATGTCATGGCTCGAGCCGCCGGCCTACGGCTTCTTCGAGGGTGCGGTCGTCCCGGGGAACGTCGCCTGAACCCGTCCGTTGAACTGCGCCACACGGGTGAGGTTGTCGTAGGTCATCGAAGCGCCGCGCACTTCGGTGGCGTCACGTGTGATCACCACGGGCAGGTGCGAGCTCACACGCTCGGTGCGCAAGAAGACGTGCAGAAACTCGCCCCGAAAGTTGAGCTGCGCCTCGTGGGCCGCGCCTTCGCTGTAGGCCTCGCGCAGCACGCGGGCGTTGCCGGTGAGTTGAACCTCCGAGCCGTCACCGTTGGAGACCGCCTTTTCGGCCCAAGCCAGCGTCACACGGCCCTCAGGGGTGATCGAGCGGATGCGCACGTTGTCGATCTCCAGCGTGTCGGTGTCCGGGTAATGACGCAAGGTGTCGCCCTCGATCTGCACGGACAGCGCACCAGCGTTCGCAAACCGCTGCACGGTGAATCCGTTCATGGTGTAGTCCGGGATGTGGCGCCGAACGACCTCGGGCTTGTCGCCCAGGAAGACCGGGGTGTTTTTCGCCAGGCGCCAGGTGGCCAAGGCCAGCAACGCCATCAGCACCAGCGGCAAATAGTGCGACGCCACGTCGATCGCCCGTCGATACCAAGGCGACATCACGCGCCGGGCGCTGGGCGCCTCGGCGGGACGCAACGCCGGTTCGTTCGCGGCGTTCAAAGAGGCCCTCCTGACCGACCGTCGCCACACTGCATCATGACGACGTGTCGAGCGTTGTGAGGTGGCCGTGCAGCAGCGCCGCGTAGCCGCCTGCAGCCGTCAGCAGCAAGTCGCAGCATTCGCGCGCCGCACCCATCCCGCCGGCCAGAGCGGTGACGTGATGCGCCGCCGCACGCACCTCGATGTGCGCATTGGCCGGTGCGCAGGCAAACGCCGCGCGCGTCATCAATGGCAGGTCGGGCCAGTCGTCACCCATCACCGCGAGCTGATCCCAGCCAAGCCGCAGGGCTTGCATCACCTCGAGGGCGGCGGCGAGCTTGTCGTGCACCCCGTACACCGCGTGTGCGATGCCCAGGTCGGCAATCCGACGGCGCACCGCCAGCGAGTCGCGCCCGGTGATCACCACGGGGGTGATGCCGCCCCGTGCCAGCAACTTGAGTCCGTGGCCATCGAGGCTGTTGAAGGCCTTGAACGCCTCGCCGTGCTCGCCGATGTAGAGGCTGCCGTCGGTCAGCACGCCGTCCACGTCGAAGATGGCCACGCGGATGCCTTGCGCCTGCAGCAGCAACTCGGGCTCGAAGGTGAGCACCGGTCGCAGCACACGAGGCTCGCGCGGCGTCATCACAGCACCTTCGCACGCATGAGCTGATTGAGGTTCAGCGCGCCCACGAGCCGCTGTGCGGCGTCAACCACCAGCACGCCGGTGACGCGGTACTGCTCCATCAGCCCGGCGGCATCCACGGCGAGCGCGTCGTCGCGGATCACCTTGGGCCTCGGGTGCATCACGGCGCTGGCCGTGAGCGCGCGCAGATCCTCGCCGCGCTCAATGAGGCGGCGCAGATCGCCGTCGGTGAAGATGCCCAGAACCTGTTGCTGCGCGTCGGTGATCGCGGTAAAGCCCAACCCCTTGCCGGTCATCTCGGCCAGCAAGGCGCCAAACATCGCATCGGGCGCCACGCGGGGCACCGCGTCGCCCGAGACCATCAGATCGCGCACATGAATCAGCAGCTTGCGCCCCAGGCTGCCGCCGGGGTGCGACAGCGCAAAGTCGGCTTCGCGAAAACCGCGCGCGTCGAGCAGGGCCACCGCCAGTGCATCGCCGAGCGCCATCTGCGCGGTGGTGCTGGCGGTGGGCGCGAGGTTGAGCGGGCAGGCCTCTTGATCGACACCGCTGTCGAGCGCCAGATCCGCGTGGCGCGCCAGCGATGAATCGGCGCGGCCCGTCATGCTGATCAGGGTCACGCCGAGCCGCTTGAGGGCCGGCAGCAGCGCGGCGATCTCGTCGCTTTCACCGGAATTGGAAATCGCCAGCACCACGTCGCCGGGCGTCACCATGCCCAAGTCCCCGTGGCTGGCTTCGGCCGGGTGAACGAACATCGCCGGCGTGCCGGTGGACGCCAGCGTGGCAGCGATCTTGCGGCCCACGTGCCCGCTCTTGCCCATGCCCATCACCACGACCCGGCCGCGGCAGCGCAGCATGGCCTCGACGGCACGGGCGAACGCTTCGCCCTGGCGGGATTTCAAGCCGATCAGCGCGCGCGCTTCAATGTCGAAGGTGTCGCAAGCCAGCTGCAGGGCGCGCTGGGCATCGAATGCGTCAGGCTTTGGGTAGACGGGGGGCAGCGTGGGGGTGGAGGTGTCCATTAGGATCGAACCACGAGGGAGCCGCATTCTAGGCATGCCACCCCGGCGGCGGCACGCCGCGTGCAAAACCCCCCATCCCCCTTGCTGCCCACCCCCAACGTCAGACGTTTGCGATGGCATCCACCTTCGAGTTGACCCTGCTCTACCTCGTGGCCGCGGTCGCCGGTGTGGTGCTGTGCCGGCTCGCCAAGTTGCCGCCCATGCTGGGCTATCTCGCGGTGGGCGTGGTCATCGGCCCGCACGCCATGGCGCTGGCCAAGGACTCCGCCGGCGTGCGCTACCTGGCCGAGTTCGGTGTGGTCTTCCTGATGTTCGTGATCGGGCTCGAATTCAACCTGCCCAAGCTCAGGAGCATGCGCAAGCTGGTGTTCGGGCTCGGGCTGGCGCAGGTGGTGCTCACCATCGGCGGCACGCTGGCCGGTCACTTCCTGCTGGGCTGGCTGTACTCGTTCACCGCGCAGCCGTGGCAGCTGTCGTGGCAAGGCGCGCTTGTGCTGGCCTCCGCCATGGCGATGTCGAGCACCGCCATCGTCGGCAAGCTGATGGCCGATCGGCTCGAGCTCGAAAGCGAACACGGCCGCCGCGTGATCGGCGTGCTGTTGCTCCAGGATTTGGCCGTGGTGCCGCTGCTGGTGCTGATCCCGGCGCTCGCCTCGGGCGGCACCGATCTGGCCGTCACACTCGGCACGGCAGCCCTCAAGGCCGGCGCACTGCTGGCCATCTTGCTCGCGGGCGGACAAAAGCTCATGCGCTGGTGGCTCACGCTGGTGGCGCGGCGCAAGAGCGAAGAGCTGTTCATCCTCAACTTGCTGCTGGTCACGCTCGGGCTGGCCTGGCTGACCGAGCACTTCGGGCTGTCGATGGCGTTGGGTGCTTTCATTGCCGGCATGCTGATCGCCGAGACCGAATACAAGCACCAGGTCGAAACCGACATCCGCCCGTTCCACGACGTGCTGCTGGGGCTGTTTTTCATCACCATCGGCATGAAGCTCGACTGGCGGCTGGTGATCGACGAATGGCTGCTGGTGCTGCTGGTGCTGCTGCTGCCGGTGTTTGCCAAGTTCGTGCTGGTGGCGCTGCTGGCACGGCTGCTCGGCACCGCACCCGGCACCGCCTTGCGCACCGGGCTGTATCTGGCGCAAGCGGGTGAATTCGGGTTCGTGCTGCTGGCGCTGGGTGCGCAGGAGCACCTGATCGACCCGCGCTGGATGAGCCCGGTGCTGGCCAGCATGGTGCTCAGCATGATGCTCACGCCGCTGCTCATCGCCTACAGCGATCGCCTGGTGATGCGGCTCATCCCGATCGACTGGCTGATGCAGTCGGTGGCCATGACGACCATCGCCAAGCGCGCGATCAACACCGAGGCCCACGTCATCATCGCCGGCTACGGCCGCAGCGGCCAGAACCTCGCGCGCATCCTCGAGACCGAACGCATTCCTTACATGGCGCTCGACCTCGACCCCGACCGCGTGCGCCAGGCCGCCGCCGCCGGCCAGCATGTGGTGTTCGGGGATGCGGCCCGACTGCAAAGCCTGATGGCGGCCGGCCTGGCGCGCGCCCATGCGGTGGTGGTGAGCTACCACGACACGCCCTCGGCCCTGAAGATCCTGAGCCTGGTGCGGGAACACGCACCCCAGGTGCCGGTGATCGTGCGCACCATCGACGACAGCGCCCTGGATCGGCTGCGCGCCGCCGGCGCCACCGAGGTCGTGCCCGAGGCGATCGAGGGCTCGCTGATGCTGGCCAGCCACGCGCTCGCGCTGGTCGGCGTGCCCATGCGTCGGGTGCTGCGCGTCGTGCAGGAACAGCGTGACGCGCGCTATGGGCTGCTGCGCGGGTACTTTCACGGCGCCGACGACGACACCTTCGACGAGCTCGGCAACGTGCGCCTGCACAGCGTCACCCTGACCTCCACCTGCGGCTGCGTGGGCCAAACGCTGGCTGCGCAGGCCCTGCACGCCGTCGGCGTGTCGGTCGCCTCGGTGCGCCGCGCCTCAGGCTCCGTGACACGCCCCGAAGACGATCTTCTGCTGGCCGCCGGCGACACCCTGGTGCTGTCGGGCCTGCCCGAGCCGCTGGCGCTGGCCGAAGCCAAACTGCTGTCGCACGGCTGATGCCTGCGACGCCCTGACCCTCTTTGATGCCCATGATCCGAGTCACCGAACTGCGCCTGCCGCTCGACCACCCCGAAGCCGATCTGCGTGCGGCCTTGCGGCTGCGGCTGGGTGTGGACGACGCCGCCCTGCGCTCGTTCAATGTCTTCAAACGCAGTCACGATGCGCGCAAGAAAACCGCCATCGTGCTGATCTACACCGTCGACTGCGAGGTCGACGACGAGCCGGCGCTGCTGGCGCGCCACGCCGGCGATGTGCACATCAAGCCCTCGCCCGACACCCGCTACCGCTTCGTCGGCCACGTGCCGGCCGACTGGCGCACCAGCGAACGCCCGCGCCCGCTGGTGGTCGGCTTCGGGCCGTGCGGGCTGTTTGCCGCGCTGGTGCTCGCGCAAATGGGCCTGCGCCCGATCGTGCTCGAGCGCGGCAAGGAAGTGCGCGAACGCACCAAGGACACCTGGGGCCTGTGGCGCCAGGGCGTGCTCAAGCCCGAGTCCAACGTGCAGTTCGGCGAGGGCGGTGCGGGCACCTTCAGCGACGGCAAGCTGTGGAGCCAGATCAGCGACCCGCGCCACCTCACGCGCAAGGTGCTCACCGAGTTCGTCAAGGCCGGCGCGCCCGAGGAAATCCTCTACGTGGCCAAGCCGCACATCGGCACCTTCCGGCTCGTGGGCATGGTCGAAAAGATGCGCGCCGAGATCGAGTCATTGGGCGGCGAGATCCGCTTTCAGCAGCGCTTGGTCGATGTGCTGATCGAAGCCGGCGGCATCCGCGGCGTGACGCTCGACACCGGCGAGCAGCTTGACGCCGAGCACGTCGTGCTGGCACTCGGCCACAGCGCACGCGACACCTTCACCATGCTGCACGAGCGCGGCGTGTTCATGGAGCCCAAGCCGTTTTCGATCGGCTTTCGCATCGAGCACCCGCAAGGCGTCATCGACCGCGCACGCTACGGCGCAGCGGCCGGCCACCCGCTGCTCGGTGCGGCCGACTACAAGCTGGTGCACCACGCCAGCAACGGCCGCTCGGTCTACAGCTTTTGCATGTGCCCGGGCGGCACCGTGGTCGCCGCCACGTCCGAGGAAAACCGCGTCGTCACCAACGGCATGAGCCAGTACTCGCGCAACGAGCGCAACGCCAATGCCGGCATCGTGGTGGGCATCAACCCGCAGGATTACCGTCAGGACGGCCTCGCCGAAGGCCCGGTCAGCCCGCTCGACGGCATGGCCTTCCAGCGCCACTGGGAATCGCGCGCGTTCGAGCTGGGCGGCGGCGCCTACGTGGCGCCGGCCCAGCTGGTGGGTGACTTCATCCGCGGCCAGGCCTCGGCCGTGCTTGGCGCGGTCGAGCCGTCCTACAAGCCGGGCGTGCACCTGACCGATCTGGGCCGGCGCGAGCACGCCAGCTTGCCGCTTTACGCGATCGACGCGATCCGCGAGGCGCTGCCCGCCTTCGAGCG
>CAIVGK010000070.1 GCA_903905475.1 uncultured Burkholderiales bacterium | reverse complement strand
TTCGCGCGGCGGCATTCCCGACCACATTCCCGAGATGGCGATCTGCGGCGCGCCTTTGGGCATCGGTGCGCTGCTGCGCGAAGCGTCCCTCGCGCCCTCCAGCAGCGAGGCCTTGCGGCTGGTCGACGGCGGTGGCGTGCGAGTCGATGGCCACGTCATTGCCGACCGTGGTCTCAAACTCGGTGCCGGGGTCTACGTCTTGCAGGTCGGCAAACGCAAGTTCGCGCGCGTCACCCTGAGTTGAGCTGCCACATCGCGCGGTAGACCACCGCCCTGGCCGGGCGGCCGCGTCAGCGGTTCGCGATCCCCGAGGCCACCAGCCCCGCGGGCACATGGGCCGAGGCGTTTTCGATGTGACCGGTTTGATCGTCGAAGAAGAAATCAGGCTCGAACTCGCGCAGGAATTCGCCTTTTTGCAGGCCACCCAGGAACATGGCCTCGTCGATTTCGATGTTCCAGTCCATCAGCGTGCGGATGGCCCGTTCGTGGGCGGGCGCGCTGCGTGCGGTGACGAGCGCGGTTCGGATGGCCATGGCGGGTGATGCGGCCTGCTGCAATCGCTGCAGCGCTTCGAGCAGCGGCTTGAACGGGCCCGCGGCCAGCGGCTTTTCGGCACGCTCGCGTTCGTGAGCCTGAAAGGCGTCCAGCCCGGCGCTGCGAAACACCTGCTCGGCCTCGTCGGAAAACAGCACCGCATCACCGTCGAAGGCGATGCGCACCTCATGCGGGTGGGCCGCCGAGGCGCGCGCCGAGTCGGGATAGACCCGCGCAGCCGGCACGCCGGCCTCAAGCGCCGAGCGCACATCGGCCTCGTTGGTCGACAAGAACAGATTCGCGTTGAGCGGGCGCAAGTAGCGCCAAGGCGGCGCACCGCGCGAGAACACCCCGCGCTGGATGGGCAGCCCGTGCTGCTTGGCCGAACGGAACACCCGCATGCCCGACACCGGATCGTTGCGCGACAGGATCACCACTTCCACCCGTTGCGTCGGTGATGCGTTGTCGGCATCCACAGCGGCCGCGCGGTTGAAAGCCAGCAGCTTGTTGACGAGCGAGAACGCCACGCCCGGCTTGGCGGTCACATCCAGCCGCTCGAGTTGCAGCCGCATGTAGGCGTGGTCGTCGGCCGCCTCGAAGACCTCGTTTTCCTCTTCGAAATCGAAGAGGGCACGCGACGAGATCGCGACGACCAGTTGACCTTCGAGTGAGACGGGCATGGGGCCGATGATAGGTGGCGTGCCCCGCCGGATACCCGCCGGCCCAGAGTCTCCGCCGCCCCCAGGGGGCTACTTGACCCAGGTGTTGAGCTGGATGATCGGCAGCAAGACGGCCAGCACGATCAGCATCACCACCGCACCCATGGCCACGATCAGCAAGGGCTCGAGGATGGTGGCCATCTGCATGGCGCGCCGCTGCACCTCGGTCGACAGCTGCTTGGCTGCGCGGTCGAGCATCTCGGGCAACTGGCCCGTCTGTTCGCCCAGGCGGGCGAACATTGCAAGCAGACCCGGAAACCGTTTCTTGCCCGCCAGCGCGGAGGCGAGCGGCGCGCCTTCGCGCACGCGCACCAGCGTGTCGAGCGCATCGGCGCGCATCGCGCGGTTCGACAGCGTCTCGGCGGCCGCCTGCAGGGCTTTCAGAATCGGCACGCCGGCGCCAGCCAGCATCGCCAGCGTGCCGGCAAAGCGGGCGGCGTTGTAGCCGCGGCTGAGTCGGCCGACCAGTGGCAAGTTGAGCAACCCCGCGTCAAAGCGCTCGCGAAACGCCGGGTTGCGCAGCATCAGCATCAAGGTGCCCACGCCGGCACCGATGGCCAGCAGCAGCAACCAGCCGTAGTGGCGCAAGAAGCCGCTGATGGCCAGCATCGCCACGGTCAGACCCGGCAGGGCTCGCTTCGAGCTGGTGAACACCGAGGCCACCTGCGGCACCACGTAGGTGACGAGAAAGATCACGATCACCACCGCGATCATCGACACGATGGCCGGATACAGCGTGGCCCCGGTCAACTTGGCCTTGAGGGCTTGACGCTCTTCGAGGTCATCGGCCAGCCGCTCGAGCACCTGACCCAGCGCTCCGCTTTGCTCGCCGGCGGCCACCACGCCGCGGTAGACGTCGTCGAATTCGCGCTCCGCGCTGCCCAGCGCGCGGGCGAACGACGATCCGGCGTTGACCTCGGAACGCAGGTGCGCCACCAGCTCGCGCTGCTTGGGGTCTTCGGCCTCATCGCTGAGCGCCGTGAGGGCGCGCTCGAGCGGCAAGCCGCTGCCGACCAGTCCCGCCAATTGCCGCGTCCACACCGCGAGCGTGGTCGATGAAAACACCCGGCGGGTGAATTGAAGCCCCTTGCCGTGGGTGCCCGCCGAGGCGATCTGAGTCACCTCCAGCGGCACCAGCGATTGCGCACGCAACTGCGCCCTGGCCGCGCGAGCGGTGTCCGCCTCGAGCAGCCCGGTCGTGGTCTTGCCCGCGGCGTTCAGTGCTTCGAACTTGAAGGCAGGCATGTCAGGTGCAGCTCAAGCGATGGCGCCCGGCCGCCCGAAGCCGGGCAGCGCCCCTTGGGGGCAGGAGCGAAGCGACTGGGGGGCAACATCTGCCCGGCGCGCGGCCGCCCGAAGCCGGGCAGCGCCCCTTGGGGGCAGGAGCGAAGCGACTGGGGGGCAACATCACTCCCTCGTGACCCGCATCACCTCTTCGGCAGAGGTGATGCCTTCATCGACCAGCCGCTCGCCGTCTTCGCGCATCGAACGCAGGCCGGCTTGCTCGGCCGCCACGAAGAGTTGCGATTCGGCCGCACGGCTGTGGATCAGCGAGCGCACCTTGTCGTCGGCCACCATCAGTTCGTAGACACCGGTGCGGCCCTTGTAGCCTGTGTGGCCGCACTCGGCACAGCCCACCGGGTGGTAGCGCCCCCGGTCATCGGCTTTCTTGCAGGCGACGCACAGCTTGCGCACCAGCCGCTGCGCCAGCACACCGAGCAGGCTCGAGCTGAGCAAGAACGGCTCGACGCCCATGTCGGTCAGCCGCGTCACGGCGCTGGGTGCGTCGTTGGTGTGCAAGGTGGCCAGCACCAGGTGGCCGGTCAGCGAGGCCTGGATGGCGATCTGCGCGGTCTCGAAATCGCGGATTTCGCCGATCATGATCACGTCCGGGTCCTGGCGCAGGATGGCGCGCAGGGCCTTGGCGAAGGTCAGGTCGATCTTCGGGTTGACTTGCGTTTGTCCGATGCCGCCGAGCTCGTACTCGACCGGGTCTTCCACCGTCAGCACGTTGGTGGTCGCGGTGTCGACGCGGCCCAGCGATGCGTAGAGGGTCGTCGTCTTGCCTGATCCGGTGGGCCCGGTCACCAGCACGATGCCGTGCGGCTGCTGCACCAGGCGGTCGAAGTGGGTCAGCACGTCGCCGCTCATGCCCAGACCTTCGAGGGTGAACTTGGATTCGCCCTTGTCGAGCAGTCGCAGCACGGCGCGCTCGCCATGCGACGACGGCAGCGTGCTCACGCGCACGTCGACCGCTCGCCCGCCGATGCGCAGCGAAATGCGGCCGTCTTGCGGCAGGCGTTTTTCGGAGATGTCGAGCTCGGCCATGATCTTCAGCCGCGAGATCAAGGCAGCGTGCAGCGCCTTGTTGGGCTGCACCACCTCGCGCAGCGTGCCATCCACGCGAAAGCGCACCGAGCTGCTGCGTTCGTAGGGTTCGATGTGGATGTCGCTGGCGCCGTCCTTGGCAGCCTGCGTGAGCAGCGCATTGAGCATGCGGATGATCGGCGCGTCGTTCGAAGCCTCGAGCAGGTCTTCGATGGCGGGCAGCTCTTGCATCATGCGGCTGAGGTCGGCTTCGCTCTCGACCTCGCCGATCACCGTGGCGGCGTTCGATTCTCCGCCGGCGTAGGCCACCGCGATGCGGTTGACGAGCGTTTCAGACGGCTCGCGCTCCAGCGCATCGATGTCGTACAGGCGCAGCACTTCGGCGAGCGCCGACAGCGACACGTTTTCGGGCGCCCACAGCACCAGCCGGTCGCCCTCGTCGTCGAGCAGCACCGTGTGGGCTCGCGCGTAGGCGTAGGGCAGGGGGTGACGACTCGACATGGGGCGACGCCGTATCAGTTCGGGGCTGGCACAACGACCGGTTCGACCGTCTCGGACAGCTCGCGGCTGTTGGGGGCGGCCAACGGCTTGGTCGGGTCTTCCACAGCGCGCAGCGGCGGAATGACCGGCACCGTGCCGATGGGCATCAGCGGGCTGGTGGGCATGCGCACGTCTTTTTGTTCGCCGCGGATCATCTCGTAGCGATCAATCGAGAGCTTGTTGGCCGAGGCTGCGTCACGCATCACCACCGGCCGCAGGAAGACCATCTGGTTGGTGCGCTTCTTGGTGCGGGTTTCGGTGCGGAACATCGCGCCAAAGAAGGGAATGTCGCCCAGCACCGGCACCTGGGATTTTTGCACTGTCACCTTGTCTTCGATCAAGCCGCCCAGCACGATGATCTGACCGTCGTCGACCACCACCGTCGACTCGATCGACTTCTTGTTGGTGATCGGGCCGGCGCTCGAGGTGCCCGGTGCCGTGCCGACGGCCAGGCTCGAGGACTCCTGGAACAGCGTCATGCGCACCGTGCCGTTCTCACCGATTTGCGGGCGGATGCGCAGCGTGATGCCCACGTCCTTGCGCTCGATCGTCTGGAACGGGCTGGTGGTCGACGAGCCGGTGTTGGTGTACTGCCCGGTGATGAACGGCACGTTGCTGCCAACGATGATCTTGGCTTCTTCGTTGTCGAGCGTGATCAGGTTAGGCGTCGACACGATGTTGGTGTCGGCGCGCGATTGCAGTGCTCGCGCCACCGCCGACAGACCGAACGAGCCGCCGTAGTTGCGGATCACTCCGATGTTGAAACCGTCGCCCACACCCTTGGCCGCATTGACCGCCGAGGTGGCGCCCTGACTGGCCAGGATGTTGGTGGCGGTGCCGAAGTTGGTGCCGACGCCACCGATGTACTTGCCGTTGGTGTTGCCCAGCGCTTGCCACTGGAAGCCGAAGTCGGCGGTGTCGTCACCCGACACCTCGACGATCA
Organism: uncultured Burkholderiales bacterium; assembly: GCA_903905475.1. GTDB lineage: Bacteria > Pseudomonadota > Gammaproteobacteria > Burkholderiales > Burkholderiaceae_C > PBB1. The sequence goes on along the minus strand of CAIVGK010000070.1, from coordinate 7,550 downwards.
TGGTTTCGATGTAGACCTGAGCGCGGCGCGTGTCGAGCTGTTCGATCATGGCGCGCAGTTGGCGGTACAGCGGCTCGGGGGCCGTGATGATCAGCGAGTTGGTCGCCGGGTCGGCCTGCACGAAGCCGCCGGTCGACGGTCCGCCCGATGGCGCCACTGGCGAGGTGGCTTGCGCCGATCCCCCGGCATTGGCGACGCCCATGGGCGATTGCGGCGTGACGGCTGGCTGGTTGGACGAACCGCTGCTGGACGAGGCGCCAGCGCCACCGCTGTAGGCGGCGCGCAAAACCGCGGCCAGCTTCACCGCATCGGCGTTCTTCAGGTAGACCACCCAGATGTTGCCGGTGGCATTGCTGCCGGTGTTGGGCTGATCCAGCTTGGCGACCAGCGCGCGGATCGATGCCAGGCGTGCCGGATTGGGGGCGCGCACCAGCAGCGAGTTGCTGCGCGGCTCGACCAGCACCGAGGCTGACGCGGCGCCCGGTACGCCTTGTCCTGCTGCCCCGGCGGATTCGGTGAGGCGCTGCACGAGCACCGCGATGTCGCTGGCCACGGCATGCTGCAAGGAGATGACCTCGACGTCGCCCGAAGCTGGCGTGTCCATCGCGGCAATGATCTTGCCGATGCGCTGCAGGTTGTCGGCGTAGTCGGTGATGACCAGCGTGTTGTTGCCCGGGTTCGCGTTGATGGTGTTGTTGGGGCTGATGAGCGGGCGCAGCACCGGAACGAGGTTGTTCGCGTTCTCGTGCGTGAGCCGGTAGATCTGCGTGATGACCTGGTCGCCGCGCCGGCTGATTTCACCCACCGACACGGTGCCGGACTGCAGCTTCGCGTCGGCCTCGGGCACCACCTTGAACAAGCCGCCGACCTCGACCACCGTGAAGCCAAGCCCGCGCAGCGCCGCCAGGTAGTTCAGATAGGCCTCGCGCGGCAACAGGGGTTCTTCGCTGTACAGCGTCATCGCGCCTTTGACCCGGGGATCGACCACGAACTGCTGGCGCAAGATGGCCGCCATGGCGCGAGACACCGCCTCGATGTCGGCATTGACGAAGTTCAGGGTCACCGGCTCGCCACGGAATCGCTGTGCCGGGGTGGCGCTGTCGGGCTGTGCCCACGCTGGTGCGACCACGAACGGCGACAGCATCAGCGACAGCATGAGCGGCGCGCACACCGCCGCCGTGCCCAGGCGCGGCGCATGCTGCCGCAGCCAGGTCGGCAACACGTTCACAGGGGGACGAGCGTTCATGGCTATCCGATCGAAATGACGGACCGCGCGCCTTCGCGCCGCCCGATGATGTTCAGCAAGTTGGTCAGGGCCGCGTCGTCCGCGTCGCTCGAGCGCGCCTCGCCCTGAAAGTGCAGCTGGCCCCGGTTCCAGGCACCGGCGCCACTCAGCTGCAAGGTGCCCCCCAAAGTGGACAGCGTGAACTGAACGCCCCCAGCGGATTCAGCCGCAGCACCCGCCGGTGCGCCTCGCAGACTCAGACGATAGCTGCCCAGGGTGTGCAGCGTGGACAGCCGCGAAGACGCGCCCATCAGCTCGAGTTCCATGCCGCCGACCAGGTGCCAGCGACCCTGCGACGATTCGAGCGTCATGCCCGATGACAGCACTCGAAGGACACCGCCGAGCTGGATCGTGTTCCATGGGGTGCCCAGACCACTGAGCCAGGCTGCCGGCCACTGACCGACCGTGGCGCCCTGGGGCTGCATCACGGCAGTGAAGCCCGCCAGACTGGGCTTGAGCGCGATGGCGACATCGCCATTCAGGCAGCAAGGCTGGCTCAGTCGCACCAGCATGCCCAGCCCCTGTGGGCGCATCGACCAGACGAGCCGGCCGGGAAGCACGCTGGCGTCATGGCTGCCCGCACCCCCCGTCAAAACCGCCACGGCACTGCCTGACCAGATCGTGCCCCGCGCATCGGCCAGCATGAACTTCTGCCGGGTGGCATTCGAGACGGCGTTGGCCACCCAGGCCGCCGGCGCGAAGCAGACAAGGGCGATCAGCGCCCCGGCGAAGGCGCCGGCCACACTCCAGCGCATGCTGCCGGCGCGTGCGCGGCCCCACGCGAGCTCGGCGTACGTTGAATCGGAAAAGCGTGAGGCCGCCACGACCGGGCGCACCGTGCCCCGTCCACCCTTGCGGCGCAGCGCAGGCAGGCCCAGGCGGCTGGCGGTGAAGCGGTTCATGAGCCGGCCCTCAAAGACAGCACCACCGTGCCGGCGTAGCCGCCCGCATCGCGTGACAGCTGTGCTTCGGTGACCCGCGCGCGGGCCGCGCTGCGCACCTCGACCAGCCAGCCTTGCAGGTCGCCACCTGGCATCGCGTTGAAGGTGACCGTGGCGCGGTCGTCTTGCAAGATGAGCTGGGCTTTGGATCCGAGCCGGTCGGTGGCCGCCAGCAAGGCCGTGCTCGACTGCATGGCCGAGATCGGTGCCATGGTGCGCAACTCGGCCGCCTCGGCGGCGAGCCGGCGCATCGTCTGCAACTGCGAGTCCAGCTGATCGATCTGGGCAGGCGTTTCGCTCAGGGTGCGCCAGGCCGGCCGCACGGCGATGCCCCAGATCAGCAAGACGGCCACGAACGCCGCGGCTGCCGTGAGCCCGGCGCGCTCTCGTGGCGCCAGGGTTTGCCAGCGTGTGGTCAGCTGCGCGCGCAGCGCCAGCCACGATGCGGGCAAGAGCTTCGTCAGTGGGGTCATGCCTGAGTTGCTGATGGGGTTCATCGAGGCAATGAGCTGGCGCGGGACATGACGAGCCGACCTTCCGAGACCTCGACCTGCCAGCCGGCGGGCCGCAGCTGGGATCGGAAGCTCTCGGTTTCGGCGTCGCTCCAGCCGGCGGCCGCCAGGGTCAGGCGGCCGGGCTCGAACCGCAGGTTTGCCACGGGCGGCTGCCCGCTCGGCCAGGCTGCGGCGGCGGCCTGCAGCTGAGGCTCGAAGTCGACCTCGGAAGGTTTGCCGGCCATCGCACGCAGCGCATCGACTTCCCGCTGCATCTGCAGCGGCGCATCCAGCACCGCGCGAACTTGTGGAAACGACGTCTGCACCAGACCCACCAGGGCTTGTCGCTTGGTTGCCACTTCGGCGCTCTGGTGCCAGGCCCAGAGGTTCAACCCCATCACCTGAGCCGCCGCCAGTGCGATCAGTCCGTAGCGCACCGGGCGCCAGGCCGGACTCGACCACCGGCGCAGCAGATCTCGCACGGCGCGGGTGCCCCGATGGCGGCGTGCCAGATCGAATTGCCGCAGATTCCACAAGGTGCGAGTGGCTTGCAAGGCGCGCTCGCCGACGGACACCACGGTCACGGGTGCGCCCAGCCAGCGCTCGGCCGCCGTAGCGACCTCGGGCGACGAACTCCAGCGCGACTCGGGTGGCAAAGGCTGCGGCAGCAGGCTGCGCGCCAGACCCCCTTGCAAGCGCAGTACCACCACGCCATCCGCGTGGGCCCAGGTCAACACCAGGTCCTGCCCGGAGTGGGCGCCGATGGCCTCGCTGAAATGACCGCTCGGCGGACCATCCGGCCACGACAGCGGCACCACCCGATCGACAAAGATCTCGTGCCGCTCCAGCTTGGCCAGCATGCCGCGCAGCCAGGGCCGGTGAATGGCCGCCACCCAAGTGGGCTGACCCGCGGTCGATTGGGGAGCGATCGCGAAGTGGGTGGACGCTTCGTCCTCGAGCACGGCTTCTTCGAGCAGACCGGTGAGCGCGGCGCGCAGCCGTGCCGCCGGAGCCTTGGGCAGCGTGATGCGGTGCCACGCGATGTCGGCGTCGCACACGACCGCGACCACGCTGTCGGCCTTGGGCAACAGCGACGCGGCACAGCGGCCCTGGGCCTGGACCGTGAAGCCATCAGCGCTCAGCAGGTAGTCAATCTCCTCGCCACCCGAGGTTTCCGCTGCTGCGGTCTCTGCGCTGCGCGAGCGCAGGCGAGGGCGTGGTGGCAGCGAAATGACGAGGATGGACATGGGTGACTGACGTCAGCGCTCCAAAGGGAAATTGATTCTAGTGATCGGTGTGTGGCAAAGCGCTGTCAATCAAGGGCTTACCGACACTTGGTGTAGACGATTGTCAGCATTTCAGCCGATCGAGCCGCCGCTTCACCGGGCGGCCTCTTTCGAACTGACCCGCCTTCGCTGCACTGCCACGACGTCCAGTCCACGCCGCTCGAGAAGCGACAACTCCTCCATCACGCGGTCGTCCAGGCGCAGTCGCCCGTGGACTTCAAAGAAATTCGACAGCACGCCGACGCGGGTTTCGTCCATCTTCAGGGTGGCCGGCAACAGGGTCTGGGCTTCGGCCAGCGTTTTGAAGGGCGTGCGCAGTCGTGTTTGCACCAGACGCTCCGCGCCGCCCAGATCCAGCCCGTCGATGCTGGCGGCGATGACTTCACGCGTTGCGGTGTTCAGATTCACCGCCGTGCGCACGGGCAGGATCACCACGTAGGGCGAGAGCCGGCGCACCGAATCGGCATCGACGCCCAGCCAGGTGAGTTGCGCGATGTTTCGGGGGATCAGCGGTGCAGTTGCCGGGCGCTGTGCGCTGCCGACCGGCGCCATGGCGTCACGCAGGCCACTGGCCACGCGGGTGGCCACGTCTGGCGCCACGCCGATCGATTCGAACAACCGCTGGATGGCGAACAGTTCGACGTTGACCACCTTGCCGTCGTCGTCGATGAGGTTGCGCAGGTTGTAGCGGGACTGCGCGTCCACGATGCTGCCGGACAGGAAGGCATCCGGGCCGGTGTCGGTGTTGTCGCGGTCGGTGGACAAAAAGGTCGACAGGCGAGCCTCGGCGAGCGGCGTGGCCCACGGCTCGCTCAGCGTCGTGGCGCGGCCGCTGCGAGCGTCCTCGCGCAAGATCAGCCGCGCCCAGTCGAGCGAGCCGGTCAGGATCCACGCCGCCTGAGTGCGCGCGCGCTCGGCCGACTCCACTTGAACGGCACGCCACTGCTGCCAGATCATGGCCGATGCCAGGGTGGCGACGAGCACCACGATCAGCATGGCGGTGAGCAGCGCCGCCCCGCGTTGCGCGTGCTGGTTGGAGGGGTGAATCGTCAGGCGGCTCATGGCAGTTGCGGGCCGAGCGCCACGTCGCGTGTCAGCGTGCCGGTGAAACCACCGCCGTCCGCGAAGGTCAGCACCAGCCGCACCCCGGAAGGCAGCACCGTCTTGGCGGGGGGCGGCGCCACGCCGCTGCCCGGGGTGGCAGCAACCTGAGCCACATCGCCGCTCGACTGGCAGTTGGTCCACGCATTGCCGCGAAAACAGTACAGCTGCCACTGCGTCAGTCCGCTCAGGGTCTTGATCAGTGCCGGATCGTTGTTTTGCAGCAGTTGACTGCGCAGCCAGCTGTCTTGCAAGCCGGAGCTGGCGGTCACTGAAGGGCCGGCCCAGCGCACCCATTGGCTGGTGCCGATGCCTGCCTCGGAGGTCGATGGCATCAAGGCCCAAGACACCAGTTGCACGCCGTCGGCGGTGCGCCTGGTCAGCCGCAGCCTCGCGCCATCGAACGTCAGCGCGGGCACCACATCGGTTTCGTGCAGCGACGTCAGGTCCTGCTCCCACTGTGCGAGGACCGTCGTGACGCGCAGCGTGCGTTCGAGCCGCGTCTGGCTGGCATCACGGGTGCGAACGATGCCGTCGACGCCTTGCCAGGCCATCAGCGCCAGGGTCGACATGATCACCAGCGCGACCAGCACCTCGACCAGGGTGAAACCGCGTGCTCGAAATGTCGGGCGGCCCATGGTCAGTAGCGCGGCAAGATGGTGGACAGCGTGAGCACGGGCTCGCCGGATCCGTTGGTCATCAGCGTGTCGATCCGCCGGAAGCTGGGGTTGGGCGTCGGGCTCACCCGAAACGTGCCGAGGTAGGTGCGGCCGAGTTGCTCGCAGCTGAACGTGGCTTCACCCACGTTGGGGTAGATGTGCGCCAGCTTGAGACCGGTCAGTTCGTTGTCGGCGCACCATTGCGCTTCGCTGACCTCGGTGAGGCGTTGGGCGTTGTTCAGCAAGGCGCCAGCCGCCTTGGCGCCCGCACCCAGCGTCACCGCCACGATGACCAGAGCAACCAGCACTTCAATGAGCGTGAAGCCCCCGATCACCCGGCGCAGGCGCGAAGGGGTCCGATCGATGCGCGGTTTCAATCCCATCACCGGGGCACGTCGGCTTCGTCGCCGATCACCGTGAAGGGGCCGAGCCCGTCGGTGGCCAGCGTCAGCCGACGATCTTCCAGGCTGAGGGTGATGCGTTGCGCACCGATCAGAGGCTCCGGGCCCAGAACGATCGAACTCGATCCGATCACGCTCGCGCTGATGCCCGGGGTCAACCACCGATTTGGCAGCACGGTTGTGGCCGGCAGCCCGACAAAGCGAAAGTCGGCGGCACTGTCGTGGCCGGCTGCACCGGAACCGGGAGTCCAGTTGACCGCCAAGCCCAGCGCGCGAGCCTCCGCACGGGCCGACTCCAGCAAGGCGGCCAGCCTGGCGCCGTCCTGTTCAAGCCGGGTGGACGACGGATCACGCAGCGCCAAGGTGACCACCGATGAGGCCAGCGCAATGAGCGCGATGACGATCAGCAGTTCGATCAGCGTGAAGCCGCCGTGGCGCGACCTCACCCGATGGCGCCGCTCATTGCCAGGAACCGACTTCGGCGTCGTTGCCTTCACCACCCACCACGCCATCAGCGCCCAGGCTGTAGATGTCGATCTCACCCTTCACGCCCGGATTCGCATACTGATACGGCCGACCCCAAGGATCGTTGGGCAGTTTGTCCAGGTAGGGCTTCCAGTTTGGCGGCACTGCGCCCGCGCTGGGCTTGGCGACGAGTGCCTGCAGGCCTTGCTCCGCGCTCGGGAAGCGCTGGTTGTCGAGCTTGTAGAGCTTGAGCGCTTGCATCAGGTTGTTGACATCTGTGCGCGCGGCGGTGACACGGGCATCGTCGGCCCGGTTGAGCACGTTGGGCACGATCAGCGCTGCCAGCACGCCGATGATCACCAGCACCACCATCAGTTCGATCAGCGTGAATCCCGCGGCACGGACCCCGCGTGAGAGGTTCGCCGCCCGGCCTGAGCAAGGGCGTAGAGAAGGCACGTAAGCGGTTTTGATCATGGCGAAATCCCGGCCGCATTCTGGGTGCGCGACCCCTGCCGAAGATGATAATCGGCCATGCTCTCCCGATCAGTCGCATTTGTCACCTGGGCCTTGGTCGCTGGGACCGGCGTGTTCTGGGGCATGCGTCTTTTCGTGCAGCCGACACAGCAGCCTTCGCAGGTCGTCACCACAGGCATGGCTTCCCTGGCCCGCGGCGATGTGTCCCGGTTGCTGGGCTCAAATACTGTGGCGCAGGCCTCTTCCGAGGCGCCCTCGGCCACGCCGGAGTTTGGTGGTCGGCTCCGCTTGGCAGGCGTTGCTGCGCCCCGGGCCCCCGGGGATGCTGGTTTGGCCATCATTTCCGTCGATGGGAACCCCCCTCGCGTTTACCGCGTTGGTGCGTTGATCGATACCAACATGGTGTTGCATGACGTCAGTTGGCGCACCGCCACCGTCGCCCTG
>CAIVGK010000069.1 GCA_903905475.1 uncultured Burkholderiales bacterium | reverse complement strand
TGCGCCGGCCGAGGTCATCGACCCGACCACGCTGGTGCGCCGCGCCCAGACCCAGCGGCTGCTGCTGATGCTGATCGGCCGCTTGCAAGCTGACGTGCCGACGCCACCCGCCCCACCCGTGCGCTCCTGGAGCCAGGCGCTCGGCGAGCTGACCACCCCGCTCGACACGGTCGAAACACCGCCCGAGCTGCCGCTGCGCGAGCGGCTTGCGCAGCGCCTGAACCGCTGGCACCGCGGCGTGCTGGCCGATGCCAAAGGCTTCGAGCAGCTCGACGACGAAGGCCGCCACCGGCTGCGCAAGCACATCAAGCGGCTGCGCTACGCGGCGGAGTTTTCGGCCAGCGTGTTCGATGCGGCGTCGGTGCGCCAGTACCTCAAGGGCCTGCGCGCGCTGCAAGAGCGGCTGGGCACGCTCAACGACGTGGCGGTGGGCATCGCGCTGTATTCAGCGGCCGCGCCCCACGACGCGCGCGCGCTGTTCGCGCTGGGCTGGCTGGCTGCGCAGCGCGAGGCGGCGCTCACGGCCTGCCGGCCGGACCTGCAACGCTTCATCAAGCTGTCTCGGTTCTGGCGCGGCAAGGACCGCCACAAGCCAGCGAACAAAGCCCCCGAAGACAGCCGCGGCGCCGGCAAACCCCGGCGTTGAGCCGGCGCTGTGCGCGCCGTCAGCCGAGGCGTGGAAATGCAATGAGGTGATCCATCTCGAGACGGATGCCGATCGGCTCGCCAATGCGGTGGTTGTGATGTGACGGCACCATCGACAGCACCCGTGCACCGCTGGGCAGCTCAAGCGTGTACAGAAAATCGGCGCCGCGAAAGGCCTTGTGTCGCACGATGGCCTGCACGGGGCTGGCATCGTCATGCACCACATCGTCCGGGCGCAGCAGCACGTCGATGCAGCTGCCCACACCGCACTCGCGGTCGTCGTGGGCGTGGCGCACCGGGTCGGCCGACCGCACCTCGCCGATCTCGATGGCCACGCAGCGCTCGGCCACCACCACGCCGGGCAAGAACACGCCCTGCCCGATGAAGTCGGCCACGAAGCGGCTGGTCGGTCGGTGGTACAGGTTGTAGGCGCAGTCGATCTGCTCCAGGCGGCCCTCGGACATCACGGCCACCTCGTCGGCCATCGCGAAGGCTTCGTTCTGGTCGTGGGTCACGAACACGGCCGTCGTGTGCGTGGCCTTGAGCACGGCCCTGACCTCCGCAGCGAGCTGCTCGCGCAGTTCGACGTCGAGGTTGGAGAACGGCTCGTCCATCAGCAGCAGCCGGGGCTGTGGCGCCAGCGCACGCGCCAGCGCCACGCGCTGCTGCTGCCCGCCGGACAGCTCGTGCGGGTAGCTCCTGGCCTTGGCGCTCAGGCCGACCATCTCGATCAGCTCAGCGACACGCGCCCGATCGGCCGCGCTGCCTTGCGTTCCGAACGACACGTTTCGCTCGACGTTGAGGTGCGGAAACAAGGCGTAGTCCTGAAACACCATGCCGATGCGGCGCTGCTCGGGCGCCACATGCCGATCCGTGCCACTGACCAACTCGCCCGCGATGCGGATGTCTCCGGCTGCCAGCCGTTCAAATCCGCCGATGCAGCGCAACACCGTCGTCTTGCCGCAACCCGACGGCCCGAGCAGGCAACAGATGCTGCCGGCGGGCAGTTCCAGGTTCAGCCCGTCCACGGTGGCTCGGTGTCCATAGACATGGCTCACGGCGCTCAACGACAGGACGGAGGAGGTCACAGGGTTCATGACAGGGTGACGTGCGGGCTGCTCTGATTAAGAATAGATCTCATTTTGATCTCAACTTCCACGTGACTTCCTCAGTGCCTTCCCCTGCTCTTGCCGCCTGGCCGCCCAAGGCCGTGCCGCGGCGGCGCCCGCTGGGCTGGCTGGGCGCGGGCGCGCTGCTGGTCGCCGGCCTGATGGCGCTGCCGATCGTGTCGGTGGCGACCAACATCTTTTCCTCCGGCACCGCAGGCACCTGGTCGCATCTCGCCTCGACGGTGTTGCCCGACTACATCGTCACCACGCTGTGGCTGTGCCTCGGCGTGGGCAGCCTGGCCGCGCTGATCGGTGTGGGCACCGCCTGGCTGGTCACCCACTTCGACTTTCCGCTGCGTCGCAGTTTCGAATGGGCCCTGGTGCTGCCGCTGGCCATGCCGGCCTATGTCATGGCGTACGCCTACACCGACGTGCTGCAGTTCGCCGGGCCGCTGCAGGGCTGGCTGCGCGCGACGATGGGCTGGACGCGCGCCGACTACTGGTTTCCCGAGGTGCGCTCACTGGGCGGCGCGGTGGTGATGTTCTCGTTCGTGCTGTATCCCTATGTGTTCATGCTGGCGCGCTCGGCGTTCATGGAGCGCGGCGGTGCGGTGATCGAAGCCGGGATGTCGCTGGGCCTGTCGCCCTGGCAGGGGTTCGTGCGGGTGTCGCTGCCGCTCGCGCGCCCGGCCATCGCCGCCGGGGTGGCGCTGGTGCTGATGGAAACGCTGGCCGACTACGGCACGGTGTCGTACTTTGCGGTGCAGACGTTCACCACCGGCATCTACCGTGCGTGGTTTTCGCTGGGCGACCGGGTGGCCGCTGCCCAGTTGGCCATGTGCTTGCTGGGGTTCGTCGTGGTGGTGCTCGCGCTCGAGCGCCAATCGCGCGGGCAGGCGCGCTTCCACGGCACGGGGCTGCGGCGCCAGCCACCGCGCGGGCTGGCGCTGACCGGATGGCGGGCTGCCGGTGCGATCGCGGCGTGTGTCGTGCCGCTGTGTGTCGGGTTTTTCGTGCCGGCCGGCGTGCTGCTGCACCTGGCGGTGACCGATGGCGATGCCCAGTTCGGCACGCGTTTCATCACGCTGGCGGGCAACAGCGTGGGGGTGTCGGTGCTGACCGCCGTGCTGGCGGTCTCGCTGGCGCTGCTGGTGGCCTACGCCCGCCGGCTCGACCCGCGAGCGCTGACGCGCACCGCCCACTGGGCGGTCGGCTTGGGCTACGCCCTGCCCGGCTCGGTGATCGCCGTGGGCGTGCTGATCCCGCTGGCGCGCGCCGACAACCTGCTTGCCCAGTGGCTGCAGTCGACCTTCGGCTGGCACACCGGGCTGCTGTTCACGGGCAGCATCGCTGCGCTGGTGTTCGCCTGCCTGGTTCGTTTCATGACGTCGGCGCTGCAAACCGTGGATTCAGCCCTGCACCGCGTGACACCGCACATGGACGACGCGGCACGCAGCCTGGGCCTGAGGCCGGCGCAGGCGCTGCGGCGTGTGCACCTGCCCCTGCTGCAACGCGGGCTGCTCACCGCCGGCCTGCTGGTGTTCATCGACGTCATGAAGGAACTGCCCGCCACACTGGTCATGCGGCCGTTCAACTTCGACACGCTGGCCACGCAGGTGTACACGCTGGCCTCCGACGAGCGGCTGGCCGAAGCGTCGAGCGCCACCCTGACGATCGTTGCCGTGGGGCTGCTGCCGCTGTTCGTGTTGTGCCGGCAGATTGCCCGCGAGCGGCCCTGAGTCGCCGCGGCGCTCGCGTCTTCAGCGCCAGCCGGCGCGGTCGAACACGCGCTGGGCCAGCGCGGTGTTGCCGGCGAGCTGCCCGATCGGCAAGGCGTCGGCCACGAACGGCCCCAAGGCTTCCAGCGCGGGGTTCTTGATGGACACGCCCTGGACCACCGGCCACTCGTTGTTGCCATCGGCGAAGTACGCCTGCGCTTCGTCGCTGGCCAGGTACTCCAGGAACCGGATCGCCGCCGCGCGGTGGGGTGCGGTCTTGATGACACCGGCTCCCGACACGTTGACGTGCGTGCCCCAGGTTTTCTGGTTGGGCCACACCACACCGAGCGAGCGCACGATCTGCGCATCCTCGGGCTTGGTCGAGCGCATCAGGCGCGCCAGGTAATAGCTGTTGGAAATCGCCACGCCGCATTCGCCGGCGGCCACCGCCTTGAGCTGGTCGGTGTCGCCGCCTTTGGGCGACCGGGCGAAATTGGCCACCACAGCGCGGGCCCACGCCTCGGTCGCCGCCTCGCCGTGGTGCGCCAGCATCGCCGCACCCAGCGACAGGTTGTACGGGTGAGCGCCCGAGCGCACACACAGCTGGTTCTTCAAGCGCTCGGCGGCCAGATCCTCGTAGGTCTGGACCCAGGCCGGATTGACGCTGGCCTTGTGGTAGACGATCACCCGGGCCCGGGTTGAAAAAGCAGCCCAGTTCGGCGTGCGCATCGCCGCCGGAATGCGCGACTCGAGCCACGCCGAGCCCAGCGGCTGGAACAAGCCGGCCTTGTCGGCCATCTCGAGGCGCGCCGCGTCGACGGTGATGAGCACGTCGGCCGGGCTGCTCGCCCCCTCGTTGCGGATGCGCTCGACGAGCTCTTCTTCCTTGCCGTCGAGCCGGTTGACCTTGATCCCCGTTTGCCGCGTGAAGTTGGCGTACAGCGCGTCATCGGTCTGGTAATGGCGCGCCGAGTACAAGTTGAGCACCGGCTGCGCCTGGGCGGCGGGAAGCCACGCCAGCATCGCCAGCAGGCACACCAGGACCGCGATGGATTTTTCTATTCTTGGCAGCAACATCGTCGTTGACTCCGCATCGGTTGAGATTGGGAGTGCATCTTAATCAGACTGATTCTCATTTGAATCAGGGGTTGCGAGCGTTTCACGCACTGTGCGTGGCCCGGCGTGTGCCGCCGTGGCACATCGCGCCGGAGCCGAAAACGCAGTTCGTGACAGACTGTGGCCCCCTGTTTGCTGCGCCTCGCGCGCCCACTTGCCATGTTGACCGTCAACAAGCTCATCGCCCAGGGACGCGGACTCAGCCGCGTCTTGCTCCAGCGCTCCGCGGGCATCGTCCTCGACTGGGACGTGCGCCAGAAAAGCCGTTTCGATGCCACCGACTCGCTGGGTCGCAGCATCGACGTGTTCCTGCCACTGGGCAGCGTGGTGCGCGGCGGTGACGTGCTGGTGGCCGACGACGGCTCGCTGATCGTGGCTGCGGCCGCACCGCAGCCGGTGATGGTGGTCACGCACTGCAAGACCCACGGCTCCGCATTCGACCTCGCCCGCGCGGCTTACCACTTGGGCAGCCGCCGTGTGGCGCTCGAGTTGCAACCCGATCACCTCAAGCTCGAACCCGATCCCGTGCTGGCCGACATGCTGCGCCAGATGCACCTGACGGTGACCGAAACCGACGCGCCGTTCGAGCCGGAAAACGCTGCCGATGCAAAGGGTGAGCACCGCGCGCATGACGACCCACACGACCATGACCATCATGCGCACGGACATGGGCAGCACGATCAGGCCACGTCGGCGGCGCGAGCGACCATCACCATCCCGATCCAAGCAAACGACACGCCGCACGTGCACGGGCCGGGCTGCAGTCACGGTCATGGCCACAGCCACGAGTGACAAAGCGGCGCGACGGTCTCCGGGCGGATCAGCCGATCAGCGGATCGTGCCCACGCTGTGCAGCGCGCGCACGGCGCCCGCGCCGATCGACGCGCCAAAGCGTTTGGCAAAGCGCTCGGCGATGTTTTCCTTGGGCGTGTAGTCGATGATGTCTTCGGCGTGGACCACCTCGCGTGCCACGTAGTCGAGGCTGCCCAGGTGATCGGCCAGGCCCAGCTTGATGGCTTCCTCGCCGTTCCAGAACAAGCCGGTGAAGGTGTC
>CAIVGK010000068.1 GCA_903905475.1 uncultured Burkholderiales bacterium | reverse complement strand
CTGCTCGCAGCTCGCGAGCTGGGGCTGAAGGCCCGACGCAGCCGCAGCACGGCTGATCGCCTGAGCCTCGCGGCGCTGCCCGCGCTGGCTGTGCTGCGCGCCGAAGGTGAATCTGGCGCGCCACGCGTCGTGGTGCTCGCGCAATGCGACGGCCAGCGGGTGCTGTGGCAAGACCCTGCCGCAGCGGCCGCACGCCCCACCATCGAGCCGCTGGAGGTGTTTGCCGCGCACTGGACGGGTGAGCTGATCCTGATCGCGAGCCGCGCCTCGCTGGCCGGCGAGCTGGCGCGCTTCGACTTCAGCTGGTTCGTGCCCAGCCTGGTGAAGCACCGCCGGCTGCTGAGTGAGGTGCTGCTGATCAGCTTGTTCTTGCAGCTGTTCGCGCTGGTCAGCCCGCTGTTCTTTCAGGTGGTGATGGACAAGGTGCTGGTGCATCGCGGCCTGACCACGCTCGACGTGCTGGTCATCGGGCTGGTGATCGTGGTGGTGTTCGAAAGCGCCCTGAGCGCGCTGCGCACCTACGTGTTCAGCCACACCACCAGCCGCATCGACGTGGAGCTGGGCGCGCGGCTGTTTCGGCACCTGGTGCAGCTGCCGCTGGCGTACTTTCAGGCGCGCCGCGTGGGCGACTCGGTGGCGCGCGTGCGCGAGCTTGAGCACATCCGCAGCTTTCTGACCGGCGGCGCGCTCACGCTGCTGCTCGATGTGCTGTTTTCGGGCGTGTTCATCGCGGTGATGCTGCTCTACAGCGTGCCGCTCACGCTGATCGTGCTGGTGTCACTGCCGCTGTATCTGGGCCTGAGCCTGGCGGTGGTGCCGGTGCTGCGCTCGCGCCTGAGCGACAAGTTCGCCCGCGGCGCCGAAAACCAGGCGCTGCTGGTCGAGGCGGTGTCGGGCATCCAGACGGTCAAGGCCGGCGCGCTCGAGCCGGTGATGGCACGGCGCTGGAACGAACAACTCGCGGCCTATGTGTCGGCGAGTTTTCGCGCGCAAACGCTGGCCAGCGTGGCCCACGAAGGCGTGGGCCTGATCGGCAAGCTGGTCAACGCCGCCACGCTTTGGTACGGCGCGCACCTGGTGATGGACGGGCGGCTCACGGTGGGCATGTTCGTCGCCTTCAACCTGTTTGCCGCTCGGGTCAGCCAGCCGGTGATGCGCATGGCGCAGATGTGGACCGACTTCCAGCAAACCGGCATCTCGATGGCGCGGCTGGGCGATGTGCTCAACGCGCGCACCGAGGTGCCGCCCAGCCACGCGGTGCAGCTGCCGCCCATCAAAGGCCGCATCACGTTGGATGAAGTGAGCTTTCGCTATCGGCCCGCGGCTTCGCCAGCGCTCAATGGACTCAGCCTGGACATCCGGCCCGGCGAGGTGATCGGCATCGTCGGGCGCTCGGGCTGCGGCAAGAGCACGCTGACGCGGCTGGTGCAGCGGCTGCACACGCCCGAGCGCGGTCGCGTGCTGATCGACGGCATCGACATCGCGCTGGTCGACGCCGCCCAGCTGCGCCGGCAGATCGGCGTGGTGCTGCAAGACAACTGGCTGTTTCACCGCAGCGTGCGCGAAAACATCGCCATCACCGATCCGGCCGCACCCATCGAGCAGGTGGTGCACGCAGCGCAGTTGGCCTGCGCTCACGACTTCATTTCGCAGCTGCCCGAGGGCTACGACACGCTGGTCGGCGAGCAAGGCGCCAGCCTGTCGGGCGGCCAGCGCCAGCGCCTCGCGATCGCGCGCGCGCTGTTCAGCCAGCCGCGCATCCTGATCCTCGACGAAGCCACCAGCGCGCTCGATTACGAAAGCGAAGCCGTCATCCAGCGCAACATGGCGGCCATCTGCCGGGCTCGCACGGTCCTGCTGATCACCCACCGCCTGAGCGCACTGCGTCACGCCCACCGCATCGCGGTGATGGACGCCGGCCGGCTGGTCGACATCGGCACGCACGCGCAGCTGCTGGCGCGGCCGCAAGGCCTGTACGCCCACCTGTGGCGGTTGCAGGAAGACGCTTCCGGTGGCCCCATGGCAGCCACCGAACCCACGGCGCAGGCCTGCTCATGAACGCGCCCCACCCCGCCGTCGCGGCGCACCCGGTGCGCGAACTGCTGCGCCGCTACCGCGCCATCTTCGGCGCCGCCTGGCAGCACCGCCACGAACTCGCCGGCCCGGCGCGCCACACCGATGAGTCCGCCTTCCTGCCGGCCGCGCTCAGCCTGCAGGAAACGCCCGTGCACCCGGCGCCGCGCCGCTTCGCGCTGGCGATCTGCGCGTTGTTTGTGGTGGCGCTGGCGTGGGCGTGTCTGGGCCACGTCGACATCGTGGCGGTGGCGCATGGGCGCATCGTGGTGAGCGAGCGGACCAAGACGCTGCAGCCGCTCGAGACCAGCGTGGTGCGCCAGGTGCGCGTGAAAGATGGCGACAGCGTGCACGCCGGCCAGGTGCTCGTCGAGCTCGACGCCACCAACGCCGAAGCCGATGGCGCCACGCTGGCCGAGCAATGGCGCGCCGCCGCGTCCGACGAGCAGCGCAGCACGGCGATGCTGGCCGCACTGGAGCTGAACCGGCCGCCGGTGCTCGAAACCCCCGCCGCCGGCAACACCGCAAGACCCGACAGCGGGCCGCCAGGCTTGGGCGCCGACCCGCACGCGCGCAGCCAGCTGCAAGCCGAATGGGCCGACGTGAGCGCGCATCTGGCGCGGCTGGGTTCGGAGGTGGCCCGGCGCGACGCGCAGATCACCACCGCGCGCGCCGCCGTCGCACGGCTCGATGCCACGCTGCCGCTGGCGCGCCAGCGCGAGGCCGACGTCAAGGGGCTCAGCGCGCAAGGCTTCATGTCGGGCCACGCCGGGCAAGACCGCGAGCGCGAGCGCATCGTCATCGAACAAGACCTGCTGACCGAGCGCGCGCGGCTGGCCGAGGCACTGGCCGCACAGCGCGAAAGCGCCGATGCGCGCGCGGCCTATCGGGCCGAAACCCGCCGCACGCTGAACGACCGCCGGGCGCAGGCCGCGCTCAAGCGACTGCAGCTCACGCAAGAGCGCAGCAAGGCCGAGCAGCGCCGGCGCCTGACGCAACTGGTGGCGCCGGTCGACGGCACCGTGCAGCAAGTGGCGGTGCACACCGAGGGCGGCGTGGTCACGCCCGCGCAGGTGCTGATGGTGATCGTGCCGCGCGATGCGCAAGTCACCGCCGAGGTCGTGATCGACAACAAGGACATCGGCTTCGTCAACGCCGGCCAGCCGGCCGTCATCAAGCTCGAGACCTTTGCGTACACGCGCTACGGCACGGTGGCCGCCACCGTCAGCCGCGTGAGTGCCGATGCGGTGAGCGACGACCAGCGCGGCGCCATCTTTCCGGCGGTGCTCGCGCTGCAGCAGACCCAACTCGACGTGGACGGCAAGCGCATCGGCCTCAGCCCGGGCATGAACCTCAGCGCCGAGATCGCCACCGGCCAGCGCCGGGTCATTGATTACCTGCTCAGCCCCGTGCGCCAGGCGCTCGGCGAAAGCCTTCGGGAGCGTTGATGCGCGTGCTCGTCATTCACCAGAACTTCCCCGGCCAGTTCGCTCACCTGGTGCGCGAGTGGGCCGCCCGGCCCGGCTGGGAGGTGCGCGCCCTGGGCCGCGAGACCGCGAGCGGCCTGCCCGGGTTTGATGCCCTGCTGTGCCACACCCCGGCGCGCAGCGTGCGCGGCGATCAGCACCCCTACTTGCGGCAGATGGAAGCGGCCACGCTCAACGGTCAGTCGGCGCTGCGCGCGATGCTGGATCTGCGCCGTCGTGGCTACTCGCCCGACGTGATCGTGGCGCACCCCGGCTGGGGCGAAACGCTCTACGCCAAGGATGCGTTTCCCGACGCGCGGCTGGTGCATCTGTGCGAGTGGTACTACGGCGCCGACGGCGCCGATCTGGGCTTCGACCCCGAATTCCCCGCCCGTCTGGATGCCCGCGCCCGCATCCGCAACTGGAACGCGCTGCACACGCTCAACCTCACGCAGTGCGACGCCGCCGTCACGCCCACGCGGTGGCAGCAAAGCCGCCATCCGGCGGTCTTTCAGCCGCAGCTGCAGGTGCAGCACGAAGGCATCGCCACACACATGCTGACGCCCGATCCGCAAGCCGCCATGACCACGCCCAGCGGTGTGCTGCTGCGCGCGGGCGACGCCGACCGCCCGGTGATCACCTACGTGGCGCGCCATCTCGAGCCGCACCGCGGCTTTCATGTGTTCATGCGCGCGCTCGAGCACATCCAGCGGCTCGATGCGCGCTGCCACGCCGTGATCGTGGGCGCTGACGGCGTGAGCTACGGCAGCCCGCCGCCATGCAACGGCCACCGCCCCGCTGCACCGAACTGGCGCGCGCACCTGCTCGATGAGGTCCAGCTCGACGCCACGCGCACGCACTTCATGGGCACCTTGCCGCGCGATCGCTACTTGCGCGTGCTGCAGATCTCGAGCGCCCACGTGTACCTGACCTACCCCTTCGTGCTGAGCTGGTCGATGCTCGAAGCCATGGCCTGTGGCGCCCCGCTGGTGGCCAGCGACACCGCCCCCGTGCGCGAGGTGCTGCAAGACGGCATCAACGCCCGCCTGGTCGACTTCTTCGACGCGCGAGCCCTCGCCGAAACCACCCTGGCCGTGATGCGCGGCGACACCGCCACCGCCCGGCGCCGCCAGCAGGCGATGACCGATGTGCAGCGCTATTCGCTCGAGGCGGGGATACGGGGATATGACCGTGTGCTGGGGGTGGGTCGCGAGCTCGAGTCCACCGAGACCGGGTCACCGGAAGGGTTGATGGGGGAGGCTTTGCGGTGATGTCTGAACAACCTGCACGTTGGCGCCGGCTCGGGCCGGCCAGTGCCCTGATCCTGGCCAGTCTGTTGGTTTGCACGGCCTGCTCATCGGAAGCCGATCGCCTCGATGCCGAGGCCCAGCGGCTGTGCGCCATTGACGGCGGCATCAAGGTCTACGAGACCGTCGTCTTGCCACCGGACAAGTTCAACGAGTTCGGGCAGGCGTTGGTGCCGATCGGAAAGGATGAAGAGGGGTGGGGGTACCACACGACTTTCAGCATCGTGAATCTCACCGGAAAGTTCGGCGTACCAACGCTGGAAAAGGAAACCGAAAGCGTTGTTCGAACTAGCGACTCGACGCTCATCGCTGAAAGCGTGGTGTATCGCCGTCTTGGCGGAGGTTTGCTCGACGGATACCTGCACGGCAGCGGGTTTCATTGCCCACCCGCTGAGGGGAGAGGCTTCCTGGCAAAGGTCTTCATTCAACGGGGAGAGAAATGAACATTCTTCAATTGACCAGCAGCGCGGAACTCGCCTTTGCTGCATACGCCACGTTGCAATTGGGCGAAAACAGCGAGGCCGACATACGCTCCAACAACAGTGGAGTTTCAGCAGGCCTATCGACATCCATCGCCAACAACTACCGAGTCATCGCCATCCTGGACGACGTTGCCAGCGGCGCCTATGCGGCCGTCTTTGAAGACAAGTTGACTGGCGTGCGAACGCTGGCGATCAGAGGCACGACCGATCTCAGAGACATCGCCGCGGACACCTACGTGTTGTCTGGCACACCGCCCGGCCTCAATCCCCAGTACCAGGCGCTCGCATCGCAGGTCATCGCCTGGCAAGCTCAGAGAATCGTCGGGGCCGCCACGGCAGTCACCGGCCACTCGCTGGGCGGGTATCTGGCTACCGCCCTCAAATCGAATTCCGCCGTATCGCTGGGTTCGGCTACCACCTTCAATGCACCCGGCCTGGGGTCAGCCGTGGGCAGCCTGTCCGAGTTTTTCCAGACTGTTTTCGGGCTTTCTGCGCTGTCACCTGATGTCGTTGACGTGCGCGGCTCCGCGGGCTTGTCGCTCATCGCAGGGCTGGGGCAGCACTGGGGCACGGTGGTGCCCGTTGAAATTGAAGCGGCGGGCGGCGCCGGGCTGGGCAACCACCTCATCAGTTCGTTGACCTCGTCACTCGCGGTCATGCGGATGTGGGCTGCGCTGGACCCGACTCTCACGGTCGACCGGGCGAACCAGTTGATCGCAGCGGCCTCCGACACCTCGGCCAACTCGCTTGAAAACTCCGTGTTGGCCACCCTTCGGCTGCTGAGCGGGGCGAACGCTCCCGCGAACGTCAGCACGGGAGACATTGACGCGCTCTACGCCCACCTGCTCGCCCTCACC
Source organism: uncultured Burkholderiales bacterium (assembly GCA_903905475.1). Lineage (GTDB taxonomy): Bacteria > Pseudomonadota > Gammaproteobacteria > Burkholderiales > Burkholderiaceae_C > PBB1. Next base: position 4,256 of record CAIVGK010000068.1, on the reverse strand, counting down.
GCCCAGGACGCCCAAGGCGTCTACACGCACCCGGCGGTCTCCACCCTCGCCTCCCGCGTACGCATCGACCTCGGCGGCATCGCTCTGGCTGCGACCGCGCGCACTGATTTCAGCGCGCTGGTCAGCCTGATCAGCCTGAGCCCGCTGGTGCTGAGTGGGACGGATGCGCAGGGGCGCTCGGCGCTGGATTCGGTGCTGCAAGGCGCGTGGGGCGATGCCTGGGGCGAGTGGCAAGCCGATCGCGAAGCGGTCGCGGCGGGGCGCGTGGCTGACAACCACAGCGATGCGTGGCTGGCCGATCGCGCGCTGCTGCTCGAGGCGTGGGTGGGCTCCAATGCGTCGGGACGCACCGCGGGCGGCGGCCTGCCGAGCGATCGCTACGTCGACCTGGCGTGGCGCGACAGCGCCAACGTGGCACATGCGCTTGTGGTGGGCGGCTCGCCATCGCAGCCGCTCGATGCGTTCGAAATCCTGCCCACGCAGCGCGTGGCGTTCGGGGGTGACGCGGGCGACGCGCTCATGGGCACCGCCAACGCCGAGGGCGATCACCTGTACGGCGGCGCCGGCAACGACACCGTGGTCGGCCTGGCGGGCAACGATGTGCTCGAAGGCAACGCGGGCGACGACGGGCTCGATGGCGGCGCAGGCAGCGACTGGCTGCGCGGCGGTGCGGGCGCCGACACGCTGGACGGCGGCAGTGGCGTGAGCAGCGACACGCTGGCCGGCGGCGCGGGGGCTGACCTGTACCGCATCGGCGCCAACGCGGGCCTCGACACCATCGCGACCAGCGACGCGGCCGACCGGCTCGAGCTCGACGGCCGCGTCCTCGACGGCAGCGGCACGCTGCTGGCCAGCGCCGGCGGCATGGCGGTGTGGCGCGACCGCAGCGCGAGCGCCGGCACCATCACCTACAGCCTCAACACCGTCTCACACGAGCTCACCGTTCGCGGCGGCGGCAGCACGGTGCGGGTGCTCGATTTCGAAGCCGGCGACCTGGGCCTCGGCGCGTCGGCCAGCGAGCCTGCAGCGCCCGTCGACACCGCGGTGTTTGCCGATCTGGGTGGCGGCGCTCACAGCGGCGGCTGGCGCGATGACGGCTTTGGCGCGCCGGCCGGCGTGGCCGAGCACCTGATCCGCTTCAACCAGGCGCAAACGGCGTGGGTGCCGGTGGCCTTGCGCATCGACACGCGCGGCGGCGACGACTGGATCGAAGGCGGCACGGGCCTGAGCGCCGTGCCACTGCACATCACCGCGGGCAGCGGCGACGACAGCGTTTACGCCGGCGCCACGCAAACGCTGGCCGAGCTGCTGGCCGCGCAGGACGCCGCGGCGGCCAGCGGCCGGTCCGAGCTGCTGCTCGATGGCGGCGCCGACGACGACCGCGTGTTCGGCGGGGCCGGCGACGACGCGCTGTTCGGTGGCGACGGCAACGACACGCTGGCCGGCGGCGCCGGGCGCGACGTGATCTTCAGCGACGGCGATTCGGGCCAGCGGCTGGCCGACGCGCGCGACGGCTTCAGCAGCGCGCGCTGGGTGGCCGGCGACAACACCGCTGGCGCCACGCTGTACTTCAACGGCTACGCGAGCTTCGGCACCCTCAGCCACTACACGCCCGGCAGCGCCTACCCCACGGGCAGCGAGACGCAGTTCTACAACTGGAAGTTCGGCCTCGAGAGCACCGACTTCACGCCGCTGGGCGCGCTGGCTGGCGTGGCGCTGGCCGCTGGCGACTACCTCGCCGGCTGGACGGTCTACGCCGATGGTCGCTTCGACGGCCACGTGTCGCAAATCGGCGCGCCCGACCCGCAGTCCGGCGTGTACTTCAACACCAACCGCCACAACGGCGACGACGTCGTGTTTGCCGGTGCGGGCAACGACCTCGTCAACGCCGGCGGCGGCGACGACTACATCGATGCGGGCAGCGGCAACGACGTGGTCAGTGGCTACCAGGGTGACGACCAGATCGTTGGTGGCACCGGCAACGACACGCTGCTGGGCGACGCCTGCTCGCGCGACGACCGCGCAGCCGAGGCCTTTCTGGGCGCCGAATACCGCCGCTACACGCTCGACCCGAGCCGGCCCGATCAGGCGCACGGCAACGATCACCTCGATGGCGGTGACGGCAACGACAGCCTCGAAGGCAACGGCGGGGCCGATGTGCTGATCGGTGGGCGCGGCAACGACACGCTGTTTGGCGACGAGTCACGGGTCGTCAACGGCCAGCTGATCGCCGACGAATACGCCGGGGGCGACTGGATCGACGCCGGCGAAGGCAACGACGTCGCCGTGGGCGGCGCGCGCGACGACGTCATCAGCGGCGGCCTGGGCGCCGACACGCTGTACGGCGACAACGTGTACGCCGACAACGCACCCGTTGCGGGGCGGCTGACGGCGGCCGGGCGCGACACCCTCGATGGCGGTGCCGGCACCGACCTGCTGTTTGGCGAAGGCGGCCATGACGTGCTGCTCGGTGGCGACGGCAACGATCAGCTCGAAGGTGACGGCGCGACCTCGCGGCTGCGCGCCGAACTGCACGGCAACGACGAGCTCGACGGCGGCACCGGCAACGATTCGCTGTGGGGCGGCGGTGGCGCCGATGTGCTGCGCGGCGGCGACGGCAACGACTGGCTGGCCGGCGAAGACCAGCGCACCAGCACCGCCGCCACCACGCTCACCGGCAACGACACCCTGTGGGGCGGCGCCGGGGCCGACACGCTGATCGGCGGCGCGGGCGACGATGTGCTGGCCGGTGGCAGCGGCGCCGACCTGCTTTGGGGGGGCAGCGGCGCCGATGTCTACGTCTACAACCTCGGCGACGGCAGCGACACCCTGATCGACGACAGCGGCGAAGGCGGCGGCGCCGACGAGCTGCGCTTTGGCGCCGGCATTTCAGCGGACAGCGTGGGCTTCGTGCGCAGCAACGGCGACCTGATCCTGACGCTGACCCACTCGCCCGACCAGCTCACGCTGCGCGGCTGGCTGGCGGGTGCGAGCAGCCCGTACCAGATCGAAACCCTGCGCTTTGCCGACGGCACCGTGTGGCGCGCCGACGAGGTGAGCGAGCTCGCGATGCAAGTCAAGGGCTCGGCCGGCGACGACGTGCTGCGCGGCAGCACCGACCACGCCGACCGGCTGTTCGGGCTGGCCGGCAACGACACCCTGAGTGCGACCGGCAGCGGCGACACGCTCGATGGCGGCGATGGCGACGACCTGCTCGACGTGGGCGGCAACCGCTACGCCAACGCCTCAAACACCTACATCGGCGGGCGCGGCAACGACACGCTCATCGGCAGCGAATACGCCGACGTCTACATCCACCGTCTGGGCGATGGCGTCGACACCATCATCGACCACGCCGACTACGCCAGCAGCGGTGACGACGAGCTGCGCTTCGAAGGCATCGCCTCGGCCGACATGACGGCCGCGCGCGCGGGCGACGACCTGACGCTGCGCCACGCCAACGGCAGCGATCAGGTCACGGTCAAGCACTGGTTCACGGACGTGGCCGGGCGCGAGCAGGTCGACCGCATCGTGTTTGCCGACACCACCTGGAGCGCCATCGAGGCGTCGTTTCGCGGCCAGCCGTCCATCGTGGGCACGGCGGGCGATGACCGCCTGACGGGCACCGACTTCCCCGAGCTCATCGCCGGTCTCGCCGGCAACGACACCCTCACCGCCCATGGCGGGCACGACCAGCTCGAAGGCGGCGACGGCGATGACCTGCTCAACGGCGCGGCCGACTCCCTCGGGATCGGCTCGGGCACCACCACCTTCACGGGCGGGCGCGGCAACGACACGCTCAACGGATCGGTCTTTGCCGATGTGTACCGGTTCGACCTCGGCGACGGTGCCGACACCCTGATCGACGACAGCGACAGCAGTGAAGCGAACGTGCTGCGCTTTGGCGCGGGTGTGGCCGCGGCCGACATCACGCCCGTGCGCTCGGGCCTGGGCGTGGTGTTCCAGCACGCCAACGGCACCGACCGGGTCACCGTCCAGAACTGGTTCACCGGCCGCATGAACTTGCGCGCCTTCGAGCCCTTCGACCTTTACTCCTTCAGCGCCATCGAGTTTCGCGACGGCACCGCCTGGACGGGCGCCGAGGTGACCGAGCAGCTGCGCGGTCCGTCGGCCAGCGGCACCGCAGCGGCCGATCTGCTGATCGGCAGCGAAGCCGCCGACACGCTGCTGGGCCTGGCCGGCGACGACTTGCTGATCGCACGCGGCGTGGGCGACCGGCTCGAGGGCGGCAGCGG
>CAIVGK010000067.1 GCA_903905475.1 uncultured Burkholderiales bacterium | reverse complement strand
TCGGCGGGTGCCGCGAGCGGGTCGGCGCTGGCCAGCGCTTGGTCCCAGCTGGCCGCTGCCGTTGCGACAGCCGTGGGCGTGAAGTGACCCTTGTGCATGAACGGCCGTGCGGCGTCGATCCAGCCCAGGATCGTCTCGCGCTCGCGCTGCCACATCGCCCGCGCCTGCGTGTGCGCCGCGCTCAACTCGGTGATGTCGACCGCGCCCGCCGTGTCGAGACCGGCCGGCCAGATCGCCTCGGACAGCGGCTTGGCCAGTTGCCGTTTGAGCAGCTTGGCGAGCTTGTCCGGCGTGTCCTTGCGGCTGAGCAGGTGGGCGACCAGGGCGGGTGAGGCCGCATCGCCGGCCACGTGACGGCGCCAGAAGTCGTGCACCACCTGCATGACCAGCTCGCCGTCGTCTTGCATCGCCTCGAGCTGCATCGGCACGCCGGCGGTGAAGGGCGCGTCGCCGAGCGCGCGCTGGCAAAAGCTGTGGATGGTGAAGATCGACGCCTCGTCGAAGGCCTGCAGCGCGGCGTCGAGCCGCAGCCGCATCGCCTCGTCGTCCAGTGCGTGATCTGCGCGCGCTCGGGCGAGCAGCTGGCCCACGAACGGATCGCCCGCCGCGGCTGCGGTGCCCGGTGCGCGCAGCTCGCCCAGCGTTTGCACGATGCGGCTGCGGATGCGCTCGCGCAGCTCGGCCGTGGCCGCCTTGGTGAAGGTGACCACCAGGATCTGCTGCACATCGAGCTGCCGCTCGAGCAGCAGCCGCAGGTACAGCGCGCAGATGTTCCAGGTCTTGCCGGTGCCGGCCGAGGCCTCGATCAGGCGGATGCCACCGAGCGGGCAGGCGAAGACGTCCAGCGGCTGGGGGGTCATGGGGTCACGCCCTCGGGTTGCAGGTGCGCGAGCACCGGGCCGAACACCGCATCGGCCAGCTTGCTGAACTCGTCGTCCAGCGGATCACCAAGCCCGCGCAGCGCCAGCCGATAGGCCGCATCGGTTTGCTCGCCATGGCCGTTGTGGTGCGAAGGCGTCCATTGGCTGCGGGCCTTGGACAAGCTGTCCTTGTTGTCCTTGTAAGCCCACGCCGCCTTGGGAAAGAAGTGCACCGGCTCGCTCAGGCCGCTGCGGTAGATCTCGAGCAGCGAGCGCAGGATGCCCCGCGGATCGCTTGGTGCCACGAAGCGCAGCTCGTCGAATTTCGCGAGCCAGCGCGTGCACGGCTGCACGCCGCCGGGCGGGTCGGCGCACAGCGCCAGGTGGTGCAGCCAGGCTTCGAGCACGTCGGTGGGCCGCCGCTCGTCGCAGCGCCAGCGCACCAGGCCCGAGGGCCGCAGATCGGCAAAGCCGGCGCTCAAGCGCCAGGCCTCGCCGTGCAGGTCGATGTCGATCACCGCGTGATGTGCCGGCAGGCAGGGCTCGGCGGTGGCCTCGACCACGCGCGCCGCAAACGAGGTCATCGATTCGAGCGTGCGCTCGAGCAGCTGCGCGCCCAGCGCACCGCCGGGCAGCTCGGTGCCGGCGGCGGCCAGCGCACGCAGCTCGGCCGCGCCGGTGCCTTGCAGCACGCGCGGCAGCAGCCGCTGGGCCAGCGCGGTGCTGGCCGACCACTCGGGCACGAAGGGCTCGTCGTCTTGCAGCTCGTCTTCGTCGCGCTGCAGCGCGATGCCCAGGCGGTGCTTGAGCAGGTAGCGGCACGGGTGGCGAAAGAACTCGACCAGCTGCGCGATCGACACCTCGCGCCACTCGGGGCCGGGCGCGGCCAGTGGGGCATCGAAGAACGGGCGTTGCGGATCGGGCGAGGCGCTGCCGTCATCACCGTCACCGTCACCGTCGATCGCGCCGTCACCTTCGTCGGGCTCGTCCTCGACGCGCTCATCGTCAGTGGCCGCGGCCACGCTTTGCGGCAACGCCGCAGGCGCCTGTGCAGCGTGACGCAGCGCCTCGGCGAGCTCACGGTTGTGGCTGCGCAAGCGCACGTCGCCGCCGGCGGTGAAGCCCTCGATCGAGAACGGCTGCAGCGGGTGCTCGACCACCAGCCGGCGCCGCGCGTGGGCCAGCGCGTCGGCCGAGCCGGGGTCGTCGGCAATGGCCGGCACGGCGACTTCGAGCAACTCGGACACCAGCACCGACGGCGGCAGCGGCGAGTTGTCGCGCACGCTGCGCCCGGTGTGGCTGAGGTACAGGCTGTGCCGCGCCGACAGCAGCAAGTCGAGGAACAGGTTGCGCTCGTCTTCGCGGCGCTGGCGGTCGCCGCGGCGCGGTGCGATGGCCATCAGGTCGAATTCGCTGGCGCGGCTGGTGGTGGGAAAGGCGCCGTCGTTCAAGCCGATGGCGCACACCACGTCGAACGGCAGCGTGTGCAAGCTGGTCATCGACGAGAACGTGATGCCGCCGCTGGGCACGCCGCCGCGCGCCGGGTCGTCGAGCAGCTGCTCGAGCGCGGCGCGCACCACGGCCAGCGGCACCGGCTGCTCGATGCCGCCGCGCCGCATGCTGTCGGCCAGCTCGCGCACCGCGTCTTGCAACTCGCGCTGGTCGTCGAGCTCGGGGCCCAGCGCCTGCATGAAGGTGTCGATGGCACCCAGCAGCAGCGCCGACCAGGCGTCGGGTGTTTGCGCCACGCCCACCGAGCGGTGCAGCTGCTGCAGTGCATCGGTGTAGCGCCAGAACGCCCCCAGCGCGACGGCGCGCGAGCCCTCGGCGTCGCCACACGGCAGCACCCCGTCGAACGGCTCGCCCACCTCCGACGGCAGCGCGTAGCCCAGAAACAGCCGGTCCATGCCATCGGCCAGCGTGTGGCGCGCGTCGGCGGGCACATCGAAGCTCGCGCGGTGAGTGGCGTCGATCGCCCAGCGCATGCCCGAGACCCGCATCCAGTCGTGCACCTGCTGCAGCGCGTCGTCGTCCAGGCTGAAGCGCCGCGCCACGATGGCTTGCTGCAGCACGCCAAACACCGCGCTGGCCGCAAACCGCGAGCCGGCCAGCGACAGCAGCGCGAGCAGCGCACGCGCCGGCGCATTGACGCTGCTGCGCGCGCGCCCGGTGATGGTGTGCGGCAGGGCGCGGCCCTTGGGCGCGGTGCCGAACACCGCGTCGATCAAGGGCGCGGCGGCCTCCAGGTCGGGCGTGACCACCAGGATGCTCGACGGCAGCAGCACCTGACCCCGATCAGCCGCCTGTGCAAACAGCCCCAGCAGGTGGTCTTGCAGCACCTCGAGCTCGCGCGTGAGCGAGTGGCACACATGCACTTCGAGGCTGCGGTCGTCGTCGGCCAGGCTCACCGAGCCCGGCTCGAGCGGCTCCAGCGCGAGGAGGGTGTTTTGAAGTTGCGCGAGCAGCGTGTCGCCGCCGTGGGGCACGAAATCGCTGTCGTCGGTGGTGCCGCTGCCCATGGCCTCGACCAGCCCATCGATGTGCGACTGCGTCTTGCGTCCCCAGGCGGCGAGCAGGCGGTTGCCTTCTTCATGGCCGTCGGCCAGCCCGCGCGCGGCCAGATGGCTCAGACGGCGCCGGTCGATCACCTCGAACCAGTAGGCCTCGCACGGGTTGAGCACATAGACGTGCACCACCATCACGCTGGCGATCGCCTTGAGCAGCTCGATGTGCTGCGGCGGCATGGTCGGCAGCGCAAACACATGCGCGCACGCCGGCAACCCGGCTTGCGCCGCCGCCCCCGGGCCCTCACGTTGGAGCGTGTCGATGAACAGCGTGGCCGGGTGTTGCCCGCTCACGCCCAGCTCGGCGCTGAGACGCCGCCACAGCGCGGCCTGCCAGGCCTCGTCGGCGAGGGCGGTTGCATCGGTCGTGGCGGGGAGGGCGCTGCGGCGGTTCAACCAGGCGTCGAGCCAGTCGGGCCGGTAGGTGATGTACTGATCGAACAGCCCCGCCAGCCGCTGCGCGAGCTCGTAGCGCATCACGTCATCGGCACGGTTCAGGTAGCCGGCGAGGCGCGGGTGGGCGTCGACCCACGCGGCATCGCCCAGCGCGCTGTAGATACGCCACGCCAGCACCGCCGGCACGAACGGCGACTCGGCGGCCACGGCCGGCACCACGCGGCCGACCTGCTGCCACAGCCAGCGCGCCAGAAAGTCGAATTGCACGTTGGCGCAGATGCCATACCGGTCGGCGATGGCCAGCGTGAGCGCACGGCGCACCGCTGCGCTGGGCACGATCAGCTGATCGGCCGCGAACACATCGGCACGCGCGCCGCCCAACTGGCCCAGCAGCGCGTGCGCGAGGGTCTCGAAACGGTTGCTGAAGTGGAGGTGGAGCATCGGGGGCGGTCAGCGCCGGGGTTGCGGCCCGGCTTTGAGCAGAACGGGCCGTGAGGCGCACAACGCGCGCTTCACGGGAATCCGGTCAGTATCCCCGAGCGCTGGCTCGTGGGGTGAGCCAGCGCTCTCGATTTCAGAGGCCTACCGGCAGTCGATCAGCGAGGGTCGGGGGGTTTTCACGCACCTCGAAACTGACCGCAGGCCTTAGTCTCCCCGCATCCTGAAATCAGGTGGTTTGAATGATGGCGCAGTCCGGGCCGGTGTCTCGTGTTCGCTCGCGCCTGATGGTCTGAAGGAATGAGTGAATGAACGGAATCAACGCCCGAGCCGTGGGCGACGGGACGAACCCCCAGCCGGGCACCCGTCCGGACAACACCGCATCTGCTGCGCACCCGAAGGCACATGCCCCGATACCCGACGACGTCGAGGATCCAAAGGCGCCAACACTGCTGCCGGGTTCCGATGGCGAGCACCGGTTGCAGGAGAAATACGACACCCGGGCGCGTGCCATCAATTTCTACGAGCGGCAGATGCTCGATTACCTGACCCCGACGATGATCGAGTTCATCGCTCGCCAGGAGTTCTTGTTCGTTGCCACCGCCGATCGTCATGGCGAGTGCGACAACACCTCCAAGTTCGGCATGCCGGGTTTCATCCGTGTGCTGGGAAACAAGTACGTCTTGTATCCGGAACTCCGCGGCAACGGGGTGTATGCCAATTCAGGAAACCTGAGCGAGAACCCCCACATCGCGATGCTGATGATCGATTTCACCCGCGACACGGTCGGCCTGCATGTCAATGGCAAGGCCAGGGTGATCGAGAACTCCGAACTGCTCGCCTACGCGGAAAAACTGCCGGCCAGTGTGATCGAGGACATCCGCCAGGAAGGCAAGAAATGCCCCGAGCGCTGGGTGATGGTGGAGGTCGAGGAGGCCTATATCCAGTGCTCCAAACACATTCCCCTGATGAAGAAGGCAGAAAAATCCATTGACTGGGGCACCGACAGCATCGCGGCCAAGGGCGGCGATTATTTCCAGTTGATGGATCTGCCT
>CAIVGK010000066.1 GCA_903905475.1 uncultured Burkholderiales bacterium | reverse complement strand
CTGCTCATCAACCACCCGCTGGATTGCCCGATCTGCGATCAAGGTGGCGAGTGCCAGTTGCAGGATCTCGCCGTGGGTTACGGCGGTTCGAGCTCGCGTTATCACGAAGAAAAGCGGGTGGTGTTCCACAAGGACGTCGGCCCGCTGATTTCGATGCAGGAGATGAGCCGCTGCATCCATTGCACCCGCTGCGTGCGGTTTGGCCAGGAAGTCGCCGGCGTGATGGAGCTCGGCATGATCCATCGTGGCGAGCATTCCGAGATCACCACCGTGGTCGGCGACACCATCGACTCCGAGCTGTCGGGCAACATGATCGATGTCTGCCCGGTCGGTGCCCTGACCAGCAAGCCGTTTCGCTACAGCGCTCGCACGTGGGAGCTGTCACGTCGCAAGTCGGTGTCTCCGCATGACAGCACCGGTGCCAACCTGATCGTTCAGGTCAAGGCCAACAAGGTGATGCGCGTGGTGCCGCTCGAAAACGAAGCCGTCAACGAATGCTGGATCGCCGACCGCGATCGCTTCTCGTATGAGGCCGTCAACAGCGAACTGCGCCTGACCGCTCCCATGCTCAAGCAGGGCGGCGAATGGAAGACGGTCGACTGGACCACGGCGCTGCAATACGTCGCCAACGGACTGGCGCAGATCAAGGCGGACCACGGCGCGCAATCCATCGGTGCACTGGGCAGCGCGCACAGCACGGTCGAAGAACTTCACCTGTTGGGCAAGCTGGTACGCGGTCTTGGAAGCGACAACATCGATCATCGGCTGAGACACGCTGATTTTTCAGCCGCGGCCCAGGCCGATTCGCCGGCTCGCTGGTTGGGCACCTCGATCGAATCGCTGTCCGGCATGCAGCGCGTGCTGGTGGTGGGCTCTTTCCTGCGCAAGGACCATCCGCTGTTCGCTCAACGTCTGCGCCAGGCGGCTCGCAAGGGTGCCCAGATTCACAGCTTGCAGGCGGTTCACGACGACTGGCTCATGCCGGTCGCCACCAAGCTCACGGCCGCGCCGAGCGGTTGGGTGCGAGCTCTGGCTGAAGTGGCTGCGGCGGTGGCTGCAACGAAGGGTGTTTCCGCCCCCGTCGCGGTGGAAGTGTCGCCGCAAGCCTCTGTCATCGCAGCGTCGCTGCTGGGCGGCGATCGCAAGGCCATCCTGCTGGGCAACGCTGCCGTTCAACATCCGCAAGCGGCGCAGCTGCAATCGCTTGCCACCTGGATCGGTGAGCACACCGGCGCATCGGTGGGAGATCTCACCGAAGCGGCCAACACCGTGGGCGCCCAGCTGGTGCGCGCGCAGCCAATTTCTGGTGGCCTGAATGCGGCTGCAATGCTTCAAGGTTCGTTGAAGGCTTGCTTGCTGCTCAACGTCGAGCCCGATCGCGATGCAGCCCAGCCGGCTGCCGCGTCGGCGGCGTTGCAGTCGGCCGAGATGGTGGTGGCCTTCACGTCGTTCCGGGACGCAGCGCTCGACTGCGCCGACGTGCTGCTGCCTATTTCGCCGTTCACCGAGACCTCGGGGACGTTCGTGAACGCCGAGGGCCGCGCCCAGAGCTTCCACGGTGTGGTCAAGCCGCTGGGCGAAACGCGCCCGGCCTGGAAGGTCTTGCGCGTTCTCGGCAACTTGCTCAAGCTGCCAGGCTTCGAGTTCGAGACTTCGGAGGCTGTCCGCGCCGAGGCACTGGGCGATCTGGATTCGATCCCCGCGCGTTTGCACAACGCCGCGGCCCAAGCGGTGACGCTGACCGAGCCGCTTTCCGGGCTCGAGCGGTTGTCCGATGTCCCGATCTACCAGACCGATGCGCTGGTTCGTCGCGCTGACGCTTTGCAGCACACGGCTGATGCTTCAGCGCCAGCCGTTGGTGTGTCCACCAGCACGGCCGCGCAGATGGGGCTGATCGATGGAGCGCTGGTGCGCGTGTCGCAGGGAGCCCTGGTCGCGGAGTTGCCGGTTCGAATCGACCCCACCTTGGCGGCTCGTGCGGTTCGGGTGAGCGCGGGTACGGCCAGTGCGCGAACCCTCGGTGCCATGTTTGGCCCCGTCACCCTCGACAAGGTCTGAGGCCGCCATATGTTCGAGACTGTCAATTCATACGGTGGTTCTGTGCTGGGGGCGGCCTGGCCGGTCGTTTACGCACTGGTCAAGATCATCGCTTTGGTGATCCCGCTGATGCTGTGCGTGGCTTACCTCACGCTGTGGGAGCGCAAGGCGATTGGCTGGACGCAGATTCGTCCGGGCCCCAATCGGGTCGGCCCGTTCGGGCTGCTGCAGCCGATCGCTGATGCGGTCAAGCTGGTCTTCAAGGAAATCATCGTCCCGTCTGCCGCCAACAAGGGGTTGTTTTTCCTCGGCCCCGTGATGACCATCATGCCGGCGCTGGCGGCCTGGGCCGTGATGCCCTTCGGTCCGGAAGCCGCGCTGGCCAACATCAACGCCGGGCTGCTGTTCCTGATGGCCATCACCTCGATGGAGGTCTACGGCGTGATCATCGCCGGCTGGGCGTCCAATTCGAAATACGCCTTCCTGGGTGCGCTGCGCGCCTCGGCGCAAATGGTGAGTTACGAGATCGCGATGGGTTTCGCGCTGGTGGTGGTTCTGATGGTCACGGGCAGCCTCAACATGACCGACGTCGTGCAGCAGCAGGGTCGCGGCACCTTCGCCGACATGGGGCTGACTTTCCTCAGCTGGAACTGGCTGCCGCTGTTTCCGATTTTCGTGATCTACGTGATCGCCAGCATCGCTGAAACCAACCGCCACCCCTTCGACGTGGTCGAGGGCGAATCCGAAATCGTGGCCGGCCACATGGTCGAGTACTCGGGCATGTCGTTCGCGATGTTCTTCCTGGCCGAGTACGCCAACATCATCTTGGTTTCGGCGCTGGCTTGCGTGATGTTCCTTGGCGGCTGGATGGCGCCGGTCTCGTTCTCGAGCCTCGGTCTGAGCACCCCGGACTGGATCGTGCAATCGATGTGGTTCTGGAACTGGTTCTGGCTGTTCGGCAAGACGTTCATGATTTGTACGTTGTTCCTGTGGGTGCGGGCGAGCTTTCCTCGCTACCGCTATGACCAGATCATGCGTTTGGGCTGGAAGGTGTTCATTCCGCTGACCCTGGTGTGGCTGGTCGTGGTGGGGCTGTGGATTCAGTCCCCCTGGAACATCTGGAAGTAGAGGCATCCATGTCGGCCGCAACACCCATCAAGGACTTCGTTTCCAGCTTCTTTTTGCTGGAATTGCTCAAAGGCTTCAAGCTGACCGGGCGCCATTTCTTTCAACGCAAGATCACCGTTCAGTTCCCTGAAGAAAAGACACCGATGAGCCCGCGCTTTCGCGGCTTGCATGCGCTGCGCCGTTATGAAAACGGTGAAGAGCGCTGCATTGCCTGCAAGCTGTGCGAGGCGGTGTGCCCGGCGATGGCGATCACGATCGAGTCCGAAGTGCGCGATGACGGATCGAGGCGGACCACCCGCTACGACATCGACCTCACCAAGTGCATCTTTTGCGGCTTCTGCGAAGAAAGCTGTCCTGTCGACTCGATCGTCGAGACGCACATCTTCGAATACCACGGCGAAAAGCGTGGCGACCTGTACTTCACCAAGGACATGTTGCTGGCCGTCGGCGACCGCTACGAACCCGAAATCGCAGCCAACAAGGAGGCTGACGCGCGCTACCGCTGAGGACCTCGCGTTTCTCCCACATGCCGGCGAGCCGGTAAACCGGTTGCAAGTCAGACACACCCATGACCACCACTCCTGCGCTTTTCTATATCTTCTCCGCGGTGATGCTGTTCGCAGCGTTCCGCGTCATCACCGCGCGCAGCCCCGTCTACGCGGCGCTGTATCTGGTGCTGTCGTTTTTCTCGGCAGCTTGCGTGTGGATGCTGTTGCGAGCCGAGTTCCTGTCGATCGCGCTCATCTTGGTTTACGTTGGCGCGGTGATGGTGCTGTTCCTTTTCGTGGTGATGATGCTTGACATCAACACCGACACCCTTCGCGAAGGCTTCTGGAAGCACGCCCCGGTGGCCGGTCTCGTGGGCTTGGTCATCGCGCTCGAGATGGCCGCTGTGTTGATTCCGGGGTTCAACCTGCGCAGTGCGCCAGCGGCAGACCTCGATGACGTCAAGCTCGGCAACACCAAGTTGCTGGGCATCGAGATCTACACGCAGTACCTGTATCCGCTGGAGATCGCGGCCGTGCTGCTGCTGGTGGCCATCATCGCGGCCATCGCGCTCACGCTGCGCCAGCGCAAGGATTCGAAGTACACCAACCCGTCCGAGCAGGTCAAGGCCCGCAAGGCCGACCGCGTGCGTCTGGTGAAGATGCAACCAACGGTCGAGGCGCCTGATCCCGTCGTCACTCCAGGAGAACAGCCGTGAGCGCCGTGACGTTGGGTCCCATCACGCTGGGCCACTTTCTTTCGGTCGGTGCCATCTTGTTTGCGCTGTCGGTGATCGGCATCTTCCTCAACCGCAAGAACCTGATCGTGCTGCTGATGGCGATCGAGCTGATGCTGCTGGCGGTCAACCTCAACTTTGTCGCCTTCTCGCATTACCTCGGCGACATGGCTGGCCAGGTGTTTGTCTTCTTCATCCTCACAGTGGCTGCCGCCGAATCCGCCATCGGGCTGGCGATCCTGGTGGTGCTGTTTCGCAACCGCGCCACCATCAACGTCGACGAACTCGACAGCCTCAAGGGCTGATCGGCCTTTCGCAGTCAGAACACCATGTCCGCACAACTCTCCCAAAACCTGCTGCTGGTCGTGCCCCTGGCGCCACTGGTGGGTGCCATTGCAGCCGGCCTGTTCGGCAAGCTGATCGGGCGCCAAGGTGCCCACTCGGTCACCATCCTCGGCGTGTTCATCGCCTTCGTCCTGTCGGCGCTGACCTTGAAGGACGTGGTGCTTGATGGCGCGCGCTTCAACGCCACGGTCTACGAATGGATGGTGCTCGGCGGCTTGAAGATGGAGGTCGGTTTCCTCATCGACGGGCTCACCGCGATGATGATGTGCGTGGTGACCTTCGTGTCGCTGATGGTGCACATCTACACCGTCGGCTACATGGCCAAGGAAGACGGCTACCAGCGCTTCTTCAGCTACATCTCGCTGTTCACCTTCTCGATGCTGATGCTCGTGATGAGCAACAACATGCTGCAGCTGTTCTTCGGCTGGGAAGCCGTGGGTCTGGTGTCGTACCTGCTGATCGGTTTTTATTACACCAAGCCGTCGGCCATCGCGGCCAACATGAAGGCCTTCCTGGTCAACCGGGTGGGCGACTTCGGCTTCATCCTCGGCATCGGTCTGGTGGTGGCGTACGCCGGAACACTCAACTACGCCGAAGCCTTTGCCAAGGCCGATCAGCTCGCCCAGCTCACCTTGCCAGGCACCGACTGGATGCTGGTCACGGTGATCAGCATCTGCTTGTTCATCGGCGCCATGGGCAAAAGCGCGCAGTTCCCGCTGCACGTGTGGCTGCCGGATTCGATGGAAGGCCCGACCCCGATTTCCGCGTTGATCCACGCGGCCACGATGGTCACGGCCGGCATCTTCATGGTCGCGCGCATGTCGCCGATCTTCGAGCTGTCGGACACGGCGCTCAGCTTTGTGATGGTGATCGGTGCGATCACGGCGCTGTTCATGGGCTTTCTGGGCATCATCCAGAACGACATCAAGCGCGTGGTGGCCTACTCGACCTTGTCACAGCTCGGCTACATGACGGTGGCGCTCGGCGCCTCGGCCTATTCGGTGGCGGTGTTTCACCTGATGACGCATGCGTTCTTCAAGGCCTTGCTGTTTCTCGGTGCGGGCTCGGTGATCATGGGCATGCACCACGATCAGGACATCCGCAACATGGGTGGACTGCGCAAGTACATGCCCATCACCTGGATCACCTCGCTGCTCGGTTCACTCGCCTTGATCGGCACGCCGCTGTTTTCGGGGTTCTATTCCAAGGACAGCATCATTGAAGCGGTGCACGCGAGCCACCTGTGGGGTTCGAGCTTCGCCTACTTCGCCGTGATGGCCGGCGTGTTTGTCACGGCGTTCTATTCATTCCGGATGTACTTCATCGTCTTCCACGGCAAGGAAAACTTCCGTCACAAGCCGTTCCCCGGCGAGCACGACCACCACGCCGAGGCCGATGACCACGGGCATGCAGCAGCCCATGCCAAGGCGGACGACCACGCTCATGCCAACGATCACGCTCACGAGCCCCACGAGTCACCGTGGGTGGTGACACTGCCGCTGGTTCTGCTGGCGATCCCCTCGGTGCTGATCGGCTACTTCGCCATCGAGCCCATGCTCTACGGCGGGATCTTCAAGGACTCGATCTTCATCAATGCCGAGCATCACCCGGCCATGGCAGAACTGGCCCACGAATTCCATGGCGCCTTGGCGATGGCGATTCATGGCTTGAGCAGCCTGCCGTTCTGGCTCGCCTTTTCGGGCGTGGCAGTGGCTTTCGTGTTCTACCGGATCAAACCCGAGATTCCCGCGGCCATCGGGCGCGCCTTGTCGCCACTGGTGCGCGTGCTCGAGAACAAGTACTACATGGACTGGTTCAACGAACACGTCCTCGCCGCCGGTGCACGCCTGCTGGGACGCGGGTTGTGGAAGGGCGGTGACGTGGCTTTCATTGACGGTGCGCTCGTCAACGGCTCGGCCCGGCTGGTCGGTGGAATGTCGTCGGTGGTCAGGCTGGTGCAGACCGGCTACCTCTACTGGTACGCGCTGGTGATGATTCTGGGTCTGATCGGATTGATGACCTGGCAGCTTTGGCCCTATCTGGGCGGCTCGGTAGGGCGCTGAGCGCCGCCGGCACGGAGAACAAGAACATGGGTTTGTTGAGTCTGGCGATCTGGTTGCCAATCCTTTCCGGCGCGGTGCTGCTGGCGCTGGGGCGCGATGAACAGGCGGGCACTGCCCGCTGGTTTGCGCTGTTGGCGTCCATCGCGTCGTTTGTCGTCACCTTGCCGCTGATCCTCGGTTTCGACGTGGGTACTGCGCAGATGCAGTTCGTCGAGAGCCTGGCCTGGATCGACCGCTTCAACGTGCGATACCACCTGGGCGTCGACGGCATCTCGGTGTGGTTCGTGCTGCTCACCTCGTTCATCACCGTCATCGTGGTGATCGCCGGCTGGGAGGTCATCACCGAGCGCGTCAACCAGTACATGGGCGCTTTCCTGATCCTCTCGGGGATCATGATCGGCGTGTTCTGCGCGCTCGATGGCTTGCTGTTCTACGTGTTCTTCGAGGCCACGCTGATCCCGATGTACATCATCATCGGCGTGTGGGGCGGGCCGAAGCGGGTCTATGCCGCCTTCAAGTTCTTCCTGTACACGCTGGCGGGCTCGCTGCTGATGCTGGTCGCGCTGATGTACCTGTACTTCAAGTCGGGCGGCAGTTTCGATCTGCTGACATGGCACAAGCTGCCGCTGCCGATGTCGGTGCAAACGCTGCTGTTCTTCGCGTTCTTCGCGGCGTTTGCGGTCAAGGTGCCGATGTGGCCCGTTCACACCTGGCTGCCCGACGCGCACGTCGAGGCGCCCACCGGGGGGTCGGTGGTGCTGGCTGCCATCATGCTCAAGCTCGGCGGCTACGGGTTCCTGCGCTTTTCGCTGCCGATCACGCCGGACGCCAGTCACGAATGGGCGTGGCTCGTGATCACGCTGTCGCTGATCGCCGTGGTCTACATCGGCTTGGTCGCTCTGGTGCAGCAGGACATGAAAAAGCTGGTCGCTTATTCGTCGATTGCGCACATGGGCTTTGCCACGTTGGGCTTCTTCCTGTTCAACGAGCTCGGCATGTCCGGCGCGCTGGTGCAGATGGTGTCGCACGGCTTCGTGTCGGGGGCGATGTTCCTGTGCATCGGCGTGCTCTACGACCGGGTGCATTCCCGCGAAATCGCCAGCTACGGCGGGGTGGTCAACACCATGCCCACCTTCACCGCCTTCGCAGTGTTTTTTGCCATGGCCAATTGCGGCTTGCCAGCCACCGCTGGGTTCGTGGGCGAGTGGATGGTCATCCTGGGTGCCGTGCAGGTCAACTTGTGGCTGGGCGCACTGGCGGCCACCGCGCTGGTCTTCGGTGCGGCCTACACCTTGTGGATGGTCAAGCGCGTGTACTTCGGCCCGGTGGCCAATCACCACGTGGCCGAGCTGACCGACCTGAACGCCCGAGAAGTGCTCATCATGACCGTGCTGGCCGTTGCCGTGCTGTGGATGGGCCTGTACCCCAAGCCATTCACCGACGTGATGCACGTGTCGGTGACCGAACTGCTGAAGCACGTGGCCGTGTCGAAGCTCAACTGATGATCGCCCGACACCCGATGGTTGCTGCGTGCTCGGAGCCCACCCCATGAATGAGATGAACTGGCCCGCTGTCTATCCCGAAATCTTTCTGCTGCTGGCCGCTTGCGTCGTGGCGCTCGTCGACCTGTGGTCCACCGACCCCAAGCGTCGGATGACCTACTGGCTCACGCAGGGCTCGCTGGCGGTGGTGGCACTGATGTACCTGTCGCAGTACGACGACGGTCTGTCCGTGTATGCCATGCAACGCATGGTCGTGGCCGATCCGATGGGCAACTTGCTGGCCTTCTTTGCCAGCGTGACGGTGATGATTTCGCTGGCCTACGCCCGGCCGTATGCCGAGAGCCGTGACCTGCTCAAGGGCGAGTTGTTCACGCTGAGCATGTTCTCGCTGCTGGGCATTTGCGTGATGGTCTCGGCCAACAACTTCCTGGTGGTGTACCTCGGGCTCGAGTTGATGAGCTTGTCGCTGTACGCACTGACCGCCATGCGTCGGGACAGCCTGAACGCCACCGAAGCAGCCATGAAGTACTTCGTGCTGGGTGCGCTGGCCAGCGGCTTCTTGCTCTACGGCATGTCGATGATGTATGGCGCGACCGGCTCGCTCGACATCGGCGAGGTGTTCAAGGCCATCGGCACGGGCCAGATCAACAAGGCGGTGCTGGTGTTCGGCCTGGTGTTCGTGGTGTCGGGTCTGGCCTTCAAGCTCGGTGCGGTGCCCTTCCACATGTGGGTGCCCGACGTGTACCAGGGCGCACCCACGGCCATCACGCTGCTCATTGGTGGCGCGCCCAAGCTGGCTGCTTTTGCCATCACGATGCGCTTGCTGGTCGAGGGGATGTCGGGTGTGGCCGAGCAGTGGCAGCAGATGCTGGTGGTGCTGGCCATCGGCTCGATGGCGATCGGCAACCTGTCGGCCATCGCGCAGAGCAACCTCAAGCGCATGCTGGCCTACTCCACCATCGCGAACATGGGTTTCATGCTGCTGGGCCTGACACCCACGGTGATCGGCGCCAACACGCTGTCGGCAGCCAATGGCTACAGCTCGGCGATGTTCTACATGATCACCTACGTGCTGACCACGCTGGGCACGTTCGGCATCGTCATGCTGCTGTCGCGGCAAGGCTTCGAGGCCGAGAACATCGATGACCTCAAGGGTCTGGCCCGTCGCAGCCCCTGGTACGCCGGCGTGATGGCGATCCTCATGTTCTCGCTGGCTGGCCTGCCGCCCACCGTGGGCTTTTATGCCAAGTTCAGCGTGCTGCAGGCCATTGTGGTGACCAACGTCACCGGCTACATCGTGCTCGCCGTGGCTGCGGTCGTGTTCTCGCTGATCGGCGCGTTCTATTACCTGCGCCTCGTCAAGGTCATGTACTTCGACGAGCCCACCGACACCGCACCGATCGTGGCGTCCAGCGAGGTCAGGACGCTGCTGTCGCTCAACGGTGCCGCCGTGCTGCTGTTCGGCTTGTTTCCGGGCGGTCTGATGGCGCTGTGCGTGAACGCGATCGGCAAGGCGCTCACGACTTGATCGTGGTTCGATGAAGGCACCCTGGTGAGCGCGCGCGACGACCGCCCGCTGGACCCCGACGCCAACTCTCCGGTTGATGCCCATCTGCGCGAAGACTTCGTCGAGTCGCAGCAGGTGTACCGCGGACGCTTTCTCGATGTGCGTCGCGATGAGGTGAGGCTGCCCGATGGCAGCACGGCGCACCGCGAGTACATCGTGCACCCCGGTGCGGTGATGATCGTGCCGATCCTCGACGACGGCCGCCTGATCGTCGAGCGGCAGTACCGCTATCCGGTCGCCCGGGTGATGCTCGAGTTCCCGGCGGGCAAGCTCGAAGTCGGTGAGCCTGCGCTCGAATGCGCCATGCGCGAACTCGCTGAAGAAACCGGTTACCGCGCCACCGAGTGGGCGCGCGCTGGCATCTTGCACAACGCCATCGCCTATTCGACCGAAGGCATCGAGGTCTGGTTCGCGCGCGGTTTGTCGCTCGGCGAGCGTGCACTCGATGTGGGCGAGTTCGTCGATGTCGACACCACCACGCTCGAGGCGCTGGAAGACGCGGCCCATGAAGGCTCGCTCACCGACGTCAAGACGCTGGTCGGCATGCTGTGGCTTCGCCACTGGCGCGAGGGCCGCTGGAGCGTGGCCTGGACCACGCCACCGCCTCTGCCCGGCGAACATTGATCCGCCCATGAAGGTCTTGAATCTGTGCTGCTCGGCACACCACCGCTTCGAGGGCTGGTTCGGCTCGGAAGCCGATTACCTCTCCCAGATCGAGAAAAACCTGGTGGCCTGCCCGCTGTGCGGCGACACGCAGGTGCAGCGGTTGCCCTCGGCACCCCACGTGGTGACGTCGCACTCGCGGGCGGCGGCCAGCTCTCACGAGTCTGCCCAAGCCGAACGGGCCGCCTCGGGGCGTGCCGCTGGCGATGAGGTGGCGCGCAGCCCGAGCGAGCCCGCCGGCCAGCCGAGCGCGCATGCCCCGCCGCTGGACCCGCAGGCCATGCAGGCGGCCTGGATGCAAGCGGTGCAGCATGTGATCAACCACACCGACGATGTCGGAGCGCGCTTTGCCGAAGAGGCCCGCCGCATGCACTACGGCGAAGCCGAGGAGCGTCCCATCCGCGGTCAGGCCACGCCCGTCGAGGCCCGGTCGCTGCGCGAGGAAGGCATCGAGGTGGCTTCGCTGCCCATGCCCGCGGCGATGAAGGGGCCGGTGCAGTAGTCGCCGGATCGGGTCTGGGCGGCCATGGGCTGCGCGGGTGCCCCCACCGCTCAGAGCAGCCGTCCCGGGTTCATCGTGTTGCACGGGTCGAGCGCTGCCTTGATGGCTCGCATCATCTGGAGGGCCACCGGTGATTTGTACCGAACCAGCGCCTCGCGCTTGAGCACGCCGATCCCGTGCTCGGCCGACACCGAGCCACCGTGGGCCATGACGGCGTCATAGACCAGCGCGTTCACCTCCGCCTCGTGGCGAGCCAGGAAGTCCGCCGCAGCGACCCCCGGCGGCGCCTGCACGTTGTAGTGCAGGTTGCCGTCGCCGAGGTGGCCGAAGTTGACGAGACGCACGCCCGGCAGCCGCGCGTGCAGTGCGGCATCGGTGTGCTGCACGAAAGCGGGGATGCGCGAGACCGGCACCGCGATGTCGTGCTTGATGTTCAGGCCCTCGGCGGCTTGCGCCAGGGGAATGCCTTCACGCAGCCGCCACATCGAGGCCGATTGCGCCAGGCTCGCCGCCACCGCCGCATCGCAGATGCAGCCATCGACCAGCGCGGCTTCCAGCAGCGATTCGAACAGCCCTTGCGCATGGGCTGCGCTTTCGGCGTCCGACTGCTCCAGCAGCACCGTCCAGGGCCCCGGGGGCAGCGGCGCAGCGCCGTCGGGGAAGTGGCGGCGGACCAGCTCGAGCGCGGTGCCGTTCATCACCTCGAAGCCGGTCAGCCCGGCGCCCAGCCGCGCTCTGGCCATGTCGAGCAAGCGCACCGCTGATGCCAGTGTCGGCGTCGCAGCCATCGCCGTGGTCACGGCCGCCGGTTGCGGATACAGCTTCAGGGTGGCGCCGGTGATCACGCCCAGCGTGCCCTCGCTGCCGATCAGCAGGTCACGCAGGTCGTAGCCGGTGTTGTCCTTGCGCAGACCGTGCAGACCGTCCCAGACCTCGCCGTCGGCGGTCACGACCTCCAGGCCCAGGCACAGCTCGCGCGCGTTGCCGTAGCGCAGCACTTGCGTGCCGCCGGCATTGGTGGCCAGCGTGCCGCCGATGGTGCAACTGCCCTCCGAGGCCAGGCGCAGCGGGTAAAGCAAGCCGCAATCCGACGCGGCTTGCTGCGCTTGCTGCAGCAGGCAGCCGGCATCCACCGTCAGGGTCAGGTTCAGCACGTCGAGTTCTCGGATGCGGTTCATCCGCGCGAGGCTCAACAGCACCTGCGTGCCGCTGCCATCGGGCACCGAGCCGCCCACCAGCCCGGTGTTGCCACCCTGGGTCACGATGGCCGCGCCGTGCCGCGCACAGGCCCGCACCACCGCTGCAACCTCCAGGGTGTCGCCGGGCCGCACCACACACAAGGCGCGCCCGCGGTAGCGGCGCCGCCAGTCGACTTCCCAGGCCGACAGATCCCCCTCGGTCAGCACCTGTTCGGCAGCGACGGCCGCTCGCAACTCGTCGAGGAGCGTCTTGTCGGCGCGCCGGATGCCGCCTTCGTGCGAGGGCTGTCTCACGCGGTCGGCGAGCCCTCAGCCGCCACAGCGTGCGCCCGGTACAGCCGCCAGCGCACATGCACCGCACAGGCAGCGAACAGGCTCACGCACAGGGCGATCTCCACCCCGGCCAGCGCGGCGCTCAAGCCGCCGTCGCCAGTGGCGCGGATCACGCCCTCGATGAAGTACAGCCAGATCATCAGGCTCACCCAGCGGTAGGTGTACATGCGGTTCTTCAGCAAGCCGACCAGCGGCACCGCCAGCGGCAGCACCTTGAGCACCAGCGTGCGGTTGCCGGTGGGCGCCAGCACCAGTTCCCAGGCCAGACCCAGCACGATCAACCCGAGCAGGCTGCCCACCGCGACGGCGCGTGTCCAGGTCACCATGGGTGGCGATGCGCTGAGCATGTCGGTGGGCGAAGCGGGCACGGTGCTGGCCGCGGGCGAGGTGGGCGTCGGGTGGGAACTCATCGCTGGCATCATAGCCAGCGATGGATGCCCCCCCCAGCCTCAACGTCACCCGACTCCAAGCGTGGCGCCAACGCCTGGCGGACGGGCTGGCGGTGCTGCGAACCTGGCCGTGGATCGACACCGCCCGCACGCTGCGGCAGCGCTTTCGCGAGGACCATCTCGGTCTGACCGCAGGCAGCCTGACCTTCACCACGTTGATCTCGGTGGTGCCGCTGTTCACCGTCATGCTGGCCATCTTCTCGGCGTTTCCGATGTTCGCGACGTTCCAGGACGACCTCGAGAAGTACCTCATGCAAGCGCTGGTGCCCCCGGGCATCGCCAAGCCGGTGCTGGCGTCGCTCACGCAGTTCTCCGGCAAGGCCAAGCAGCTCGGTGTGGTCGGTCTGATCGTGCTGGTGGGTACCGCGCTGGCGTTGATGCTCACCATCGACCGCACGCTCAACACCATCTGGCGCGTGCGCATCACCCGGCCCATCGCGCAGCGCGTGCTGGTGTACTGGGCTGCCGCCACCCTCGGGCCGCTGCTGCTGGGGGTGAGCATGAGCATCACCTCGTATCTGATTTCGGCTTCGCGCGGCTTCGTCAGTGCGTTGCCGGGCGGCGTGAACGTGCTGCTGCTGCTGGTCGGGTTCACGCTGCAGTGGCTGGGCATGGCCGCCTTGTTCCGTCATGTGCCCAACACCCATGTGCGCTGGACTCACGCATTGGCAGGCGGCTTTTTCGTGGCGCTCGGGTTCGACCTCGCCAAGCGGCTGCTCGGCTGGTACTTGCACCTGGTGCCGACGTACTCGACCATCTATGGCGCGTTTGCCACGGTGCCGATCTTCCTGGTGTGGCTGTATCTGGGCTGGGTGATCGTGCTGCTGGGTGCGGTGATCGCCGCCTACGCGCCCACGCTGCGCTTGCGGGTGGTGCCGCGTGGCCACCTGCCGGGGTATCGATTCGAGCTGACGGTGGCGGTCTTGCGCGCGCTGAATGCCGCACGCGGCACGCCCGAACGGGGGCTCGACTCGCACCAGCTGGCCGACGCTCTCAACACCGATCCGCTGCACGTCGAGCCGGCGCTCGACGCGCTGGTGGACCTCGACTGGGTGGGGCGGCTCGAGGAGTCGGGCACGGCTCGCCACGTGCTGCTGTGCGACCCCGACCAGACCCTGGCGCAGCCGCTGCTGGCGGCGTGCCTGCTCGCCCCCTCGCCGCCGCTCGCCGCGTTCTGGCGCCGGGCCAACTTCCAGGGCATGACGGTGCGCGACCTGATCGTTCCGTAAATCCGCTGTGCTCGCGTGCTGGCGGCGTGGCAAAGCCGAGACGTCGCCGCTTTGCTCAACGTCCACGCGGGCCTTTGCGTCTATATTGCTCCGTTCTTCCGCTCGCATGAGGAGATCCCCCATGAATGTCACCCAGATCCTGGCCGCCAAGGGCGGAACGCTCTACACCGTCAAGCCCGACACCTCGCTGGCCGAGGCGTTGCACACCATGGCCGACAAGGACATCGGCTCGCTGGTGGTGATGGAGCACGGCGAACTGGCTGGCATGCTGTCATTTCGCGAGGTGATCCAGTCCATCGTGCGCAACGGCGGCAGCGTGGGCTCCATGAGCGTGCGCTCGGTGATGGACGACCACCCGCTGACGTGCACCCCCGACACCGCCATCGACGAGGTGCGTCGCATGATGCTCGTGCACCACGCGCGCTACCTGCCCGTGATGACCCAGCGCACGCTGATGGGCGTGATCTCGTTCTACGACGTGGCCAAGGCCGTGGTGGACGGGCAGGATTTCGAAAACCGCCTGCTCAAGGCCTACATCCGCGACTGGCCTGCCAATCAGCCGCCAGGCGAAACCGCCGCCATCAAGGAAGCGCCCGCACTTTGAGCCGCTGACACGGGCTGCAGCGCCCGGCAGCAGGCGCGCCTGAGCGCCATGCCCCATCCCCATTCCTTCGTTTCCTGAAAGCCAAGAGCCATGTCCGGCAGCACCCTCGGTCACCTGTTTTGCGTCACCAACTTCGGCGAGTCGCACGGCCCGGCCATCGGTTGCGTGATCGATGGTTGCCCGCCCGGCATGCTGCTCAGCGAGGCCGACATCCAGCCCGAGCTCGATCGCCGGCGTCCCGGCACCAGCCGCCACGTCACGCAGCGCAACGAGCCCGACACGGTCGAGATCCTCTCGGGTGTCTACGAGGGCCGCACCACCGGCACGCCGATCTGCCTGCTGATTCGCAACACCGACCAGCGCAGCAAGGACTACGGCAACATCGCCCAGACCTTTCGCCCTGGCCACGCCGACTACACCTATTGGCACAAGTACGGGCTGCGTGATCCGCGTGGTGGCGGGCGCTCGTCGGCGCGCATGACGGCACCGATGGTGGGTGCCGCGGCGGTGGCCAAGAAGTGGCTGCGCGAGCACCACGGCATCAGCTTCGTGGGCCACATGTCGCAGCTCGGCGACATCGTCATTCCGTTCGAGTCGCTCGACCACATTCCCGACAACCCGTTCTTTGCCGCCAACGTCAGCGACATCGCTCGCCTCGAGGCCTACATGGACGACTTGCGCAAGGCCGGCGATTCGTGCGGTGCACGCATCGAGGTGGCCGCGCGCGGCGTGCCGGTGGGCTGGGGCGAGCCGCTGTTCGACAAGCTCGATGCCGACATCGCCCACGCGATGATGGGCATCAACGCGGTCAAGGGCGTGGAGATCGGCGCCGGCTTTGCCAGCACCGCCCAGCGTGGCACCACGCACGGCGATGCACTCACGCCCGAGGGGTTCGTGGGCAACAACGCCGGTGGCGTGCTCGGCGGCATTTCCACCGGTCAGGACATCACCGTGGCCATCGCCATCAAGCCCACCAGCTCGATTCGCAGCCCGCGCCCGTCGATCGATCTCGAAGGCCATCCGGCCACGGTGGAAACCTTCGGCCGCCACGACCCCTGCGTGGGCATCCGCGCCACGCCGATCGCCGAAGCCATGCTCGCGCTGGTGCTGATGGATCACGCCTTGCGGCACCGCGCGCAGTGCGCTGACGTGACGGTGCCCACACCCCGCATCGCGGCACAGCAGCCACGCTGAGTCAAACCGGCTGCCGCGCGCCTCAGGCGCCCGCAGCTGCCGTTCAGATCGACGCTTGCGCCGTGTGGATGGATTCGCGCACGATCGGGTAGATGTGCTGGTTCCAGTGCCGCCCGCTGAACACCCCGTAGTGGCCCACGCCGGCTTGCACGTAGTGGGACTTGAGGTACTCACGCAGACCCGTGCACAAGTCGTGGGCCGCGAGCGTCTGGCCCACCGCGCAGATGTCGTCGCGCTCGCCTTCCACGGTGAGCAGCGCGGTGCGGCGGATGGCCGCAGGCTTGACCCGTCGATCGCGGAACTTCAGCGTGCCCTTGGGCAAGTCGTATTCCTGGAACACCGATTTCACGGTCTCGAGATAGAACTCGGCCGGCAGGTCGGCCACGGCGAAATACTCCTCGTAGAAGGTGCGCGTGACCTCCGCCTTTTCGAGGCCTGCGGGTTCCTGGGCGTGCAGCAGTTGGTACATCTCCTTGAAGGAGTTGACGTGGCGGTCCTTGTTCATGCTCATGAACGCGGCCAACTGCACGAAGCCCGGGTAGACGCGTCGCGTCGCGCCCGGATAGCGCCAGGGCACCCGGCCGATCAGGTTCGATTCAAACCACTCGATGGGCTTGGTGATGGCGAGCTGATTGACCGATGTCGGGCTGATGCGGCAGTCGATGGGGCCCGCCATCAGCGTCAGGCTGGCCGGCGTGGCGGGGTGGCGGTCCTCGGACATCAGCGCGGTGGCCGCGAGGGCCGACACGCACGGCTGGCAGATCGCCATCAGGTGCGAGCCCGGGCCCATCACCGCCAGGAAATCCATGAGGTGCTCGGTGTACTCGTCAAGTCCGAAGCGCCCGGCTGACAGCGGCACGTCGCGCGCGTTGTGCCAATCGGTGATGTAGACGTCGTGGTCAGCCAACATGGTGCGCACGGTTTCGCGCAGCAGGGTCGCGAAATGCCCCGACATGGGAGCCACGATCAGCACCTTGGGATCGGTCTTGCGAGCGCCACCCGTCTTCTTGAAGTGCAGCAGCGTGGCAAAAGGTGTGCGGTGCACGGCCACCTCGGCGATGGCCACGGGGGCGGCTGCGCCTGTCACGCTCGCCTGGTCGATGCCGAAAGGGCGCCGCCGGTGGGTGATTTCGCTCAGGCCAAACACCTCCCACGCCGCGGCCAGCTTGCGTGTGGGCTCCCACTGGCTCCATGCGTGGCGGCCCTCTTTCAGCGAAGGCAGAAACGCCTTGGTGAAGTTGCGCACCGGCCACAGCAGATCGGCTTGCGCCTGATAGGCCTCGTACATCATCCACTGTCCCCAGGATTTAGGCATGCGTTCTCTCTTGCAACTCCTGCGCCAGCACGCCTCAGTCTACTGGTCAACCCGCATTGGCACAGCGCTTGCGATCGCCCTGCTCATTGAAAAGCGTCGGAGACACACCCATGGCCACAGCCCCCAAGACCTCCCCGCGCGGCACACCTGCGCCGCGCGCCAAACGGGCAGCGTCGCGGTCGGTCAAGACGCCCGCCGAAGCCAGCATCACCCTGAGCAGCAAGACCTACTCGTCGTGGTCGTTGCGCGGCTGGCTGATGGCCAAACTGGCGGGTCTGTCGTTCGATGAGGTGATGGTGTCGATCGACGACGCCAACGCCCGCAAGGAAATCCTCTTGTTGTCGCCCTCCATTCTGGTGCCTTGCCTGACGCACGGCGACATCAAGGTGTGGGACACGCTGGCCATCGGCGAGTACCTCAACGAGATCAAGCCCGATGCCGGCCTGCTGCCCGCCGATGCGGCGGCACGCGCGCACTGCCGGGCCATCTGTGGCGAGATGCATTCGGGCTTCAGCAGCCTGCGATCGGCCCTGCCGATGAACCTCAAGGGCGATTTCCCCGGCCACAAGGTGTGGGCGCGCGCGCTCGGCGACATCGAGCGCATCACCGCCATCTGGCAAGAGTGCATCGCCCAGTACGGCGGCCCGTTCCTGTTCGGCGCCCAACCCTGCATCGCTGATGCGATGTATGCGCCAGTGGCCACGCGCTTCCTGACCTACCACGTCAAGATCGACCGCACCAGCGCGGCCTATTGCCAGCAGATCATGGCCATGCCCGAGATGCAGGCGTGGGTGGCCGCGGCCCGTGACGAAAAAGACGACATGGAAGAGTTCGACATGGAGTTCTGAGTCCGCGTGGCCGGGGGGCACGACCGGCAGGCCACGCACGCCGATCGCGCGCTCATGCACTGAGCCCCAGGCGCGCCCGCGCCGGGTCAACCCGTCTGAGCATGGCCGATTTCGTGAGGGATGATGCAGGCCCTTCCACACGTCCCGGGAATGGCGCCCTGATCACCCCGTTGATCGCGGGAACTGCCAGCGCCCCGGGTGACACACTGATGTCCATGGACGCCTCTCCTGTGACCGGACTCATCCTGAGCGGCGGCGGTGCCCGCGCGGCCTATCAGGTCGGTGTGCTCAAGGCCGTCGCGCGCATCCGCCGCGACTGCAACGGCCCGACAGGCAACCCCTTCGACGTGATCACCGGCACCTCGGCCGGCGCCATCAACGCGGCCACGCTCGCTTGTCGTGCCGACAACTTCGACGAGGCACTCGCAACGCTGGTCGACACCTGGTCCCACTTCAGTGTCGACCAGGTCTATCGCTCCGATTCGTTTGGTGTGGTGCAAACCGGTGCGCGCTGGCTCACCATGCTGTCGATCGGTTGGGTGCTGGCCAAGTGGCGGCACGCTCGCCCGCGCTCGTTTCTCGACAACAGCCCGCTGCGCGAACTGCTGACGAAACTGGTGCCGGTCGAGCGGCTGCAAGGCGTGATGAGCCAGGGCCACCTGAAGGCCCTGGCCGTGTCGGCCTCGGGTTACGGATCGGGGTTGCACGTGACCTTCTATGACGACCTGGTCGGCGTGCCGCCGTGGAACCGCTCGCAGCGCATCGCGATGCGCCAGGCGATCACCATCGAGCACCTGATGGCCTCGTCGGCGATCCCCTTCGTCTTCCCGGCCGTGGCGCTCGGGCCCGAAGGCGGTCGCGAGTTCTTCGGCGACGGCTCCATGCGCCAGTCGGCGCCGATCTCGCCGGCGGTGCACCTGGGAGCCGAGCGCATCCTGGTGATCGGCGCGGGGCGTCTGCACGAGCCGCTGGTCCCCAGCGGGTCGCGCGCGGGCTCTGGCGAATATCCCAACCTGGCGCAGATCGCCGGCCACGCGCTGTCGAGCATCTTTCTCGATGCGCTCGCGGTCGACATCGAACGCCTGCAGCGCATCAACAAGACACTGTCGCTGCTGCCGCCCGAAGCACGCGGGCGCAGTGAATTGCGCCCGATCGACGTGCTGGTGATCGCCCCCAGCCAGCGGCTCGACGACATCGCGGCGCGCCACCTGCAAAGCCTGCCGCCGCTCATTCGTGCGCTGTTGCGTGGTGTGGGTGTGTCGGGGCAGGGCGCGCAGGCGCGCGGCTCGGCGCTGGCGAGCTACCTGCTGTTCGAAGCGCCCTTCACCTGTGAACTGCTGGCGCTGGGCGAGGCCGACACCCTGTCGCGCAGCGACGAGGTGGCTCGGTTCTTTGGCTGGGACCGTCGAGGCAAGCCCCGATCAGACGTGCCTGCGGACGCCGAATGCGATGCCAGCGGCGTGATGCAGGGCAACTTCTTTTCGACCCAGAAGTCCGCTCACTGAGCCCGCGCCGCCTTGCCAGGCGGCGACAACCGGCCCCGCGCCAGAAGGGCTCGTGGGCGAGCGGCAACCCGCAGTCGGTTGATCGGGCTCAGCCGCCCTTGGGCGTGGGCAACGCCACCATCACCGGCTGACCGGGCTGCGTGCAGCCGGTGTCGCAGCAGCGACCGGGTTGGCGGTTCTTCGTGATGGCGCGTGGCTCGCCGGATTCCTGCGCGAGCACGCCGCGGTCGAGCAATCGCTCGACCAGATCGACCTTGTTGCCCAGCGGGTAGTTGCGCCAGATCTCCTGCTTCATGGCCGCCGGCGAGCCGCCGCCGTGCAGGCTGATCACCGAGTACCAGCCGCCCTGGTACGACGCGGTGAGGTCTTCGACGAAGCGCGCCACCTCGATGCGCTTGTCGTAGGGCACCGCCGGATTGGCGCGCAGCACCTCGGCCAGCGTGGCCGCGGTGGCCGGGTTGTGGTCTTCGTCGGGGCCGGGCAGCGCCACGATCAGGCCGCCCGAGACCTCGTGCGCCAGGCGGTGCATGTCGTAGATCTGCGTGGCCAGCAGCAGCTTGCCGATGTTGGCGAACACCGGTTCGGGCATGAAGCTGCCGCTGAATTCGTCGCGCGTGGCATAGACGCTGGCGGCCACGCCGCAGGCAAAAAATCCCTCGGTGATCTTGATCAGCTCGACCATCGGCTCGCGCAGGCTCGAGGTCTCGCCGGGATCGAAGCCGTTGGCCTCGCACATCAGCGCGCCCGCGCCGATCAGCAAGTCGCCAAAGCCGGCGCGCGCGCCGATGCAGCTGTGGCGGTGGTGGGTGGCGTAGTGGTAGGTCAGCGCGCCCGAGTGCTCCCACTCGCCGGCGTAGAACACGCGCTCCCAGGGCACGAACACCCGGTCGAAGATGACCACGCCGGTCGATTGCCCGTAGCGCCGCGAAAACAGCGGCGCGCCGTGCTCGACCTTGTCGCCCGGGCGGCCCGCCGGGCGCGCCACGATGGTGATGCCCGCGGCGTCCACCGGCACCGCGCAGCACACCGCGAAGTCGGCGTCGGCTTCGGTCATGGCGCGACACGGCATCACCAGAAACTCATGCATGTACGGCGCACCGGTGACGATCGCCTTGGTGCCCGAGATCACGATGCCTTTGCCATTGCGCTCGACCACGTGCACGTAGGTGTCGGGGTTGGCCTGCTGGTGCGGGCGGCGCGAGCGGTCGCCCTTGGCGTCGGTCATGGCCACGCCGATCGACAGGTCGGCGTCTTGCACATGCTGCAAGTAGGCCGCGAAGCGTGCGCGGTGTTCGGTGCTGCCGCGCGCGTCGTCGATGCGCGCGCTGACCTGACCCAGCGCATTGAGCGCGTCGTGCGCCAGGTAGCGCTGCGCGCAGCCGGTTTCCTGGCACAGCAAGCGCACCGCCTCGAGCTTGTTGAGCAGGTCGCCGGCCGACTCGTTGATGTGCAGCATGCGGTTGACCGTCTTGCCGCTGCTGCTTTGCGTGGCGGTCATCAGCGGCGCCATCGCCGCGTCGTGCGCGAAGTCGTAGGTCACGCCCAGTGCGTTGATGCCCGGCTGCAGCGACGGCGCATCGGCCACCGAATCGATCAGCTGGCCGTCGACGTACACCACGGGCTTGAGCCGGCGCAGCGATTCGCGGTAGGCGCCGCTGGTCATGAGGTGCGCGGTGGAAACCGGTGCGGCGGGTGCGCTGGGGGTGTGCGGGACGGTGTTCATCGTGGGCTCGAGCGGTTTGTCTTGCAAGAATTTGAACACTGTTCAATGAATTGATCAAACCTACAATTTGCCGATGCGCAAATCACCACTGGCCCGCCCGACAGCGCCCGCCGCTGCCGACCGCGGGATCGAACCCGCCAGCCCGCCGGTCGATGCCCGCAGCCTCGCGCGCAGCGTGCGCAAGCAAGCGGTCACCGAGGTGCGCCGCTCGCTGCTGCTTGAAGCCGCGCGGTCGGCGTTTTTTGAGCTGGGCCTCGAGGGCACCAGCGTGCGTGAAATCGCCAAGCGGGCCGGCTACACGCCGGGGGCGATCTACAGCTACTTCGCCAGCAAGGAAGAGGTCTACGGCGCGCTGCTCGGCGAATCGCTGGAGCGGCTCAACGCCGGTGTCGGTGCGGCCGCGCCCGCGCCGGTGGTGTCGCGCAGCGCGGCGGCGCAGCGGCGGGCGCTGCAAGGCGCGGTGCGCTCGCACGCCCGCGCCTTCTTCGACTTCTATCGGGACAGCCCGCGCGACCTGGATCTGGGGTTTTATCTGTTCCACGGCCTGCAGCCGCGCGGTCTGACGCCGGCGCTCAACAAGCAGCTCAATGCCCGTTTGCAAGATGCGCTGGCCCCTGTCCATGCGGGGTTGGCCGCGCTGGGGCTCGGTGACGCCGACGCGCGCTCGGAGCTGGCCGCTTTGTTTGCCCACATCGTGGGCTTGCTGCTGCTCAGCCACACCGGGCGCATGCGCATGTTTCACCAGGAGCCGGCTGCGCTGTTCGAGCGCTACATCGAGTCGCTGCTGGTGCGCGCGGCCGTCGGCCCCCGGGGGGCGCTCGCTTCCCGCAGGGCGGAAAAGGCGTGAAAAAGGGCGCTACTTCTTTCGAATGACCGGCGCCAGCGGGCAGGCACTCGCCGCAGCCGAGATGTGCAGGACGGCCGTGGTTCTCCCTTGGCCTTGAGCCGCTTTCTGATGCGAGCCGTCACCCGGATGCACCAACCATCGATCGACCCTGAAGCGCGGCGTCGGCATCTCTTGCGGATGCTGCTCGGCTCGGTGGCGGGCGTGGCGCTTTGCGGCTGCCGCAATCCCGTGCCTGCGCTGCGCGTGGGCAGCATCGTGTTTCCCACCTACGAGTACGCATTCCTGGCCCGCGAGCTGGGCTGGATCGCCTCGTCGAGGGCCGCGGCCAGCATTTCGACCCCGACGTGGTCGATGCCTTCCTGGCCGTGCAAGACCAGTTTCAGGACATCGCGGCGCGCTTCGTCGACGCGGAGTGAGATGGCGGGTGATGGCGCGCTGCACGCAGCGCGCCATCACCGTGAACTGACCCGCGCGGCGGGCCTGCCTGAAGCCCACCCGGGCTGATCACTCGCTGGCGTAATCCGCCACCGGCGGGCAGCTGCACACGAGGTGGCGGTCGCCGTGCACGTTGTCGACGCGGCCGACCGGCACCCAGTACTTGTCACGGCGCAAGCTGGCCAGCGGGTAGGCCGCCTGTTCGCGCGTGTACGGGTGCGACCAGTCGGCGCCGAGCAGCGCTTGCGCGGTGTGCGGTGCCGCCTTGAGCGGGTTGTCGGCCGCCGGCCAGGCGCCCGATTCGACCAAAGCGATCTCGGCGCGGATGGCGATCATGGCGTCGCAGAAGCGGTCGAGCTCGTGCAGCGGCTCGCTTTCGGTCGGCTCGATCATCAAGGTGCCGGGCACCGGAAAGCTCAGCGTGGGCGCGTGGAAGCCGTAGTCGATCAGCCGCTTGGCGACGTCTTCGGCGGTGATGCCGGTGGCGTCCTTGAGCGCTCGCAGATCGAGGATGCATTCGTGTGCCACACCACCGCTGCGCAGCTGCGACTGGCCACCCGAATACAGCACCGGGAAGTGGTCGATCAGCCGTGAGGCGATGTAGTTGGCGGAGAGGATGGCGATCTCGGTGGCTGCTTGCAGCCCCTCGGCGCCCATCATGCGGCAGTACATCCAGCTGATCGGCAGCACCGCAGCGTTGCCCAGTGGCGCGGCCGACACGGCGCCCACCTCATGCTCGCCGGCCTCGCCCAGGCCTGCGGCCGTGCGGTGCTGGGGCAAGAAGGGCACCAGATCGGCGACCACCGCCACCGGCCCCACGCCCGGTCCGCCGCCGCCGTGCGGAATGCAGAAGGTCTTGTGCAAGTTGAGGTGGCTGACGTCGCCGCCGAACTCGCCCGGTGCGGCCACGCCGACCAGCGCGTTCATGTTGGCGCCGTCGACATACACGCGTGCGCCATGGCGGTGCACCAGCTCGCACAGCTCGCGGATGCGCACTTCGAACACGCCGTGCGTGCTCGGGTAGGTGACCATCACGGCGGCGAGTTTGGCGCTGTGCAGCTCGCACTTGGCGCGCAGGTCGTCCATGTCGACGTTGCCCTGCGTGTCGCACTTCACCACCACCACGCTCAGGCCCACCATCTGCGCCGACGCCGGGTTGGTGCCGTGCGCCGATTCGGGAATCAGGCACACGGTGCGCCCGCTGTCGCCGCGCGAGGCGTGAAACGCGGTGATCGCCAGCAGCCCGGCGTACTCGCCTTGCGAGCCGGCATTGGGTTGCAGGCTCACGCCGCTGTAGCCGGTGGCCTGGCACAGCCAGCCTTCGAGCTGCTCGCGCAGCACGTCGTAGCCGGTCAACTGGTCGCGCGGCGCGAACGGATGGATGTTGGCGAACTCGGGCCAGGTGACGGGGATCATCTCGCTGGTGGCGTTGAGCTTCATGGTGCACGAGCCCAGCGGGATCATGGTGCGGTCGAGCGCCAGGTCCTTGTCGCTCAGGCGGCGCAGGTAGCGCAGCATGTCGGTCTCGGAGTGGTGGGATCTGAACACGGGGTGCCGCAGGTACTCGCTGGTGCGCAGCAGCGCGGCGGGCACGCGCAGCGCCACGCCCGACTCGAATTGACTGAAGTCGGGCAGCGTCTTGCCATCGCAAAACACGCCCCACAGCGCAGCGATGTCTTCGCGGGTCGTGGTCTCGTCGAGCGTGATGCCGATCGACGTGGCCGAGGCGCGGCGCAGGTTGTAGCCCGCATCGCGGGCGGCTTGCAGCCGCGCATCGGTGCGTGCGCCGGTGGCGATGTGCAGCGTGTCGAAGCCGCCTTCGCCCACGCCTTCCACGCCCAGCTCGCGCAGCCCGGCGGCCAGCACCGAGGTGTAGTCGGCCACCCGGCGCGCGATGCGCTTCAGGCCCGCGCCGCCGTGGTAGACGGCGTACATGCTCGCCACCACCGCCAGCAACACCTGCGCGGTGCAGATGTTGGAGGTGGCCTTCTCGCGGCGGATGTGCTGTTCGCGCGTTTGCAGCGCCAGCCGGTAGGCGGGGTTGCCGTGGGCGTCGATGCTCACGCCGACCAGACGGCCGGGCATCGAGCGCTTGAACTCGTCGCGCGTGGCCAGATACGCCGCGTGCGGTCCGCCATTGCCCATCGGCACGCCGAAGCGCTGCGTGTTGCCCACCACGATGTCGGCGTCCATTTCGCCGGGGGGTTTCAGCAGCGTCAGCGCCAGCAGGTCGGCCGCCACGATGGCCAGGCCGCCGGCGGCGTGCACATCAGTGATCACCGCGCTCAGGTCGCGCACCACGCCGTTGACGCCGGGATACTGGAACAGCGCGGCAAAAGCGCCGGCCTTCGCCGCGTCATCGGCCG
>CAIVGK010000065.1 GCA_903905475.1 uncultured Burkholderiales bacterium | reverse complement strand
GCGGTTGACCGTCATCGCGGGCACGCCCACCGGCAACCCGCCACCGATGGCGGCCTGCCGCGATGAGTTCATGCGCACGCCGGCCTGGATGACGTTGCCCATCACCACCGACTGCACCCGCTCGCCGTTCAGCCCCGAGCGCTTGAGGCACTCGCGAATGGCCGCCGCACCCAGCGCAGGCGCCGGCAGGTCCTTGAGGGTTCCCGCGTACGTGCCGATGGCCGTGCGCACGGGGTGACAGATGACGACGTCGATCTTGCTCATGGCAGGGCTCCTGTTCACACGCCACGGGCTGGGACAGCACCCACCGGCGGTGCCCCGGCCCCCGGATGATTCAGCTCGGCGCGCGTGCGGCCCAGCCGCGTTGCTCGAAATACTTGCGCGCCATCGCGACCAGCTGGTTTTCGGTGGGGTGGTCGACCACCTCGTAGCCAGTGATGCGCAACGCGGTTTGCGCTCGGTGCTTGTCGGCGTAGTGCCGGAAGTCGGCGATCGAGGTGTGCGAGCCGGTCACCAGCACCTCGGGGATGCCTTCGAGGGCGTCGCACACCGCACCGAAAAATTCATGCTCGCTGCGCACGGCGCTGCCGTGCTGGCCGGTCGGGTGGTTGTGCGCCTTGACCTTGTGGGCGGTCACGGTGTCGGCGTTGAACTGCAGCACCTGGGCGGATTGGTGGTCGGTCCAGACCACGGCGTGTCGGAGTGTCATTTCAAAGTTTCCTTTCGTGTGTCGATTCG
This sequence comes from uncultured Burkholderiales bacterium, assembly GCA_903905475.1. Taxonomy (GTDB): domain Bacteria; phylum Pseudomonadota; class Gammaproteobacteria; order Burkholderiales; family Burkholderiaceae_C; genus PBB1. Next base: position 2,511 of record CAIVGK010000065.1, on the reverse strand, counting down.
CAGGCCACGCAGCGCAGGGCTTCGGGCTCGATGCGCAGGCGTTCAAACGGGATGTGGACGCCGCAGTCGATGCAGTGGCCGAAATCGGCGTCGCTCAAGCGCGCCTGGGCGCGGCGCAGGGCGACAAGCCGCTGGCCGTCGCGCTCGGACACCGCAAAGTCGACCTCCCGGTCACTGGCTCGCTGAGGGGCATCGTCGCCGTCTTGCTGCAGCACTTGCTGTGCGTGTTCAACGAGCGACAGCCCCTCCTGATGTACGGTGGACTGGAGCTCAGTCGCTTGCACAGTGGTTTGCAGCAACGCGGCCAATTCCGAGCGCTGGCTCGGCGTGAGGTGGGTGGGCATGGACATGGACATCTCCTTCATGGGGATGGTCGCCCCCAAGGCGGGGAACGACACTGATGCATGTCAAGCCAGGGGCACGCAGGGCCTGCGCCCTGCGCGGCTTCAGAACAGTTTGCCGACGTTGAACAGCGTGAGCGCGCCCAGCGCCACGAAGATCGCCGCCGCGATGCCGTGAACCAGCTTCATCGACACCTTCTGAGCGATCTTTTCGCCCATGAAGACGGCCGGCACGTTGCTGATCATCATGCCCAGCGTGGTGCCGGCCACCACCGCCACCAGATCGGTGTAGCGCGCGGCCAGCGCCACGGTGGCGATTTGCGTCTTGTCGCCCATCTCGGCCAGAAAGAACGTGATCACCGTGGTGCCGAACACGCCGAAACGCACGCGCGCCGTCTCGTTCTCGTCGATCTTGTCGGGAATCAGCATCCACACGGCCATGGCGATGAACGACACGCCGATCACCCAGCGCAGCACGTCGGGGCCCATCGCGCCGGCCACCCAATCGCCCACCGCGCCGGCCATCGCGTGATTGGCCACCGTGGCCACAAAAATGCCCAGGATGATCGGGATCGGCCGCCTGAACTTGACGGCCAGCAGCATGGCCAGCAACTGCGTCTTGTCGCCCATTTCACCCAGGGCCACCACACCGGTCGAGACGAGAAAGGCTTCCATGGGGGGGGCTCCGGTGAGATCAAGGGGGGGACGGTCGACGACAACGGGTGCCGCAGCCCGGCCACCCACGCCCTCGTGGTGCAAGGCGGGCGGAGTCTATCAATGGCACCGGCACCACCGCGCCCTGCAACCGGGAACAAGTGCCGGGCCCACGTTGTCAGCCATCGGGCCGCGCCGGCGTTGTCTCGAGCATCCCCATGATTTCAAGGGTCCCCTCATGAGCAACCCCTCCCCGCAAGTTTTCCCCGCCTCTGCGCCCCGAGGCGGCGTGCCGCGCGCCGTGTGGATCGGTGGCGGGCGGGGCAACCAGTTCGGCGGCGTGTCGATCGGCATCCACCAGCCCAGCGTGTACGGCCGCATCGACTGACGCACGCGCGGTGCGACCGCGGGCGACCTGAAACGCCAAAAGCCACCCGCCCCGCCGCAGCCCCGACGGGGCGGGTGCGTTTGCCCCTTACGCTTCGGGTTTCCCCGCGGCACTTTGTCGCCCTCCTTTCAGGACCTTGCCCATGACCTCCTTTCCACGCATCGCCCGCTGGGCCCGCTCGCTCGGCCTGCTTGCCGCCACCGCCACGCTGGCGCTGGCCGCCCAGGCGCAAACCGTGCTGCGCGTGACCGCGATCCCCGACGAGGCGCCGACCGAGCTCGCACGCAAGTTCGCGCCGCTGGGTCAGTACCTCGAAGCCAAGCTGGGTGTGAAGGTCGAGTGGACGCCCGTCACCGACTACGCCGCCGCCGTCGAGGCGTTGGTCAACAAGAAGGTCGATCTGGCGTGGTTCGGCGGCTTCACCTTCGTGCAGGCCAGCATGCGCTCCGAAGGCCGCGTGATCCCGCTGGTGCAGCGCGAGGAAGACGAAAAATTCCGCTCGGTGTTCATCACCGATGTCCACAGCGGCATCACCAGGCTCGAAGACCTCAAGGGCAAGACGCTGAGCTTCGGCTCGCCATCGAGCACCTCGGGCCACCTGATGCCGCGCAGCTTTTTGCTGGCCGCCAAGGTCAACCCCGATGCGGACTTGAAGCGCGTGAGCTTCTCGGGCGCTCACGACGCCACCGTGGCCGCCGTGGCCAGCGGCAAGGTCGATGCCGGCGCGCTGAACATCTCGGTGTGGGACAAGCTGGTGGCCGAAAAGAAGGTCGACACCGCGGTGGTCAAGGTCTTCTACACCACGCCGGGCTTCTACGACTACAACTGGTCGGTGCACGCCGACATGCCCGCCGATCTGCGCAACAAGATCGCCCAGGCCTTCCTGGCGCTCGACGCCAACACGCCGCAGGGCAAGGAAATCCTCGGCCTGCAGCGCGCCACGCGCTTCATCCCGACCCAGGCCGGGAACTACAACAGCATCCGCGCCGCCGCCGAGAACGCCGGACTGCTGAAGTGACCTCGGGCGCGTCGGTGGGCGCGCGCGGCCCGCTCGTCGTCGCGCTGCGTGATGTGCACGCGGCGGCCGCGCCGCTGGCCACCGTGCCGGTGCTGCACGGGCTGTCGTTC
>CAIVGK010000064.1 GCA_903905475.1 uncultured Burkholderiales bacterium | reverse complement strand
CGGGCGTGAGCGTGCCGTCGAGGTAGCGCGCGCGCAGCGCGCCGAAAGACAGGTCGAGTCGCATCAGGGGCCTCACTCGGTGGCAGGGGTGGGAGCGCACGCGCTCAACAGGACCAGCGGCTGGCCGGCGGTGACCGGCTGACCCTCGGCGCACAGCACCTCGTGGACCACGCCGTCGCGCGGCGCGAACACGGTGATTTCCATCTTCATCGACTCGACCACCAGCAGCGTGTCGCCGGCGCGCACGGTGCTGCCCTTCGTCGCCAGCACAGCCCACACGCCGCCCGACACCTCGGAGGTGACCACCTCGCCGTCGAAGGCGCTGGCCGCGGCGGCACGCGCTTCGGCATCGGCGTCGACGCGCTCATCGACCGTCTCGGCCACGCCGGCCACGCGCCAGCGCTCGCGCTCGTCTTCGAAGGCGGCTTGCTGGCGGGTCTTGAACGCGGTGATGGCCGGCTCGTGGTCGCGCAGGTAGCGCTGGTAGTCGGCGAGCTTGAAGGTGCCGTCCTCGATGCGCAGGTGGGTGCGCCCGGCGACGAAGTCGTCGCGCATCGTGAGCAGCTCGTCGGCGCCCACCGGGTAGAAGCGCAGCTGGTCGAAAAAGCGCAGCAGCCACGGCTTGCCGGGCTCGAAGTCGCGCGCGCCCTGACGCGCATCGCGCCAGCGGTTCCACATCTGCACGGTGCGCCCGACGAACTGGTAGCCGCCGGGGCCTTCCATGCCGTACACGCACAGGTAGGCGCCGCCGATGCCCACCGCGTTCTCCGGCGTCCAGGTGCGTGCCGGGTTGTACTTGGTGGTGACCAGCCGGTGGCGCGGGTCGAGTGGCGTGGCCACCGGCGCGCCCAGGTACACGTCACCCAGCCCGAGCACCAGGTAGCGGGCCTCGAACAGCGTGTCGTAGACGGCCTGGATGTCGTCGAGCCCGTTGATGCGGCGGATGAACTCGATGTTGCTCGGGCACCAGGGCGCGTCCGAGCGCACCGACTGCATGTACTTGTCGATCGCCAGCCGGGTGGCCGCGTCGTCCCACGACAGCGGCAGCCACACGGTGCGGCTGGGCACCTCGATGTCGGCAATCGCCACGGCGCCGTCCTGCGCGTCGAGCAGCACGTCCATCAGCGCGTGCAGGCTCAGGCTGGCCGGGTCGTAGTGCACCTGCAGCGAGCGGATGCCCGGGGTGAGGTCGACGATGCCGGGCAGCCGGCCTTCGTCGCGCCACGCCTGCAGCCGCTGCATCAGCGCGTGCACATGGAAGCGCAGCGTGAGGTCGAGCTTCAACTCGCCGAACTCGATCAGCACATAGGCATCGCCGGCGCGCCGGTAGACGATGTCGATGCCGTCGTCACCGGCGGCACGGCGGTGCAGCACGGCGGCCTCGGCCAGCGCGACGCCGCGGCGCGCGAGCGCGGTCGGGGCCGCCGGTGCGGCTGGTTCCACACCGGCTGGGGCAAGCACGGCGTCTTGCGAGAGCGCCAGCGCGCGGGCCTGCGCCAGCGTGAGCGGCTTGAAGCGCACGGTGTTGCCGGGCGACAGCTGGCCCAGCTTCCACAGCTCGGCCTGCACCACGGTGGCCGGGCAGACGAAGCCGCCCAGGCTCGGGCCGTCGGGGCCGAGGATCACCGGCATGTCACCGGTGAAGTCGATGGCGCCGATCGCGTAGGCGTTGTCGTGGATGTTCGACGGGTGCAGCCCGGCCTCGCCGCCGTCGGTGCGCGCCCAGGTGGGCTTGGGGCCGATCAGCCGCACACCGGTGCGGCTCGAGTTGTAGTGCACCTGCCAGTCGGTGGCGAAGAAGGTGGTGATGTCGTCGCTCGTGAAGAAGTCCGGCGCCGCGTGCGGGCCGACCAGCACGCCGATGTCCCAGTGGGTGCCGTGGTGCGGGGTGAGCGCGGCCGCCTGCGCCGGGCTGATCGCCGGCACGCCGGCCGCCGCCCCCAGGTGCAGCACATCGCCGCCGCGCAGCACGCGCCCGCCGTGGCCGCCGAACTGCCCGAGCGTGAAGGTCGAGCCGCTGCCCAGGTAGTCGGGCACATCGAGGCCGCCGGCCACCGCGAGGTAGGCGCGGCAACCCGCGCTGGTGGCCGCGCCGTCGGCGCCGGGCGCCCCCTGGCCGACGCGGCCGATGCGCAGCGTCTGGCCGGGCCGCACCGCATGGGCCACGCCCAGCGCCAGCGTCTGCCCATCGAGCGTGAGTTCGATCGGCGCGCCGCACACCGCCACGCGCGCCTCGCAGCGAAAGCGCAGCGCCGGTCCGGCCACGGTGATCTCGAGGGCCGCGGCGCCCTGCGCGTTGCCGACCAGCCGGTTGGCCAGCCGCAGCGCGAGCGGGTCCATCGGACCCGACGGCGGCACGCCCACGTCCCAGTAGCCCAGGCGTCCGGGCCAGTCCTGCACCGAGGTCTGCACGCCCGGCGAGATCACATCGAAAGCGCGGCTGGTCGCGGCAAACGACGCCAGGCTGCGCGTGGTGTGCGAGCCGGTCACGAACGGATCGAACTGCATCACGCCGCGCAGGTAATCGAGGTTGGATTCGACGCCGTCGACGCGGCTGGCGATGAGTGCTGCCGACAGCTTGGCGATGGCGTCGTCGCGGTCGCTGCCGTGGGCGATGAGCTTGGCCAGCATCGGGTCGTAATAGGCGGTGACTTCGGTGCCGCGCTCGATCCAGGTGTCCACGCGCAGGTCGGTGGGAAAGCTCACCTGCGTGAGCACGCCGGTGGCCGGCTGGAAGTTCTTGTACGGGTCTTCGGCATACAGGCGCGCTTGCATCGCGTGGCCGGTTTGCGTGATGTGCAAACCGTCGAGCGCGGGCATGTCGCCCGAGCCCAGACGCACCATCCACTCGACCAGATCGACGCCGGTGACCGCTTCGGTCACGCCGTGCTCGACTTGCAGCCGCGCGTTCACCTCGAGAAAGTAGAAGTCCTGCGTGCGCGCATCGACGACGAATTCGACCGTGCCCGCCGAGCGGTAGCTCGCGGCCTGAGCCAGCCGGCGCGCGGTGTCGTGCAGCGCGGCGCGCACGTCGGGCCGCAGGTGCGGCGCGGGCGCTTCCTCGACGACCTTCTGGTTGCGCCGCTGCAGCGAGCAGTCGCGGTCGCCGATGGCCAGCACGCGCCCGGCGCCATCGCCGAACACCTGCACCTCAATGTGGCGCGCGTCGCTGATGTAGCGCTCGATGAACACGCCCGCATCGGAGAAGTTGGACTGCGCGAGCCGGCGCACCGTCTCGAAGGCGCCGCGCAGCTCATCGGCGCCGGCGCACATCTGCATGCCGATGCCGCCGCCGCCCGCGCTGCTCTTGAGCATCACGGGATAGCCGATGCGCTCGGCACTGGCCAGCGCGTCATCCAGATCGGCGAGCAAGCCGGTGCCCGGCAGCAGCGGCACGCCGCTCGAAGTGGCCAGCGCGCGCGCGGTGTGCTTCAGCCCGAACACTCGCATTTGCTGCGGCGTCGGGCCGAGGAAGACCAGCCCGGCGGCCTCGCAGGCCTCGACGAAGCCGGCGTTTTCGGACAGGAAGCCGTAGCCCGGGTGGATGGCCTGCGCGCCGGTGGACAAGGCGGCTTCGATGAGGCGCGCGCTGTTGAGGTAGCTCGCGGCCACCGGGGCGGGGCCGATGCACACCGCCTCGTCGGCCATCGTCACGTGCAGCGCGCCGGCATCGGCTTCGGAATACACCGCCACCGAACCCACGCCCAGGCGCTTGAGCGTGCGGATGATGCGGCACGCAATGGCGCCGCGGTTGGCAATCAGGACCTTGTTGAACATGGCGGACTCGGCAGGAAGGCAGGTCGTCCTGCGATCAGAAAAAACGCACGCCGGTCGTCCGGCGCGCTGGAAACCTCAAACGGGATCCCAGACCAGAAAGCGCACCGGCGTCGGGTTGTAGCCGTTGCACGGGTTGTTGAGCTGCGGACAGTTCGACACCAGCACCACCACGTCCATCTCGGCGCGCATCTCGACGTACTTGCCGGGCGCCGAGATGCCGTCCTCGAAGGTCAGACGGCCTTCGGGCGTGACCGGCACGTTCATGAAGAAGTTGATGTTCGACACCACGTCGCGCTTGGTCAGGCGAGGGATCTCGCTGGCGGCCTCGTCGGTGTGCGACAGCGCCAGCATGAAGCTGTCGCGGCAGCTGTGCATGTAGCGCTTTTCGAGCGCGTAGCGCACGGTGTTGCTCTCGCAGGCGCACGCGCCACCCAGCGTGTCGTGGCGGCCGCAGGTGTCGGCGGTGATGGTGAGCATCGGGCGGCCTTCGCTCGACATCAGCGCCGAGCCCAGCGTCAGGTACAGCGCGCCTTGCGCCTGGATGGTGTGGGTCAGGCTGTAGCGCTCGCCCACATCGGCCGCGCTGTAGAAGATCGTGTCGACCGCCTGGTTGCCTTCGAGGTCGACGATGCGCAGGGTCTGGCCCTTCTTCACGATCTTGGCCCACGGGTCGCCGGCCAGGCAGATCTCGTCGATCACCGCATTGGCGGGGTTGAGCGTGCTTTCCACGGTGGCGGCCATCACAGGAAGCCCCTTTCGGTGTTGATGTAGCCGCGGTCGTTCTCGGCACAGTGACGGCGGCAGATGTCGTCGGCACCGGCGGTGCCCGAGCGCCAGGCGGTCAGGCCCACCGGCGTGGGCGCGTAGGTGGTGGTCGGATCGAGCGGGTGCGGTGCGGCCGACAGCACCACCAGCACGTTCATCTCGAAGCGCACGTCGACGTGCTGGCCGGCCGCGCGGTGCGCGCTGTCAAAGCGCAGCCGGCCGGCGGCATCGGCCACCGCCTTGCTGAAGAAATTGACGTTGGCGACCAGGTCGCGCTTGTCCAGCCCCCACTTGCCCAGCTCGACCACGAAGCCGTCGTGCCCGTTGCGCTGCATCGCGTTGCGGTGCTGCTGGTAGCTGGCCTCGCCAAAGCGCTGGCGCGTGGTGGCCGCGTCCATCACGCCGCACACCGTGTCGTGCCAGCCGCAGCTGTCGTGGGGAATAGAGCACAGCACGCGGCCCATGTCGGAGTACAGCGCATGGCCGCGCGTGAGGTGCGCGGTGTGCTGCGCCTTGAGCGTGTCGGGCATGTTGTAGCGCTCGGTCTTTTCTTCCTGGTTGAAGAACAGCGCCGACCCATTGGCGCGGCCTTCCAGGTCGGTCAGCCGCAGCGTGGTGCCACGGCGCAGCACGCCCGACCAGTGCGCGCCACCGGGCAGCGTGTCTTCCCACAGCACGAGCGCAGGCGAAAACGGCGTGGAGTGATCGGGCACCGCAGCGCGGGCCAGGGGGGTGAGGGTGTCGAAGCAGGTTGGCATGGGCGCTCTGGTTTCAGCGGCTGGTGAGGGTGGGATCGGCGTGAGCGCGGAGCGCGCAGCAAGCTGAGGGTGAGGCGCAGCAGGCCGGGGGCAAGGCGCCGGATTCGCTTCGCGCTCGACGCCCGGACCGCTGGTCCGGGTGCCCTGCGCGGCTCGCGGCACGAGGCGGGTGCGCAAACTCGCCCTGCGGGCTCAGACAGGCGCGCCCGACCGCGCTGCGCGCGGCAACCTCGCACCGCTGCGCTGCTCGGCGTCGCCCGAGGCGCGACTCCAGCGCCTCGCCCCCGACCTGCCGAATCACCGTGGCAGGCCAAGAACGGTTTGCCAAGTGGGTTGCCGCCGCAGCCGCGGTGGAGCCCGTGCGGGGTGAGCGCTCGGCGGCCCGTGGGCGCAGCCGAGTCGCGCAGGGCGTCGGGGTCGGGGCGCGTGCGCCCCAAGTCCGCATGTCTGAGGCCGTGTACCCACGGCCGAGTTTGCGGACTTGCCCCGATGGCCGAGCAACGCAGCGAACCCCTCGCCACGCGAGGGGCCAGCCGTCGGGCCGCCGAGCGCTCACCCCGCACGGGCGGTCGCTCAAAAGCAAGACGAACTCGCCAGCGCAAAGGGAAAACATCTCAGAAAGCCTCGCTTTGCTGGCTGAGCTTTTCGAGCAGGTCGAGGTCGGTCGCCATGCCCGAGCTTTCGCGGATGCTCGCCAGGATCTCGGCGCGCAGCTCGCGAAACGGCGCGCTGTGCTTCATGTCCTGCTGGCGGCGTGTGGGCAGCGGCACGTGCTGGATGCGGTCGACGCGGCCCGGGCGTGGCGCCATCAGCACCACGCGCTGGCCGAGGTAGATCGCCTCGTCGACGTCGTGGGTGACGAACACGATGGTGGTCTTTTCGATGCGGTGGATGTGCAAGATCAGGTCGTGCATCACCTCGCGCGTTTGCGCGTCGAGCGCGCCGAAGGGCTCGTCCATCAGCAGCACTTGCGGGCGGCCCATCAGCGCGCGGGCGATTGCCACGCGCTGCTGCATGCCGCCCGACAGCTGGCTCGGGTAGGCGTGGGCCACCTTGGCCAGACCGATCAGGTTGAGCAGCGCGTCGGCACGGCCCGAGGCGGCCTCGACGTCCGAGGAGGTGAGGTTCTCGCGCTTGATCTGGAGCAGGCGGCTGAACTTGATGTTTTCCATCACCGTGAGCCACGGGTACAAGCTGTAGTGCTGGAACACCATGGCGCGGTCGGCACCGGGGCCGGTGATGGCCTGACCGTTGCACAGCACCTCGCCGGCGCTGTGGTGCTCGAGCCCGGCCAGGATGCGCAGCAGCGTGGACTTGCCACAGCCCGAAGCGCCCACCAGCGTGACGAATTCGTTGTCGCTGATCGACAGGTTGATGTCGTGCAGCGCGGGCGGCGTGCCGGCCGGCGCACCGGTGAACACCTTGCCGACGTGGTGGATCTGCACCTTGGGCACGGCGATGACGGAATGGTTGGACATGGCGGCTCCTGGGCTCAGCGCTTGAAGTGCATGTAGGGGAAGGCGCGGCGGTGCAGCCAGCGGAAGGCCTGGTCCATCAGCAGCCCGATCAGCCCGATCAGCAAGATCCCGGCGAAGATGGTGTCGGTCTTGAGGAAGCGCTGCGCCTTGAGGATCGAGTAGCCCAGCCCCGAGTTGCTGGCCACCAGTTCGGCCACCACCAGGTAGGTCCAGGCCCAGCCCATGGTGATGCGCAGCGTGTCGAGCATGGCCGGCTTGGCCGACTGCAGCAGCACCAGGCGGATGATTTCGCCGCGGGTCGCGCCCATGGTCTGCGCGGCCTCGATCTGTGCGGTGGGCACCAGGCGCACGTTCTCGGCCACCATCAGCACCATCTGGAAAAACGTGCCGATGAAGATGATGGCGATCTTGGCGCTTTCCTCGATGCCGAACCACAGCATCACCAGCGGGATGAAGGCCACCGCCGGCATGTAGCGGATGAAGTCGGTCAGCGGCTCGAGCAGCGCCTCGACGGGGCGAAAGGCCCCGATCAGCAGACCCAGTGGCAGCGCCAGCGCGGCCGACAGCGCAAAGCCGGCCACCACGCGGTACACGCTGATGCCGGTGTCGGCGATCAGCTCGTCTTCCATCAGCCAGGTGTGCATGCGCTCGAGCACCGACCACGGGCCGGGCAGGAACACCGGATCGACCCAGCCGCTGGCCGACACCAGCCCCCAGGCGACGAAGGGCAGCAGCAGGCCCAGCGCGGCGAAGGCCCAGTACTGGGTGCGCGACATCCGCCCCGCAATGGCCCAGATGCCCGGTGCGGGCGGCAAGGCCGAAGTGACGGGGCGCGGGGCGATCGGGCCGCTCGAGGGATCGGAGGTGGGGGCGGTGAAGGACAACACAGGCTCCAGTGGTGGCAGGGCAAACCAAGCAACGTGAGAGGGGCGCGCGTCACCACCCACGGCAACTGCATCCTCCCGGGCTTTTATCCCTCCGTGGAGCCGCCCAACCACTGCGGCCGACCGCTCTCGGACCAGTCCACCCGGTGGTTAAACCGGGCACGGAACCCTAGCTGTCTGGTCGATCAAGCAGCGCCGCTTGCGCGGAGCGCCTCTCTCGAGGGTCACAGTGAGCAACTTCGGTGCCACCGTCTTGCGCACCACCTTGGGGCGCTCCGCACACAGCGGGCCTCGGCGGCCGGGCCGCCGCACCCAAGTCGGGGCGCGGAGGGCTCGGGAACGCCACGACTCGCGCCACCCAGCACGGTTTCCACGGACAATTCGGTCCTGTTCAATGGCACGAGATTCGCCTTGACTGGCCGTCGTTTCATCTGCCCGACATGACCACTCGAAAACCCAAACCCAGCACGGCCGCGCCAGGCGGTCAAAAACTGCGCCAGACCCAGGCCGAGTACACGGCCCAGCGGCCGGCGTCCGCCCCCGGCACCAAGTCGATGATGTCGAGCGCGAAGATGTACGTGTGCCGCCGCTGCCACGCCAACTTCAAGACCGGCGACGGCAAGCCCGACCTGCGCATGCCCGGCCTGGGCCGCTGCAACGCGTGCGTGGCACTGGCGGCCGCAGCGGCCGCGGCTGCCGCCAGCACCGACGAGCCCAGCAAGCCTGGGCCGACTTGACCGACGCGACCGCGCCTGCGCCGCGTGCCGACGGCGCCGAGCCGTCCACCGCGGTGGTGATCGGCGCATCGGGCGGCGTGGGCCGCGCGCTGTGCGAGCGGCTGCGCGCTGACGCGCGCTACGCGCAGGTGCTGGCGCTGGGCCGCGCCACGGCGCACGCCAGTGACGCCATCGACATCGCACTCGACCTCACCGATGAGGCCACCATCGAGGCGGCGGCGGCGCAGATCAGCCGCGCCGTTGGCGACAGGGGTGGCGCACTGCGGCTGGTGATCGACGCCACCGGCTTTCTGCACGGCAGCGGGTACGAGCCCGAAAAGACCTGGCGGCAGATCGACGCGGCCCACATGGCGCACGCGTTCGCCGTCAACGCCATCGGGCCGGCCTTGCTGATGAAGCACGTGTTGCCGCTGCTGCCGCGCAGCGGTCGCTCGGTGTTCGCCAGCCTGTCGGCCAAGGTCGGCAGCATCGGCGACAACCGGCTGGGCGGCTGGTACAGCTACCGCGCCTCGAAGGCCGCGCTCAACCAGCTGGTGCACACGGCGGCCATCGAGCTGGCGCGGCGCCAGCCGCAGGCGATCTGCGTGTCGCTGCACCCGGGCACGGTGGCCACGCGGCTGTCGGGGCCGTTCTCGAAATCGGGACTGCAGGTGCAAACGCCCGCGCAGTGCGCTGCCAGCGTGCTGACCACCCTCGACGGCCTGCGCGAGGCCGACAGCGGCGGGTTTTTCAACCACCGCGGCGAAGCACTGCCGTGGTGATCGCCGCGGCGGCGAGGCTCTGAGCCCCGCGCCGACGGCAGCGCCTGGGCGCTTTACTGCTCGACGAACGCGCGCTCGATGACGAAGTCGCCGGGCGTCGAGGTGTTGCCTTCCTTGAAGCCACGCACTTCCATCAGGGTCTTCAAGTCGCGCAGCATCTCGGGGCTGCCGCAGATCATCACGCGGTCGGTTTCGCAGTTGAGCTGCGGCAGACCGAGGTCGGCGCACAGCTTGCCGTTGTCGAGCAGCGTGGTCACGCGGCCCTGGTTGACGAAGGGCTCGCGCGTCACGGTCGGGTAGTACAGCAGCTGGTCGGTCACCATCTCGCCGAGGAACTCGTGCGCCGGCAGCTCGCGGGTGAGGTAGTCGTGATAGGCCAGTTCCTTCACCTCGCGCACGCCGTGGATCAGGATGACCTTTTCGAAGCGCTCGTAGGTGTCGGGGTCGCGAATGATGCTCAGGAACGGTGCGACGCCGGTGCCGGTGCCGATCAGGTACAGGTTCTTGGCGGGCAGCAGGTAGTCGATCAGCAGCGTGCCGGTGGGCTTCTTGCCCACGATGATGGAGTCACCCACCTGGATGTGCTGCAGCCGCGAGGTCAGCGGGCCGTCTGGCACCTTGATGCTCAGGAACTCGAGGTGCTCCTCGTGGTTGGGGCTCACGATGCTGTAGGCGCGCAGCAGCGGCTTGTCGTTGACGCGCAGGCCGATCATCGTGAAGTGGCCGTTGGAAAAGCGCAGGCTCGGATCGCGCGTGGTGGTGAAGCTGAACAGGCGATCGGTCCAGTGGTGGACGCTCAGCACGCGCTCTTCGTTGAATGCACTCATGGAGTCAGCAAGGTTGGGGGTGGAAACAGCCGGGCATTTTCCACCTACGGCGCGATGCTCACCGCCGCGCCTTCGCGCAGCATCGATCCCAGTGGCATCACGACCTTGGCGCCAGCGTCGAGCCCGCTGCGGATGACCACGTTGCGGTCGCTCGTGCGGTCGACCTGCACGGCCACGAAGCGCAGCCGACCTTGCGCGTCGACGGTGGCCACATGCGGCTTGCCGTCGCGGCTGAGCACCGCGGCCGCGGGCACGCGCACGCCGCCCAGGCTGTTGACCTCGAAGGTGGCCTCGCCGCGCAGCCCGGCGGGCACGCGCAAGTCGGCATTGGGCAGCGCGAGCTCGATGCGCATGGTGCCGGTGGCCGCATCGATGGCGCCGGAGCGCCGGCGCAAGGTGGCGTTGAAGGTCTCGCCGGGAAATTCGCGAAACGCGAGCTTGACCGCGGCGCCCAGCGGCACGTCGATGGCCGCCGACTGCGGCACATCGACCACCACGCGCAGCTCGTTCAGGCGCGCCAGCCGCAGCAAGTAGGCCCCGGCATCGCCGCCGTCGCCCGACACGCGATCCCCGCGCTCGACCAGCCGCTCGGTGATCACGCCGGCAAACGGCGCGCGCACCTGCTGGAACTGCTGCAGCGCCTCGAGCCGCTTGACCTCGGCGCGCGCAGCGGCCGTGTCAGCGCGCGCCACCGCGAGGCCGGCGACCAGGCTGTCGAGGCTGCCCGGCGACAAGAACTGCTGCTCGACCAGCGGCCGGGCGCGGTCGAGGTTGAGCTGCGCGAGTTGTTCGCGCGCGGTGACCTGGCCGAGCGCGGCGCGCGAGCGTTCGAGCGACTGATCGGCCTCGGGTGCAGCAATGCGCAGCAGCAGATCGCCAGCCTTGACGCGGTCGCCCAGGTCCACACGCCGCTCGGCGACCGTGCCGCTGGTGCGCGCAAAGATGCGCGCTTCTTCGGCAGGCGCGGCGCGCGCGGGCAGGCGCAGCGTGAGCTTGAGGGGCGAGGCAGTGGCGATCACCACGTGCACCAGCGGCGCCGAGGCTGCCGCGGCGGCGCTGGCAGCCGCCTGCGGTGGCGAGGCACTTTGGGCCTGCGCCGCGCCAAGGGTCAGCAGCGCGCAGCCGACCAGGGCGGCGACGAAGGAGCGCTCGCAAGGCGTTGGGCGTTGCACGCCGGGTTGCGTGGCGCGATGTCGGGTCATGGTCGGGAGTCTCACACGGTGGTTTTTGCGACGGCCTCGGCGGGGGCCGCACGGCGCGGACGGCCGAGCCGCGTGAACAGCAGCGGCACCAGCACCAGCGTGGCCAGCGTGCCCAGCAGCAAGCCGCCGATCACCGCGCGGCCGAGCGGCGCGTTTTGCTCGCCGCCTTCGCCCAGGCCCAGCGCCATCGGCAGCACGCCCAGGATCATCGCGGTGGCGGTCATCAGCACCGGGCGCAGCCGCGTGCGCGCCGCAGCGACGGCGGCGTGGCGCGGCGAGAAGCCCTCGGCCACGCGGTCACGCGCAAAGCTGGTGATCAGCACGCTGTTGGCGGTGGACACGCCCACCACCATGATCATGCCCATCAGCGCGGGCACGCTGAGCGGCGTGCCGGTGAGCCACAGCCCGAGCACCGCGCCGGTCAGCGCCAGCGGCAGCGCGGCCATCGCGTTGAGCGGCAGCAGCCACGACTGGAAGTTGACCGCCTGCACCAGGAACACCAGGACGATGGCCAGCAGCAGCCCGCTGGCGAGTTCGCCGTAGGCCTGGTTCATGGTCTGGCCCTGGCCGCGCAGCTCGATCTTGTTGCCCGGCTTTTGCCCAGCGCGCAGCTCGACCAGCGTGGG
>CAIVGK010000063.1 GCA_903905475.1 uncultured Burkholderiales bacterium | reverse complement strand
CGCCGCTTGCGGCGTGGCCACGACGACGTTGTCAACGGCCCTCAACTTCGGGCCGCAACACTCGATGGCCTGGTTCTCGCCGACGGCGGCCTTGGGGCTCGGTGTGGGCGGCTTGATGTCGCTGCTGCTGATCTGGGTGCCGCGCCGTGCCGCGGCCGCGCTCGGGCTGATGGCGCTGACCGCACTGGTGTCGCTGGTCGCACAGACGCCGGCAGATGCGTATTTCGCTGAAAGCCTGCAGGCGTGGGAGCAGGGGCGGTTCATTCGTTTCCATGGCGCGGCGCAGTGGGTCGGCTGGCTGTGGCCCTACGCCACGATGGCCTATTTGCTGGGCCGAGTGGCTGCTCGCGATGGGGGCTGAGCGCGCGAAAACGCCAGCGTGGATCCGATGCGCGTCCCTAAAATGAGCCGATGAGCCATTACGCCCGACACATCTTCTTCTGCCTGAACCAGCGCGACAACGGCGCCGATGCTTGCAGCATGCACAACGCGCAGGCGGGCTTCGACCGCTGCAAGATGCGCATCAAGGAGGCGGGGCTGTCGGGCGTCGGTCAGGTCCGCGTCAACAAGGCGGGCTGCCTGGATCGCTGCGCCGGCGGCCCGGTGGCGGTGGTCTATCCCGAAGGGGTCTGGTACAGCTTCGTCGACGAGGCTGACATCGACGAGATCGTCGAGTCGCACCTGGTCAACGGCCAACCGGTCAAGCGCTTGATGCTGCCGGACTCGGTGGGCCGGTGAACGCCTGCCGCGGCGCAGCGGGCGCCATCGAATGCGCGGTGACGCTGCCCGAGGGCCAGTCCAAGGGCGTGGCGGTGATCTGCCATCCGCACCCGCTGTTCGGCGGCACGATGGACAACAAGGTGGTGCAAACGCTGTCGCGCGCGATGCTGCAACTGGGCTGGACGACGGTGCGCTTCAATTTGCGTGGCGTTGGCGCTTCGGGTGGCGTGTGGGACGACGGCGTCGGCGAGGTCGATGACGCCTTGGCGGTGATCGCCCACCACCGCCAAGGTTCACAAGCCTTGCTGCTGGCCGGTTTTTCGTTCGGCGCTTTCGTGGCGGCCGAAGCGGCGTCGCGTCTGTCCGATGCCGAAAAGGCGCAGCGGCTGGTTCTGGTGGGCCCCTCGACCCAGAAGCAGAACATCCCCGACGTGCCTGCCGACACGGTGGTCATCCACGGCGAGGCCGATGAGGTGGTGCCGCTGTCGAGCACCTTCGACTGGGCCCGACCACAGTCGCTGCCGGTGATCGTTTTCCCCGGCGTAGGCCACTTCTTTCACGGGCAACTGGCCTTGCTCAAGCGCGTGGTCGTGGAACAACTGAGCGTGAGTTGCGTCTGATCAGTTCCGGCGCGTTCACTTTGGTGCGCAAGACGGCCAAAGCAGGCCCGTGCCGTGAAACTCCCATCCACTTGAATTTCTTTCCTGGCCTCTTGATGACCTCTTTGTCTGCCCGTTTTTTCGCGTGTTCCCTTCGGTTGTTGTCTGGCTGCGTCTTGAGCGGCGCCCTGCTGGGTCTGTGCGCCGCCGCTCAGGCACAAACGCTGTCGCCGCCTGAAATCGCCGCGCGCAACTACTTGCTGATCGATCTCACCAGCAATCAGGTGCTGGCCGAGCGAGATGCCGACGCGCCGTCCGATCCGGCGTCGCTGACCAAGCTGATGACCGCCTATGTCGTGTTCACCGCCCTGCATGAGAAAAAGCTGTCGCTCGAGCAGACGCTGCCGGTGTCCGCGCGTGCCTGGCAGGAACGCAAGGGCGGCGGCTCATTGATGTTCATCGACACCACCATGACGCCCACCGTCGACGACTTGCTGCGCGGGATGATCGTGCAGTCGGGCAATGACGCATCGGTGGCGCTGGCCGAGGGCGTGGCCGGGGCGCTCGATCCGTTCGTGGCCATGATGAACCGCCAGGCCCAGGCCTGGGGCCTGAAGAACACCGCGTTCAAGAACGTGACGGGCCTCAACGAGCCGGGGCACAAGAGCACCGCCCGTGATCTGGCGGTGATTGCCGGGCACATCATTCGCGACTTCCCGAAGCAGTACGCGTACTACTCGATCAAGGAATTCAAATACAACAACATCTCGCAGCCCAATCGCAACTTGCTGCTGCGCCGCGACCCGAGCGTGGACGGCATGAAAACCGGCTACACCGAGGCGGCGGGTTACTGCCTGATCGCCAGCGCCCAGCGCGAGTTTCCCAACCTCGGTGCCGAGGGCAAGAGCGGTGGCCCGCGGCGCTTGTTGAGCGTGGTGCTGAACACGGCCTCGAAAGACGCGCGTGCCGATGAAAGCCAGAAGCTGCTGAACTGGGGCTACGCCGCGTTCGAGACCGTGCGCTTGTTCGAAGCGGGCAAGCCGGTGACCACCGCGCCGGTGTGGCAAGGCAAGACGGACAAGGCCGTTCTGGGCGCCACCGGGGCCATCTTCGCGACGGTGCCCAAGGGCGAGGCAGGCAAGCTGCAGACCAAGGTCGAACGTGCCGATCCGCTGCTTGCGCCGATCTCGCGTGGCCAGCGCGTGGGCACCATCAAGGTGGTGACGGCGGCGGGCGCACCGGTGCTGGAGCTTCCGCTGGTGGCACTCGAGGCTGTCGAGCAGGCCGGGGTTTTGGGCCGGCTGTGGGACACCATCCGTTTGTGGATCAAGTAACCGGAGTCCTGCCATGCAGACCCTTCCAGACACCCTGTGTTACCTCAATGGCGAGTACACGCCGCTCAACCAGGCCAAGGTCTCGGTGCTCGACCGCGGCTTCATCTTCGGCGACGGCATCTACGAGGTGGTGCCCGTCTACGGGCGGCGCTTGTTCCGTTTCGACGAGCACATGGCGCGACTCGATCGCAGCCTGGCCAAGCTGCGCATCGGCAACCCGCACACGAAGGCCGAGTGGCTCGCGCGTTGCCGGCGCCTGATCGAGGCCCAGTCGACCGAAGACCAATTGATCTACATCCAGCTCACGCGTGGCGTGGCGGTGCGCGATCACGTGATGCCCACCGACATCGAGCCCACGGTGTTCATGATGGTCAGCGCCATGAAGCAGCCCAGCGCCGAGCAGCGGCATCGCGGCGTGGCTTGCGTGACCGCGCGCGATTTCCGCTGGGAGCGGGGCGACATCAAGAGCATCTCGCTGCTGGGCAATGTGCTGGCGCGGCAGATCTCGGCCGATCAGGGCGCGGTCGAAACCATCATGTTTCGCGACGGCTTCCTGACCGAGGCGGCATCGTGCAACGTGTGGGTGGTGCACGAGGGCGCGGTGCTCGGCCCGCCCAAGAGCGAGCATGTGCTCGAAGGCATCCGCTACGAGTTGATCCGCGAGCTGTGCGAGCAAGAGGGTCTGGCCTTCAACCTGCGGCCGATTTCCGAAGCCGAGGTGATGGCCGCCGACGAGTTGATGCTCAGCTCCGCGACCAAGGAGCTGTTGCCCGTGACCACGCTGGATGGCGAGCCTGTGGGCCATGGCGCGGGCCGCGGCAAGCCCGGCCCGGCCTACGCCAGGCTCTACGAGGCCTACCAGCGAGCCAAGGCAGCGCAGCTGCTTTGATGGGCCAGCGCGGCCTTTGAAACCATGCAGAACATTCCACCCGAGTCCTCGCTGATCGAATACCCGTCGGCATTCCCGATCAAGGTGATGGGCGCCAACGTCGAGGGCTTCGCCGACGCGGTCGTGTACATCGCACGCCAGTTCGATCCCGGCCTGGATGCCGCCAGCGTCGAGTCGCGCCTGAGCAAGGGCGGCAAGTACCTCGGCATCACCGTGACCGTCACCGCGACGAGTCGCGAGCAGCTCGACGACCTGTACCGCGCGATGAGCTCGCATCCGCTCGTCAAGGTGGTCTTGTAGGCCCGACCTGACGCCGATGAGCTCGCCCGTGCTGGTCTACCAAGGCCTCGTGGACATCGAGCCCACCATCGAGGCGATGCAGGCCTTCACGGCGGCGCGCTCGATGGACGGCGGCGCGCGGCCCGATGAGATCTGGTTGTGCGAACACCCGCCGGTCTACACGCAAGGGTTGGCCGGCAAGCCGCAGCACCTGCTCGATGCGGGCGGCATCCCGGTGGTGCAGACCAACCGGGGCGGGCAGGTGACGTATCACGGGCCGGGTCAGGTGCTGGCGTATCCGCTGGTCGACCTCAAGCGCCTGGGCATCTACGTCAAGGAATACGTCTACCGGATCGAGCACTGCGTGATCAACACCCTCGGGCATTACGGGGTGACGGGCCACCGCGTACCGGGCGCGCCAGGCATCTACGTGCGGCTCGACGATCCTTTCGGTCACGCTGCGCTGGAGTCGCTGCCGCCGAATGAGAGGCTGGGCGTCGCGGCCCCCGATCCGTTTCGCGGGCTGGGCAAGATTGCGGCGTTGGGCATCAAGGTGAGCCGGCATTTCAGCTACCACGGCGTGGCGCTGAATGTGGCGATGGACCTGCGGCCCTTCGGGGGCATCAACCCCTGTGGATATGCCAGTTTGGCGACAGTTGATCTGGCTACACTGGGTGTTCAGGTGGAGCTTGCCGACGTCGCATGGCAACTCGGCCAGCGGCTCGCCGATCACCTGACGCCCTGATTCACAGCCCCTTTTTCCGAAAGCCGACGATGTCGTCCGACCCCGTGATCCGTGTCGCTCAGGAACCGTCTGCGTACGACGCCAGCGTCAAGCAGAAGTCGCAGGCCAAGACCTCGCGCATCCCGATCAAGATCGTGCCTGCCGAGACGCTGAAAAAGCCCGACTGGATACGCGTCAAGGCGGGCTCGCCCAGCACGCGCTTCTACGAGATCAAGAAGATCTTGCGCGAGCACCAGCTGCACACCGTGTGCGAGGAAGCGTCGTGCCCGAACATCGGCGAGTGCTTCGGCAAGGGCACGGCCACCTTCATGATCATGGGCGACAAGTGCACGCGACGCTGTCCCTTTTGCGACGTGGGCCACGGTCGTCCCGACCCGCTCGACGCGAACGAGCCGCTCAATCTGGCCAAGACCATTGCCGCGCTGAAGTTGCGTTATGTGGTCATCACGAGTGTGGACCGCGACGACTTGCGCGATGGTGGCGCGGGGCATTTCGTCGATTGCATCCGCGAAGTGCGCGCCCTCAGCCCGGAAACACGCATCGAGATCCTGACGCCTGATTTCCGCGGCCGCCTCGACCGCGCACTCGATATCTTGAAGGCGGCACCGCCCGATGTGATGAACCACAACCTCGAGACCGTGCCGCGCCTGTACAAGGAAGCGCGCCCGGGCTCGGATTACCAGTTCAGCCTGAACCTGCTCAAACAGTTCAAGGCCTTCGCCCCTAACGTGCCCACGAAGAGCGGGCTGATGGTCGGTCTGGGCGAAACCGACGAAGAAATCCTGCAGGCCATGCGGGACATGCGCGCCCACGATATCGACATGCTGACGCTCGGCCAGTACCTCGCGCCCAGCGGCCACCACCTGCCGGTGCGCCGGTATGTGCACCCGGACACGTTCCGCATGTTCGAGGCCGAGGCGCTGAAGATGGGCTT
>CAIVGK010000062.1 GCA_903905475.1 uncultured Burkholderiales bacterium | reverse complement strand
CGAAGCCGTGCTGGCCGGCCAGGTGGCGCGCGCGCTGCGCATGCTCGATGGCCTGCGCGCCGAGGGTGAGGCCGCGGTGCTGGTGCACTGGACGCTGGCCGAAGACCTGCGCGCGCTCAAACGCACCCTCGATGCCGTCAACGCAGGCCGTCCATTGCCGCTTGCCTTGCGAGAGGCCCGCGTGTGGGGCACCAAGGAGCGGCTGTTCGAGCGCGCTCTTCCGCTGTTCACCGAGAACGCCTTGGCGCAGCTGCTGCACGCCGCGCAGATCTGCGACGGCCTGATCAAGGGCTTGAAGCATCCCGATTGGCCACTGGAGCCGTGGGACGGATTGAAGCGGCTGGTGCTGATGGCCCTGCAAAGCACCTCGGTGGCGCCCGGCACGACGCGAGGTCGGGCCGTCGTGGTGCCGCCCCGCCTGGCGCTTCAGGCCTGAGCGATCCGAGTCGTCAGGTTCTGTCGAGCGAGTCGAGCAGCGCCTGCAGCGCTTTCCAGACCGTCTGACGGCGCACGGCGGCGCGGTCACCCGCCCCATGGAGCAACACGGCGGTGGTGACTGGGGCGGCGCTTCGGGCCAAGACGCCCGCGTGGCCAATCGCCAGCCACACGGTACCGACGGGCTTTCCCGGTGTGGCTCCGCCCGGCCCGGCGATGCCGGTCACCGACACCGCCACCTGCGCCCTGGAGCGCAGCAACGCCCCCTCGGCCATCGCCCGTGCGACGGCTTCGCTGACCGCGCCATGCTGTTCGATCAACGCGGCGGGTACGCCGAGCAGTTCGGTCTTGGCCTCGTTCGAATAGGTGACGAAGCCGCGCTCGAACCACTCGCTCGAGCCGGCCTGCGAAGTGCACGCCGCCGCAATCAACCCCCCCGTGCAGGACTCCGCCGTGACCAAACGCAGGCCGCGCGAACGCAGCGCTTCGGCCAGCGACTCAACGAGCGCTTGTTGATCGGCGGGCAGTTCGCTCATGTTCGACCGGCCGGACGCTTCATGGCCAGAACCAGCGCCAGCCGGCGATCACGAGCAAGGTGCACAGGGCGGCCACCAGATCGTCGAACAAGATGCCAAATCCCTGCACCCAACCAATGGGCTGGCCGCGCCGCCCCTTGAAGAGGCGATCGGCCCACCCCACCGGGCCGGGCTTGGCTGCATCGAAGTAGCGAAACAGCGCGAACGCCACCGCCTGCCCGAGCAGCCCGGTCGGCATCACCAGCCACAGGATCAGCCAGAAGGCGAGCACCTCGTCCCAGACGATGGCGCCCGGGTCGGCGACCGCCATGGCGCGCGCCGTCACCGTACAAGCCCACCAGCCCACAAAAAAGCTCGCGAGCAGCAACACGCCCATCTCGGTGGTGCCGAGCCGCGGCTGAATCACCAGATACGCCAGCCAGGCCCACAGCGTGCCGACAGTGCCCGGCGCCACGGGCGACAAGCCGCTGCCAAAACCCAGGGCGATGGCATGGGCCGGATGGCTCAAGAGCAGCCGCACGCTGGGCCGCTGCGGGGTGGCGCGGGCTGCGGGGGCAGCCCGCGGCAAGATGGGGTCATCGTTCATGTGCGGAAGTGGTCAAAGGAGCGCTCGGGGTGGCCCACCGGTCGGCCTTGCGCATCGACGAGCTGTGGCCGTGCGCCGCCAGCGTCCCCGCGCTCGGTGATGCGTCCGATGCGCGTGACCGCCACCCCAGCAGCAGCAGCGGCGGCGGCCACCGCAGCGGCACCCACAGCTGGTGCCGTGAACAGCAGCTCGTAGTCGTCGCCACCGTTCAGGGTGCAAAGGCGCTGCAGACTCAGCGGCTGCGCACGCATCACCTTGCTGAGCGGCACCGTATCGACCTCCACCACGGCACCGACGCCGGAGCGCTGCAGCACATGACCCAGATCGCCCAGCAGCCCGTCAGACACGTCGATGGCACTGCTGGCCACGCCGCGCAAGGCCACCCCGAGCGTGACGCGCGGCTGGGGCAGTTCCATCGCCTTGCGCACCGCATCAAAGGAAGCACCGTCAAGCAAGACGGTGCCGCGAAACACCTCAAGCGCCAGCCGGGCGTCGCCAAGAGTGCCGCTGACATACAGATCGTCGCCGGGCCGTGCGCCCGAGCGCAGCAATGCCCCTGTGACGGCCGAGCACACCGGCACCTGGCCGAACACGCTGATGCAGATGTTGAGCGGGCCGCGCGTGGTGTCGCCACCGATCAACTCGCAACCGGCGGCGTCCGCCAGCGCCAGCAGACCACGCGAAAAGCCGGCCAGAAAGACCTCGTCGGTCTGCGGCAATGCCAGTGCGAGCGTGAAGGCCAGCGGCTCGGCGCCACAGGCGGCCAGGTCGCTCAGATTGACCGCCAACGCCTTGTGGCCCAAGCGCTCGGGATCCACGGTCGACAGGAAGTGACGACCTTCGACCAGCATGTCGCACGAAACCGCCAGCTGCATTCCGGGCTGCAGGGACAACAGCGCACAGTCGTCACCCATGCCCAACGCTGCGCGCCGCACCGGACGGTCGAAATAGCGGGCAATCAGGTCAAATTCACCGAGCGACATGCGCGCATTCTCCGCGTTGAGCGCATGCGTCCCGCACCCTCAGTGAGTCGTGGGGCTTTGCGAAAAGAACACACGACGGGCGCTGCCTGCCTCGGCGCGCGGTCGGCCGGGCCGAACCGGGCCGCCAAGCAAGGCTGCCGACAGGTGCGCTCCTACAATCAGGCAGCGTTTGTCACTCCTGGCCCCTGGGAAAAAGCTCGTTACCGAGCCCCCACTGCGGCAGGCCCTGACGCCCCTTGCGCCCGCCGCGCGCCACTCAGCGAGATCAGGCCACATGACCACCCCCAACGATGTGAAACAAGCCGAGTTGCGGCGCGCCGCGCTCGAATACCACGAGTTTCCGACCCCCGGCAAGGTGGCGATCGCTCCGACCAAGCAGCTGGTCAACCAGCGCGACCTGGCCTTGGCTTATTCACCCGGGGTCGCCGCGGCCTGCGAAGAAATCGTGGCCGACCCGGCCAATGTCTACAAATACACCTCGCGCGGCAATCTGGTCGCGGTCATCACCAACGGCACTGCGGTGCTGGGGCTGGGCGACATCGGCCCGCTGGCGGCCAAGCCGGTGATGGAGGGCAAGGCGGTGCTGTTCAAGAAGTTTGCGGGCATCGATGTGTTCGACATCGAGTTGGCCGAACGCAACCTCGACAAGCTGATCGACACCATCGCGGCGCTGGAGCCCACCTTCGGTGGCATCAACCTCGAAGACATCAAGGCACCCGACTGCTTCTATGTCGAGCGTGCGCTGCGCAAGCGCATGAAGATCCCGGTCTTCCACGACGACCAGCACGGCACGGCCATCGTGGTGGGCGCCGCCATGTTGAATGCCCTGAAGGTCTCGGGCAAGGACATCAAGCAGGTCAAGCTCGTGACTTCCGGAGCAGGCGCGGCCGCGTTGGCCTGCCTGGGCCTGCTCATGAAGCTGGGCCTGCCTCGCGAAAACATCTGGGTCACCGACCTGGCCGGCGTGGTCTATGTGGGCCGTCCGGCCCTGATGGACGAGGACAAGATCGTCTTTGCCCAAGACACGCCGCACCGCAGTCTCAGCGACGTGATTCGAGGCGCCGACGTGTTCCTGGGTCTGAGCGCCGGCGGAGTCCTCAAGAAGGACATGGTCGCAACGATGGGCGCCAATCCGATCATCTTTGCGCTGGCCAATCCGACGCCCGAAATCCTCCCGGAGGACGTCAAGGCCGTTCGCGATGACGCCATCATCGCCACCGGCCGCTCGGACTACCCCAATCAGGTCAACAACGTCCTGTGCTTCCCGTACATCTTTCGCGGGGCGCTCGACTCGGGCGCCACGACGATCTCGGTCGAGATGGAAATCGCCGCGGTGCATGCGATTGCCGAATTGGCGCAGGCCGAGCAAAGCGAGGTGGTGGCAGCGGCCTATGCCGGCGCCACGCTGAGTTTCGGGCCGGAATACCTGATCCCCAAGCCGTTTGATCCGCGGCTGATGATGAAGATCGCGCCAGCCGTGGCCCTGGCTGCTGCTGCGTCTGGCGTCGCCTCGCGGCCGGTTCCGGACATGAGCGCCTACGTTGAAAAGCTGCAAAGCTTCGTCTATGCCTCGGGCACGACGATGAAGCCCATCTTCAACATCGCCAAGCGAGCGCTGAAAAAGCGCGTCGCCTACGCCGAAGGAGAAGAAGAACGCGTCCTGCGCGCCGCGCAGATCGTTGTCGATGAGGGCCTGGCGCGTCCCACGCTCATCGGCCGCCCGGCGGTGATCGCCTCGCGGATCGCCAAGTTCGGCCTGCGTCTTGAGGCTGAACGCGACTACGACCTGGTCAGCACCGAAAACGACCTCCGCTACCGTGACTACTGGCAAACCTACCACCAACTCACCGCACGCAAGGGCGTCACCGAGCAGATCGCCAAGATCGAGATGCGTCGGCGCCTGACGCTCATCGCCTGCATGCTGCTGCACAAGAACGAGGTCGAAGGCATGCTGTGCGGCACCTGGGGCACCACCGCGCTGCACCTGCAGTACGTCGAACAGGTGATCGGCCTGCGAGAGGGCGCCAAGACGTTTGCCTGCATGAACAGCCTGCTGCTGCCTGGCCGGCAGGTCATGCTGGTCGACACCCACGTCAACTACGACCCGACGGCAGAGCAACTGGCAGAGATCACCACCATGGCCGCCGAGGAAATGCTGCGCCTGGGGCTGCGCCCCAAGGCGGCGCTGCTGTCACACAGCAATTTCGGCTCCAGCAACCAGCCCTCGGCGGTCAAGATGCGCGAGGCACTCGCGTTGTTGCGGGAGCGCGCTCCGTGGCTGGAGGTCGACGGAGAAATGCACGGCGACACCGCGCTTGACGCCAATTACCGGCGCGGCCTGATGCCCGACAGTACTCTCAGTGGAGAGGCCAACCTGCTCGTGCTGCCCAACATCGATGCGGCCAACATTTCATACAACCTGCTCAAGACCGCGGCCGGTGGCGGCATTGCGATCGGGCCGGTGCTGCTCGGCGCGGCCAAACCCGTCCACATCCTGACCCCCTCGGCCACGGTGCGACGCATCGTCAACATGACCGCCCTCACGGTCGCAGACGCCAATGCCGTTCGCTGACCCCCCGAATGGAGCCTCCTTGATCAAGCCCTGAGGGCTTCGGGCTGCGGGGCGGGCTTGCGCGGTTGCCCCCGGCCTCGATCGCTCGGTTTTCTGGAATTGGCCCTCTCAGCACTTCATTGGATGTAAGTGCGCACTTTGATGCCATGTCTGTTGCCCTTATTTGAGGCATCAGCTTGAGCTTTTCGGGCCGATTCGCTACCATGCGCACTTGAGTTCTGAGGGAATACCCGTGCTGCTCTCAGGCCCCCCAGGGTCTCGTCGGTGGATTGTCAAATCAGCGCAGGTGTCTGTTCTTGCGCTTTTCTTGGTCGGCGCCAGCTGCTTTACCGGCTGGGTGGATGCAGAGGCCCCGCAGAAGCAAGGAAGTCGCGTTGAGTGGGCTCAGCTTCCTCAAGAGGCACAGTTCACGCACAGGTTGATCCGTTCCGGCGGGCCGTTCCCCTATGCGAAGGACGGCTCGGTTTTTGCCAACCGTGAAAGCTTGCTCCCCGGGAAGCCGAGGGGTTTTTATCGCGAGTACACCGTGCGCACCCCAGCTGCCGTTGGCAGGGGTGCCCGACGCATTGTTTGTGGTGGAGGTCAACCTCGAACACCCGAGGCCTGTTTTTACAGTGGCGACCATTACGCAAGTTTCGGCCTGATCGTTGAGTGATGGCCACAGGGTTTATTGACCAAAGGAGGCACGAGTCCATGCTTTTGCAGACCGTCCGTTCAAACATTGTCCAGTCGATCCGCGCTTATCGCGTGGAGGACTTGATGCAGGCCGCTCAAAGCGCGGACCAGCACTTCCTCTATGCCAACCTGACAGCCGCGCAGTCCAAGCAGGAAGTTCTCGACACGATCGCCGAGTCGTTTCTCTTCCCGGTTCACTTCGGGAAGAACCTTGATGCGCTCTACGACTGCATGACGGATCTGGTGCACAAAGCCGGGTCGCAACCTGGGTTTGTGGTGGTGCTCGAACAACTTCCTGACAACGCTCGCTTCGATCGGGAGGCGCGTGAGCAGTTGCTGGATGTTTTCCGAGATGCGGCTGATTTCTGGGCCGAGCGGAAAGTCCCGTTCAGGTGCTTCTATTCTTTTCAGTAGCCCGCTCTCAAGAACTCAGTTCTTGGGAGCGGGCTACCGAAACACCCTGCCCCCCCGAAAAGCCAGCCAAGCCCGCCGCCAAGAGTGCGGCCAACGCCAGCTTCGGCATGAACATGCCGTTGATGAGCAGCGCGTTCGACACATCGATGTGGCTGAACGCCGCGTGAGCTGACCGCGATGAGATCAGCGTGAGCCGATCTCATCGTGTCCCGATCACCGCTGTGCAAGATCGACGCACAAGCTGAGGTACTCGCTCACGGTCACCTCTTCGGCACGACGCTGCAGATCGAAGTGCCCGCAGAACGACCTCTCGTCCAGCCATCGGCCCAAGGTGTTGCGCAGGACTTTTCGGCGCTGCGAAAACGCCACCGTCACCAGCTCGCCCAGCAGACCAGCATCAATGTCGGCCCGCTGCGGCAGAGGTCGCATCCGAACGATGGCCGATTGAACCTTCGGCGGAGGGTCGAACGCCTCGGGCGCCACGTCGAGCACGGATTCGATGTCGTAACGCCACTGCAGCATCACCGACAGTCGACCGTAGATCTTGCTGCCTGGCGCAGCCGCCATGCGCGAGACCACTTCCTTTTGAAGCATGAAGTGCTGGTCGACGATGTGTGCGGCCGATGGCAGCAAGTGAAAGAGGATGGGCGTCGAGATGTTGTAGGGCAGGTTGCCCACGACGCGCAGCGGGCGGCCTGCAGCGGCAGCCAGCGCCGGGAAGTCGACCGTCAACACGTCCGCCTCGATCACATGCAACGCTGCGTTTTGGCGCAGGCGCACCGCCAGATCGCGGTCCAGTTCGATCACGGTCAGCGGCTTGACGTACTGCAGCAGCGGCAAGGTCATGGCGCCAAGCCCCGGGCCGATTTCGACCATCGCGTCCTCCGGCTCGGGCCGAATCGCATCGACGATGGCGTCAATGGCCACGCGGTCGGTGAGAAAGTGCTGCCCGAAGCGCTTGCGCGCGACATGACTCATGCCTCGCTCCCTCGGCGCGTCAACCGGCGTGGGCTGGCCGCTCTCGCCAGAGTCGGCATTACGGAGGAGGCTCGCGCAATTCCACGTAAGCGCGCGCACGCAACTCTTTGTTCCACTCAGCCAATGCAACGGGGTAGCGCTCTTCGCGCAGCAGACCGCGAGCCTGCTCGCGCTCTTGCTTGGCATCAAGCGCAGTTTGTCGGCGCTCATCCACGCGGATCAAATGCATGCCAAAGCGCGTCACCAGCGGATCGGAAACCCCACCGATCGGCAGCGCCACCATGACGTCTTCAAATTCGGGGACGAATGTGCCTGGTGAAGTCCAACCCAGATCGCCACCTTGCTGCGCGCTGGAGTCTTCCGAGTGGTCTCTGGCCACTTGCTCGAACGTGGTGGCGCCTGAGGCGATCTGCCGTTTGAACTCCATCATTTGGCGTCCCGCAGCGGCCTGATCGAATTGCGGCGAACCCCGCAGCAAGATGTGGCGCGCATGCGTTTGGGTCACCGTGAAAGCCTGCACGTCGCGTCGCTCTTGCAACTTGAGCACGTGAAAGCCCGCTCCTGTGCGCAACAGCGTGGGAGACAACTCCCCCGATTTCAGATCGCGCACCCTGTCGGCAAACACATCGGGCAGCCGGTCCAGCGGGCGCAGCCCCAGGGCACCGCCAACCGCCTTGTTGGCATCCTCGGAAACCTCGCGAGCCACCACTTCGAACGGCTCGCCGGCCTTGACGCGAGCCAATGCCGCTTCCGCCCGCGCCTCGCGCTCGCTCACAAGCGCAGCAGCAGCGCCGTCAGGCACCGTCACCAAAATCTGCGCCAGGTTGTACTCTGGCTTGCCACCCGACTGCTGGCGCTTCTTTTCGAGAAGCGCATCGACGTCGGCGTCCGTGATGCGAATGCGGATTTGCATTTCTCGCTCGCGCGCACGGTCGACAAGAATCTGGTCACGCAGGTTGTTCCGAAAACGCGTGTAGTCCATGCCCTCCTCGGCGAGCCGCTGTCGCAGTTGCGCCAGCGTGAGCTGGTTTTGCGCCGCCACGTTGAGCACGGACCGCTCCACTTCGGCGTCGTCGATCTTCACGAAGAGCTCGCGTGCGTTGGACATCTGCGCGCGCTCGTCGAGCATGGTGTCGAAGACCTTGCGCCGGAACTCGTCTGGCGGCGGCAAGGTGGCTCCAGCACGCGCGGCGGCTTCACGAACGGCGTTCATGCGCTGTTCGACCTCGCGTGCGGTGAGCAACTCCTGATTCACCACCGCCACGATGTAGTCGCCCATGCGCACCGTCGCGCCGGAGGGCGCTTGCGCCCGTGCGGCCGCGGCCCCAAAAGCCAATGCGCCACAAACCAGAGCGGCGCCCAAAGTCAATCTGAAGTGTTCAGTCATAAATGCTGGTGGTCTGCGGGGCAAGCGGCCCGTCTCGCAAGAGCCGGTATCCCTGCACATTGTGCTGCAGGGCTTGAAGCGGATTGGATCCGAGTCGAGACAGCCCGACGAGTTCCAGCTGGATCATCAGCCGGGTGGTCGCTTCGCTTTGGCCGGTGGACTGGCGCTCGGCCACGACGCGCCCGATCCAGCACCCGGCGTCGTATTCAAAGCCGAGCAACGCGTCGATGATGCGCTTGTCGCGGGTGCTGTAGTTGCCGCGGCCCACGGTGTACAGCGAACCGCTGCAGCGACTTGACCCCGCGGATGCCGACGCCTGGTCTGGCGTGCGGCCGAACAGCGGCCACTGCCAGCCCAGCTCCACTTGCTCCGACTGATCACGCGTGAAGCGGTAGTTGAGGGCAACCGTGCGAAACGGTCCGGGCGAGTAGCTGGCGCCAAAGGTCGACCGAACAGACTTCCCGAGCTCAGGCCGGTATTGCATCGAACCGTTGACCGTCCACTGCGGGATCACGTTGGTCGAGCCGAGCAGCAGCAAGTCGGAAATGCGCCGGGTGAGCGGCTTGTTGTCGGGCGTGATGCGCTGATCACGGAAAAGGTAGCTCTGAACCAGACCGAGCCGCATGAGCTCGGCTTCGGTTCGCGGGTCGAGCAGCCGGGTGGTGACGCCGGCCGTGACCTGATGCGAGTCGGAGACGCGGTCCACGCCGGAGAACGTGTTCTCGCTGAAGCTTGACTCGAAGTTGACGTCCTTGGCTGCCGAGTCGAAGTTCGGCAGGTCGTCCTGACGGTGGTACGGCGTGTTGATGTACAGAAGCCTGGGCTCCAGCGTCTGTCGCAGATCTCGCCCAAACCAGCTCGTGTCGCGCTCAAGAACCCAGGCGCTGTCGAGGCTGACGGTCGGGATCACGCGCGAGGTCTGCTTGCTGCCATCGGCCATCGGTCGGTCGAGTGCGTACGACGCGGCATTGAATGAGATCTTTGGCGTCAGGCTCCAGCCTGAACTCAGCAATGGCATGCTGAGGGACGCCAGCGAATGCAGCCGGGAACCTTCCTGGCGGTTGGGCGTGACGGTTCCGGCCGGATTGACGAATTGGTTGAACTCGCCCTCAAAGCCGACCTCCAGACCGTAGTCGAGCGGTTGCGTGATTCGCGCTCCGATCTGCGGCAAGCGTTGATATGGCGTCTCGAACCGGCTGTCGGGGTTTTGCAGCACCTGCCAACTCTGCACCCGCGCGTAGGTCGTCCAGTTGCCGAAGGGGCGGGTGGCACGGATGTCGGAGAGCAGAAGCCGCGGCGTGATGTCGTCCGGGTTCGACTCGTGCCGGAAGTCCTTCCAGTAGTCATCATCGGACACCCGCAGCGCGCGAACCTTGAGCTCTGTGCGGTCAGCCCACAGCACCTCATGGCGCACGCCGACGGAGTACCGCGATCGTCCCGCCACGCGGTCATCAGGGAGGACATCCAGGTTGAGTTGGCCGCGGTAGTCCGGCTCGAGGTACCTGAACTCCGTGCCCAAGCCCAACCCGCGCTTGGTACTGAGCAAGGGGGTGAGGGTCGCATCGCGATTGGGCGCGAGGCTCCAGTACCAAGGCATCTGCACCTGCAGTCCGGCGCGACTGTCGATCGCGACGCTGGGCGGCAGCCACCCGGACTTGCGTTCGTCGGTCAGCGGAAACCGCAAGATCGGCGACGCCAGGATGGGCACCCCCAGGAAGCGCAGCACGGCGTTCTCTGCAACCCCCTCATTGGCCTCGAAATCCATCTTGACCCGCGAGGTGCTCAGCTCCCAGGCTTTCTCGCCGCCCTCGGCAGGACAGCTGCTGTAAGTGG
>CAIVGK010000061.1 GCA_903905475.1 uncultured Burkholderiales bacterium | reverse complement strand
CTTCGACCAGCGCATCATCGATTTCATCATCGCCGAGTTCAAGAAGGACCAAGGCGTGGACCTGGGCAAGGACGTGCTGGCCCTGCAGCGCCTGAAAGAAGCCGCCGAAAAAGCCAAGATCGAGTTGTCGAGCGGCGCGCAAACAGACATCAACCTGCCTTACGTCACCGCCGATGCCTCCGGCCCGAAGCACCTGAACATCAAGCTCAGCCGCTCGAAGCTAGAAGCACTGGTCGAAGACCTGATCGAACGCACGATCGCTCCGTGCCGCATCGCGATCAAGGACGCCGGCATCGCCGTGGGCGCGATTGACGACGTGATCCTGGTCGGCGGCATGACCCGCATGCCCAAGGTGCAAGAGAAGGTCAAGGAGTTCTTCGGCAAGGAGCCGCGCAAGGACGTCAACCCTGACGAGGCCGTGGCCGTGGGTGCGGCCATTCAGGGCCAGGTGCTCGCCGGTGACCGCAAGGACGTGCTGCTGCTCGATGTGACCCCGCTCAGCCTGGGCATCGAGACCCTGGGCGGCGTGATGACGAAGATGATCCAGAAGAACACGACCATCCCGACCAAGTTCGCACAGACCTTCAGCACGGCCGACGACAACCAGCCGGCCGTGACGATCAAGGTCTATCAGGGCGAGCGCGAGATGGCCTCGGGCAACAAGAGCCTGGGCGAGTTCAACCTCGAAGGCATCCCACCATCACCACGCGGCACGCCACAAATCGAGGTGAGCTTCGACATCGATGCCAACGGCATCTTGCACGTGGGCGCCAAGGACAAGGGCACCGGCAAGGAAAACAAGATCACCATCAAGGCCAACTCCGGCCTGACCGAAGCTGAAATCCAGCAGATGGTGAAAGACGCCGAACTGAACGCCGCCGAGGACAAGAAAAAGCTCGGTCTGATCCAGGCGCGCAACTCGGCCGATGCGATGGTGCACAGCGTGAAAAAGAGCCTCGCCGAGCATGGCGACAAGCTCGAAGCGGGCGAGAAGGAAAAGATCGAAACCGCTCTGAAGGACTCGGAAGAGTCGCTCAAGAGCGAGGACCAGGCCGACATCGAGGCCAAGACCGAAGCGCTCATGACGGCCAGCCAGAAATTGGGCGAGAAGGTCTACGCCGAATCTCAGGCGGCGGCAGCAGCCGCCGGTGCGGCCGCTGGCGGGGGCGAGCCACAATCGGCAGCTGCGTCAGACAAGCCTGCCGATGACAACGTGGTGGATGCCGAGTTCACCGAAGTCAAAGAAAAGAAGTGACGCGACAACGATGAAGCTGCGGCACCGGGGCAACCCGGTGTCTGCGCCGCGTCAGGATGCCCCAGCGCTCGCTGAGATCCGGCGCGGCGTTCTTGTTTGAACCAGACGCTGCGGCGTGACGGATGTACCGATGGCAAAGCGCGATTACTACGAAACCCTCGGCGTGGCGAAGAACGCCACCGAGGAAGACATCAAGAAGTCTTATCGCAAGCTCGCGATGAAGCACCACCCTGACCGCAATCAGGGCGACGATGCCAAGAAAGCCGAAGAGCGCTTCAAGGAGGCCAAGGAGGCCTACGAGATGCTCTCCGACGCGCAAAAACGCGCGGCCTACGACCAATACGGCCACGCCGGCGTCGACCCCAACATGGGTGGCGGGTTTCGACCCGGCGGCGGCGGTGACGGCATGGGAGGCTTCGCGGAAGCCTTCGGCGACATCTTTGGCGACATCTTTGGGGGCGCAGGCGGCGGCGGTGGGCAGCGGCGCGGCGGCGGTGGTGGTGGCGGCCAGCAGGTCTTTCGGGGCAGCGATCTCTCGTACACGATGGAGATCACGCTCGAGGAAGCCGCCGCAGGCAAGGACACGCAAATCCGCATCCCGGCCTACGAAAGTTGCGACACCTGCCACGGCACTGGCGCGAAACCGGGCACCAGCCCGAAGGTGTGCGGCACGTGCAATGGCTCGGGCGCAGTCACGATGCGGCAGGGCTTCTTCAGCATCCAGCAAGCCTGCCCGACCTGCCGCGGCATCGGCAAGGTGATCCCCGAGCCGTGCATGACATGCCACGGCCAGGGCCGCATCAAGAAGAACAAGACGCTCGAGGTCAAGATTCCCGCGGGCATCAACGAAGGCATGCGCATACGCTCGGCCGGCAACGGCGAGCCAGGCACCAACGGCGGCCCCGCGGGCGACCTGTACATCGAGATCCGCGTCAAGCCGCACGAGATCTTCGAGCGCGATGGCGACGACCTGCACTGCACGGCGCCGGTGAGCCTGGTGACGGCCGCACTTGGCGGTCAGATTCATGTGCCCACGCTCAGCGGCAAGGCCGAGATCGAGTTGCCCGAAGGCACCCAGCACGGCAAGACGTTCCGGCTGCGCGGCAAGGGCATCAAGGGGCTGCGTTCGAGCTACCCCGGCGACCTGTATTGCCACGTCACGGTCGAAACACCCGTGAAGTTGACCGAACCGCAGCGCAAGCTGCTGCGCGATCTGGAAGAGTCGTTCCAAAAGAGCGGCGACAAGCACTCGCCCAACTCCAAGTCCTGGTCAGACCGCGTCAAGGACATCTTCAAGTGAGTTGATCCCCCCGCGCGGGCTGGGCCGGCTGGACCGGTTCTCCCGCGCGGCGGCCATGCCGCGCAAGGTCGCCCGGGCAACGTTTGGCTGCACTGGATGTCCACGGCCGTCGGTGCCTTGCACCGGCTGCTCTCGCGAGATGTGCCGGGCTTCCTGGCCCTGAGCCGCAAGCTGTCGGAAGACATCGCGCACACCGAGTTCGACTGCGAATCGGCCTTCAATCTGCTGGCCGTGCTGCTGCGCCTGCGCAAGGCGAACACTCAGTTCGCCAGAGGCTGACGCGTGGGTCGCCGAGTTGTCGCAGCGTTTTTGCGTGTCCAAGGCCTCGTGCGACCTGCTGTGCATTGCCACTGGCAACGACCCTGCCTATCGGGTGCTGATTCAAGCTGCTTACAGCAGCACCGGCAGCATGGCCGAAGCGGCCATGAGCCACGCCATTTCGGCGTTCACCAGCCCTCACGGTCGAGACGCTGCTGCTCAAAGGCTCGCAAACGCGCGATGCCAAGGTCCATGACCTGAAGATGTGCTGTTGCCCGAAGGGATTGCCAATCAACGTGGGCAAGAACCCGCTGCGCTCGGTGGGCGGACTGCAATGGAGGGTTTGAACTGCGCCGCCGGGGGGGGCCGCCGATCCGTGACTGAATCGACATGAATTAACGCTCAGGCTCGAGTGCGGGTTTCCGATATGAACAGATCTGTCAACCCCAGGCCGCCAGTGACCATGACCCTGCCGTTTGCCTTTGCCGCTTACACCGTGGAAACAGGCTGTCGGCCTGTCCCCCCAGCCGCGCGCATCCCCAACCCAACGTCATGAGACTCGCCGACCCCGATATCAAGGAATGCAAGGCGCTGGTCATCGACGCGAACCCGACGTCGCGCAGTGCGCTGATCAACATCTTGCGCGACATGGGCGTGGGCCAGGTGTCGCAAACCAGCCGGATCGTCGACGCCAGGCAGGAGCTCGAAGCCAGGGTGTTTGACATCGTGGTTTGCGACTACCACTTTGACCACGCCTCGATCTCAGGACAGGAACTGCTCGATGACCTGCGGCAAGCCCAACTGCTTCCGTTTTCGACGGTGTTCATCATGGTGACGGGCGAGTGCTCGTACCTCAAGGTGGCTGAGGCGGCCGAGTCGGCGCTGGACGGCTACCTGGTCAAGCCCCACACCGCGCTCGCGCTGGAAGAACGGGTGATCTCGGCACGTCACCGCAAGCGGACCCTGGGCTACATCTTCGAAGCGATCCAGGCGGGCCGCTACGCTGAGGCCGCCAAGATGTGCATGGCGCGATATGAGGCGCGCGGCGAGTTCTGGCTGTACGCCGCACGCATGGGTGCCGAACTCTTCTTGCGCGTCGAAGACCACGAGTCCGCCAAGTGCCTGTACGCGGCGGTCAACGAGTCCAAGGCCTTGCCCTGGGCCAAACTCGGTCTGGCACGTGCCGAACTGGAGTCGGGTGAGGCGCCCAAAGCCACCCGGATCCTCGAAAGCCTGATCGCTGAGCAGCCCAGTTACGCCGACGCCTATGACGTGATGAGCCGCATTCAGCTCGAGCAAGGCGACATGCAAGCGGCGATGGCCACGTACCGAGATTCACTGCGGGTCACCCCGCAAAGCATCCCACGCCTTCAAAAGCAGGGAATGCTGGCCTTCTTCTCGGGGGAGAAGGAAGAGGCCCTGAAGTCCCTGGACCGAACGGTCCGGCTGGGTCTCAAATCGAAGATGTTCGACGCCCAGACCCTGGTCTTGCTGTGCATGCTGTATTTCGACAACCGCGATGCCAAGGAATTCAACCGGATCATCGCCAACCTTGAGCAAACGCTGAGCCGGCGGCCCGACTCGATCCGGCTGCAGCGGTTCATGAGCATCTGCCAGGTGTTCCACCTCTTGACCGCGCGCAAGGTCGGCGACTGCGTCCGTCTGACCCGTGAACTGGCTTCAGACATCCGGCGTGAAGACTTTGACTACGAGTGCGCCACCAACTTGCTGGCCATGCTGGGGCGCTTGAGAAGCACCGAAATCCAGTTGCCCGACGCCGAGATGTGGGTCGAGCAGCTCGCCCAGCGCTTTTGCGTGTCCAAGGCCTCGTGTGAGCTGCTGTGCAGCGCCGCAGGTCAGGACGCCACCTATTGCGAGATCATCCGCGAAGGCCTTCACGCCATCAATTTGATGGCCGAGAAAGCCATGTCACACAGCGTGACGGGTTGCCCGTCCAACTCGGTGGAAGCTTTGCTGGTCAAGGGCTCGGAAACCGGCAACGCCAAGCTCATCGACCTGGCCAACGCCGTGCTCACCCGACACGCAGCCGCCATCGACAACACCGAGCCGTTGACCGCCAGGATCAATGACCTCAGGTCCCGCTACTGCACCAAGGGCACGCAGGTGAGCCTGGGGCAGATCAAGGGGCGCGCGGCGGGTGGGCTGAACCTTCGGATTCAGTAATCGGAGCCGGCACTGCCCGGCGCCAGATTGTCGAACTTGGTCAGTGGCTTCAAGAAGGTCAGCTTGACCGTGCCGGTCGGCCCGTTGCGCTGCTTGCCGATGATGATTTCGGCCACCCCGGGTTCCTTGCAGGCTTCCTTCGTGTAGTACTCGTCGCGGTAGATGAACATGATGACGTCGGCATCCTGCTCGATGGCACCGGACTCACGGAGGTCGCTCATCATCGGTCGCTTGTCGGTGCGTGACTCGACGCTGCGGTTGAGCTGCGACAGCGCGATCACCGGGCACTTGAGTTCCTTGGCGAGCGACTTCAGGCCGCGCGAGATCTCGCCGATCACGGTGGCACGGTTCTCTTCGTTCGCCCCGCCACTGCCGCTCATGAGCTGCAGGTAATCGACCACGATCAGGCCGAGTTGTCCGCACTGCCGGGCCTGCCGGCGCGCCCGCGCCCTCACCTCGCCGGGCGTCAGCGCCGGGCTCTCATCGATGTACATGTTGACCCGGCCGAGCTTCTCGATGGCTTCGGTGAGGCGGCCCCACTCGTCGTCCTTCAACGCACCGGTGCGCAGATGCTGCTGATCGATGCGCCCGAGCGATCCGACCAGCCGCAAGGCCAGTTGCGAAGCGCCCATTTCCATCGAG
>CAIVGK010000060.1 GCA_903905475.1 uncultured Burkholderiales bacterium | reverse complement strand
TGTGCCGACGGGTGGCGAGGATGCAACGTCCGGGGACATGCTCCTGACGTTCGGCCCGGATGCCCTCAACACCCAGGCGACGCTGAGGCAGTCGGGAAGCAGCTTGCAGTCGGTCATGCGCTCGCGTCTGGGCGATTTGCTCACCACGGCCAACTACGACTGCCGCTACTTTGACGAGCGCGGCGTGTGCTTGTCGGTGTTTGCCCGCAACGGCGACTCCAGCGTGACCAACTCCACCAACGCGGTGGTGATCGGCTCGCTGCGCTTGACCGACAACTTCCGCCTCGGTGGCTTCTTCGACACCCGGTCGGGCAAGCAGACGATCGGTGGCGTCAGCGCGCAGGACCGCTCGATCTTCGGTGGCTTCGTGGCGTTTGACCAGAACACGGACGGCACCGGCTTCAGCGCGAAGGTGTCTGCCGCGACCAAGGATGGCAAGGTCGACATCAACCGAAACGGCTCCGATGCGGACTTCACCGAATCGGGCTCGGGCAAGGCCAAGCTCAATGCGAGCACCGTGTCGGGCGAGATCGGTTTCGGTCTGCGCACCAACGGGCTGCTGATCACGCCGTACCTCGGGTTCAGCCATTCGAAGGTCACCCGCTCGGCTTACACCGAGACGGCGGGGGAACATGTGGTCTACCCGGTCTCCTACGACAAGTTCAAGATGCGGCCGGAGTCGGGCACGCTGGGCATCAAGCTGCAGGGCAAGCTCGATGAAAGCGTGGGCTACAACCTCGGCGCTGGCGTCACGGGCGGTCTCAGCCGTGGCATGAGCGGCTACGCCGGCACCTCGTCGATCATCGGGATGTCGTCGTTCAGGATCGATCTGCCCAAGGGCAGCTCGACCGGCGGGTTTGCATCCGCAGGCCTGAGCTATCGCATCGCCAAGGGTGTGTACGTGTCGGGCAACGTGTCGGTGCGCCAAGATCCGTACTACAACAAGACGGGCACCTACAGCTTCATCGGTCTGAGCATGGGCATCTAAGCCCTCACGACAGTTCGCTCTGCGGTCCCGGCAGGTTCACAGCCTGCCGGGATTTTTTTATGCCCGCGTGGGCTGAGGCGTGACCGGGCGCGTGCGGCCCCGCGATGTCAGCAGGGATTCCCGACCAGTTCTCGCATGATCTCGACCGCATCCCATGCCATGATCTGGCGTAAAGACTGCACTTCGAGCTGGCGCCGATCGGGTTCGGAGTCGAGTATTTTCCGGGCCGTGGAAACCAAATCCTCATAGGGCACCAAAGTCAATCCATTGGAATAATTTGGATCCATCTTGGAGTTGGAGTCGCACTGGCTCAATACGGCCTTTCCATTGTTCATTAAATAATGAACCCGCACGATTTCAAATACCTTGCTTTCGTACAGGTGCAGGTTCAATACAATTTTTGATCTGCCAATGTAGTGGTCTCTTTCGGCCCCGAAGACCCCCTGCAGTCGGGTGACTTGCATCCCGTGCGACACCATCGAATCGAGCAGGCTTTTGCGGGCCTCGCTGTGGCTGCCGTAGAAAAGAATATCAATATCCTTGACGTCGGAATCCGGGATTCTTTTGAGCTTTGGGTGATAGCCAAACCTGAACAGACGCGTGCCCGCAATGCCAGCATCCGTCAGGCTTCTGATGTTTTCCTCTGAATAGTCCCATGACGGAAAACGAGACAGGA
Organism: uncultured Burkholderiales bacterium; assembly: GCA_903905475.1. GTDB lineage: Bacteria > Pseudomonadota > Gammaproteobacteria > Burkholderiales > Burkholderiaceae_C > PBB1. Next base: position 5,872 of record CAIVGK010000060.1, on the reverse strand, counting down.
AATGGGAGATTCTCTCAGCCCACAATGGGTTGCGCAGGCCCCCGATCTGCTCGGTGTTGAAAAATATCGTGTCGGCCGGTATATTTCGAGAGCCATCTATATCCATCAAGTGGCAGCCGATTACTATATTTCTCGCCGCGATATCAATCCTGTTCTCCAAAATCCTGTTGTCCAGGCCCAGGTCGCGCAAAGAAAACGAGATCAGGTCCGCCAAATCCAGAAATAAGCTGGACCAGATATAACCCTCTGGGCGAACAATGCATATATTGAAAAAACTCACATGTGTTCCATGCGAATGAAATGACCCGAGGCGGCGCCGACGGCGAGCGTCAGCCCCAAGGCCAGCACGGCCCTCTTGAGTACCCCCTGAGACCTGAGCGTCATGGATTCCTGGGGTCCGGGGCCGTGGACTCGAGACCCCTCGGGTGGCCGCCCGTGCTGACGTTGTGCAGCCAGTTCTCGGCATCGATCACCTCGTTCAAGGTGCGCAGCAACTTGCCGCGCTGCAAAGGCTTGCTCAGGTGAGCGTCCATGCCGGCTTCCAGGCACAGTCGCAGGTCTTCGTGCTGCGCCATGGCCGTCACGCCGATGATCGGCACCGACGCGAGTCGGGTGAGCCGCGCATCGCCGGATCGCGCCAGCAGGCGAATCGCCCGGGTCGCATCCAGGCCATTCATCACCGGCATCGACACGTCCATCAAGATGCCGTCAAACAACTCGGCAGACGCCGCACGCAGACCCTCGGCACCGTCTTTGGCCACCTGGAAGCGGGCGCCGGCTTCGGTCAGCCAGATGCACAGCAGTTTCTGGTTGATGCGGTTGTCGTCGACCACCAGGACGCGCTTGCCTGCCAGGCTCCAGGCGCACTCGTCGAGCGATGCCGGCTGGGTGTCCTCGAAGTCCAGGTCGTGCTCTGCGCGTGGCAGCCGGACCATGACGGTGAACACCGAGCCGTGCCCCAACCGGCTGGCCGCGCGGATGCTGCCGCCCATGGCCTCGCACAGTTCACGGCACAAGGCCAGGCCCAGACCGGTGCCGCCGTAGTTGCGGTTGGTGGACTCGTCGCCCTGGTGAAAGGGCTCGAAGATGCTGTTCAACGCAGCCGGGGTGATGCCGCGGCCGCTGTCGGCGATCGAAATGACCGCCTCCACCGCGCCGTCGGTGTCTGAATATCGCCACTCGACGTGCACCCGCACGGCGCCCTGGGCCGTGAACTTGATCGCGTTGTAGATGAGGTTGTTCAGGATCTGCTGCAGCCGCTGGGCATCGCCGATCACCGGGCACGGGCTGTCGCGCATGAGCAGTTCGAGACGAAGCCCCGTCTGCTGGGCGGCACCCTGAGCGGCGCGCACGACCTTGTCGACGAGGGCGGTGAGATCGAGCGGTGCCAGCGCCAGCGAGAACGTCGCGTGCTTCAGGTGAGACAGATCGAGGATGTCGTCGGTCAACTTGCGCAACTGGCGGGTGCTGGTCTTCACGTCGGCGAGCAACTCGGTCTGCCGCTCGTCGAGGCCGCCGTGCTCGATCAGATCGAACATGCCCACGATGCCGTTGAGCGGGGTGCGGATCTCGTGGCTGACCGAGGCGACGAATTTCAGCTTCATGTCGGACTCGCGCCGGGCACGGCTCAGCTCGGTGTTCAGCTGTTCCTTGGCCATCGTCAAGCCCAGCATGGTCGTGCGCAGCTGCTCGTTGGCGTGCACGTAGTCGCTCACGTCGGTGTAGGTGTGCACGGTGTACCCGGAGTGCATGCGCCGGGTGCTCATCTCGAGGTGATGCCCAGCGCGCGTGTTCACGGTGCGACGCACCGCACCGTCAACGACGACATCGCGCTGATCTGGGCGCGCGACAACGGCGCTTGACGTCGGCTCCGGTGCATCGGCCTCGCGAGCGAGCTCGCCACGCTCGGCCTGCAGTTCGAGCACGTCCGTGAAGAGCGCGTGCGAATCGAGCTGGCCTTGCGTCAGACCGAGCATGCCTCGGGCCTGCGGGTTGCACAGCGCGACACGCCCTAACGCATCGACCATCACGAGGCCTTGCGACATGGAGCCCACGGCATCCTCGAGCTGGGCCTTGAGCTCCATGAGCCGTGCGTCGGCGGCTTGCGCGCTGGCCAGGGCTTGCTCGGCGCGCTCACGATCGCGCAGCGCTTGTTCCAGGCTGGCGTTCAACGGGGTCATCAGCGCTTCCAGGCCTCGGGCCACCCGCAGTGCTTCGGCCTTGAACCGGACGTTGGCGCGGCACAGCAGCTGCAAGAAGGTGATGGCCATCACCCCGGTCATCATGACCCTGAACACATGGGGAAGGTTGAGCTGACCTGCCGTGGCCCACCACAGCAGCGGTGGCGTGGCGATCAGTGCGGCCAGCGACAGCAGCAGCGCCGAGCGCGGCGGGGTCACCACATGCACGGCAATGACGATCGCACCCAGAAAAATGGTGGCCAGCAAACCGTTCATCAGCACGGCCGTGCCGTAGATCAACGTGACGATGGCGGCCAGCAGCGTCGCCGGGATTTGCCGGGTTCCGTGGCGGGTGGCGCCGTGAAGCCCGATCAGCAGCAAGACGATGCCGCCTGCCAGCATGAGTTCCGGATGGCGAGCCTGCCCCATGAACACCGAGCCGAACGCGCTGAGCAGCCCCCAGCCCAAGATGCACATCAACCCGACCGGGATCGTGACCGCCACACGGATGCGCGCACTCAGCCTGTCTGCACTGGCGAGGAAGCTGTTCATGCTGGCCAGCAGCGTCCTGGCCTGCTCGCCAGCAAGGGCCGGATCCAAGGCATCGGCGGCGCGCGATCGGGTCTGGTTTTCAGCGGCGGAAGAATCGCTCATGGCACCACTCCAGCAAGAGCCCCTGGGAATTGCGCTGGACGTGCGCCAGTGCCTCGCGAACCGAAGGTCGCGGTGTCCAACCCCGTGACGGGGCTGGGGCACCCCGTCGGTCGATCAAACAGGGTAGGAATTATCTGATAACCGTTCCAAGCGGAATCTGATTTTTCGGTCAGATTCGACGCTTTGGCGGGTTGGCTGCCGCAGTCCGTGGGCCCTCGACCTAACCGCCCAGATCGCTCAGCAGCCGGCGTGCCGTGGTCAGCGGGTCGTAGCGTTCCTGGATCTCCTGACGCACACGATCGCGCTCGGGGCAGCCGTTCACCACGTCTTGAAACGCCGCGCGCAGCGCCTCGCGCCACTGCGTCGGCGAGCTCGCCAGCAGGCGCGCCGATGCGGGGGCGTCGACGTAGTCGGGAATCGGCGAGCACACGGTCTTGATGCCGAAAAAACCCGCCTCGATGATCTTGAGCGCCGACTTGGCGCGGTTGAAGCGGGTGTCCTCGAGCGGCGCGAGGTTCACCGACGAGGCGGCGACCCGCTGGCCGTAGCTGGCAAAAGGCACTTTCGGGGTGAGGCTGCACTCGAAAGGCACCCCGTCACGGCCGACCTTGCCGACCAGGCTCACGCGGAAGCCTGGAAATTCGGCCAGGGTGGCGCTGAGGGGGGCGGCGATCATGGTCAGGTCGGCGTCGTGCGTGCGCGTGCCGCTGAAGTAGGTGACGGTTTTGCCGCCGCGCAGGGCGGCCGGCCGCGCGGGAGCGGCCGGCCGCAGGGGCTCCCACGCCAGGTGCCAGCTGTTGGGCAGCAGCACGCGGCGAGCGGGCGGGTTCGCCAGACCGGCAAAGGCGTCGATGAGCACGGGCGTCGAGGCGATCACGCCATCGAGTTCGCGGATGGCTTCGAGGTGGTGCTGCGCCCGCTCCAAGGCGACATGGGGCGATTTCTCGCCCATGCGCACCGAGGGCCGGTCAGCCACCTGTGCCGGCGAGAAGATCAGGTCATCGAAGTCGCCAAAGACCAGCGTCTTGTGACGACGGAATGTCTCCATGGCCGCGGCCAACGAGGCCGACATGGCCGGGCGGTGGATCACGACGACGTCCCAGCCTCTGGCTCGCCCCGGAATGCGCATGTCGGACAAATGCAGCATGTCGGCAGCGCCGCCCAGGCGCCGTATGGCCAGTGCGGTGTTGTGGATTCGGTAGACGTAGGACGGGTCGCGTGAGGGGTCGAGCTTGTGGCGCAGGTAGCCCGTGGCGGTCGACAGGAAAAGGAGGCGCATCGGCGTGGGTTCAGCCAGGAATCGTCAGGGGTGCGGTGAGTCGGCCAGACGCGTCATCTGGTGGCCCTCATTATCGGAACCCGCTCGGCCGCAGGCTGCGCAGCCACTTCAAACGGCGGCTGATGTTGAATCTCAGGCCGTGGTAATTGTCCTCGCCCAACAGCGCCGCCCAGGCGAATGTCATCCAGAACGACAGGTTCTTGCAGGCAGCCCGCAGTGCACCCGGCGCCTGGGCTTCGCGGATGTCGCGAACCTCGTTTTTCAGCAAGCTGGGGAGGGTCTTGAAGCCAGGGCCGCCGGCCTTGATGCCGATGAAATAGAAGTCGTCGCAGTACACGTTGTAGAACATCTCGTGGGCATCGAACATCCGGCCCAGATCGAAGTGGTTCAGGAAGTCTGTCTTCGAGAGGTTGCGGTAGTGGTCGTCATGGCCGGCTTGCGCCGTCAGCGAGGTGTTGGGCGCTTTTCGTTGCGTGCCGTGCTCGCGCCGCCCGATGGACGCACACGTGATCAGGCACAGCCCGCCGGGCTTGAGCATGCGGTGCATGTTCTCGAAGGTGGCCACCCATTGCGGGTTGTGCTCGAAACACTCGCCGCTGATGACCAGGTCGAACTCATCGTTTGAAAAGGCCAGATCCTGGCCCGGACACACCACATCGACGCCACGTCCTTCGGCGATGTCGGCACCCACATAGCGGCAGCCGGTGAAAAACCTTCGGACGGTTTCGTTGACGTTCCAGCTGCCGACTTCCAGGATGCTCTTGCCCCAAAAAAAGTCAGGGTAGTGACTGCGGGCGATGTCGACAAATTTTTGCTGCTGGTAATGCGCCATGCCCAAGATTCTGGGCCCGTGACGGTGGCACCCTGAAGGCGCCACCCGCCCATCTGCGGCCTTCGTGCATCGCCAGCATCAGGCCGGCGATCAGGTAGGGCTCGGCATCGGTGTCGTCTCAGGCGGGTGCCTCGGGTGGCACGTCGAACCACAGGCTGTGGCTGCTTTGCAGGGTGTCGCCGTTCAGGCGCCGCACCTCGCAGGCGTGGCGCGTCCAGCCGTCGACGGTGCACGCGGGCTGGGGGTGAAGTTCAAGGCACTTCATGGGTGGGGGGTGCAAGGTTGATGGACCACCGCAGGACGACATGCGTGCCTGCGCCTACCGCCGATGGGCAGGGCCGCCACACCAGTGCGACTTGAGTTCTGACACCGAAACCGGTGAGCGCAGGCGCCCATGGACCCAATCGCGCAACCGGATGCGAAAGAAGTGGTAGATGGGATCGAAGGCCTGATGCATCCGCGGGCGCCCGTGGAACTTGACCACTGTGGCTTGGTCCATCAGCCAGCGCGCCAGCGTGGGATCGCGTCGGCCGATGCGGACCACGGCCTTGAAACTCACCACCGAGGTCTGTGGAAACAGCGCCACCCGGTGCCGTGCGCGGCGGCTGTTCACCACCGCGTGGATGAAGTCCTGATCGCCGGGCAGAACCAGCGCGGGGCGCTCGCCGGCCACGAAGGCGTCGTAGATGAAGCGCATCGGTGTGGGCCGAATGCGCATCACGCTGGAGTTGTAGCAGTCGTAGTGCCAGTCCTTGACGATGACCAGATCCTCGGGCGACGACAGCGCGTGGTCGAGGAGCCCTTGCATCGACTGGCGGATGACCAGGGTCAGGTCCAGGTAGATGAACTCGTCGAACCCGACATAGGCCGGATTGAACAGCCCGAGCTTGCGCATGAAGGGCGAGGTGCCCGCCTGGTCGAATTCAG
>CAIVGK010000059.1 GCA_903905475.1 uncultured Burkholderiales bacterium | reverse complement strand
TCACTTGATCAGATTCCCCTGGGTCGTGCCCACGTCGTGGAGCGCCTCGAATCGCCATCGGCGTCGTCCGAGTGGGTTCGCTGGCTCGAGGAAATCGGCTTCATGCCCGGCGAGCGGGTGATGCTGATGGCGCGGGGCGCCTTTGGGGGCGATCCGCTGGTGGTGCGCGTGGGGCTGTCGACCTTTGCCTTGCGTCGCGCCGAAGCCGCCTGCATTCACGTGGGTGCCGTCGCCTGACCGAATGACCGAGTCGATCATCCATGTCCACCGCGGCGGGCCGCTGGTGGCGCTGGTGGGCAACCCCAACTGCGGCAAGAGTGCACTGTTCAACCTGTTGACCGGCAGCCGCCAGAAGGTGGCCAACTACGCCGGCGTCACGGTCGAGCGCAAGGAAGGCAAGCTGACCACGCCCGCAGGCCAGGCGCTGCGCGTGCTCGACCTGCCCGGCGCCTACAGCTTGCATCCGCGTTCGCCCGACGAGCGCGTGACCTGCGATGTCCTCTACGGCCGAGCCGTCGGCGAAAAACGACCCGATCTGGTGGTGTGCGTGGTCGACGCGACCAACCTGCGCCGCAGCCTGCGCATCGTGCTGGCCGTCAAGCGGCTGGGTCTGCCGTGCGTGGTCGCACTCAACATGATCGATCTGGCCAAGCGCCGCGGCGTGGCGATCGATCCGCAGGCCCTGTCGGCCGAGCTCGGTGTGCCGGTGGTCGCCACGGTGGCCACCCGCGGCGATGGTGCGGATGCGCTGCGCGCTGTGCTCGACGATGCGCAGGTCTGGCAGCGCGCCGCGCCGTCGTCCGCCGGCACCGTCGCGCCCGAAGTCTCGATGCAGGCCGATCACGAGGCAGTGCACGGCATCTTGCAGCGTCAGGGGCTCGACGTGCTGGTGCCGCACACCGCCAGCGACCGCATCGATGCGGTGGTCCTGCATCCGCTGGCCGGGCCGCTGCTGCTCGCGGCGGTGCTGTTTCTGGTGTTCCAGGCGGTGTTCGCCTGGGCACAAGCCCCGATGGAGCTCATCAAGGCCGCCACCGGGTTCGTCGGCGAAACAGTCACTGCGCTGTTGCCCGATTCATGGCTGCGCAGCTTGCTGGTCGACGGCGTGATTGCCGGGGCGGGCGGCGTGCTGGTGTTCTTGCCGCAGATCCTGATCCTGTTTTTCTTCATCCTCGTGCTCGAGGAGTCGGGCTACTTGCCGCGCGCGGCTTTCTTGCTGGACCGCCTGATGGGCGGCGTGGGTCTGAGTGGGCGTTCGTTCATCCCGCTGCTGTCGAGCTTTGCCTGCGCCATTCCGGGGATCATGGCCACGCGCACCATCGCCAACCCGCGCGACCGTCTGGTCACCATCATGATCGCGCCACTGATGACGTGCTCGGCGCGGCTGCCGGTGTATGCGCTGCTGATCGGCGCGTTCATTCCGCAGCGCGCGGTGGGCGGCTTGGGGTTCGAGTTGCAGGGGCTGGTGATGTTCGGCCTGTATGCCGCGGGCATCGTGGGCGCGCTGGGCGTG
>CAIVGK010000058.1 GCA_903905475.1 uncultured Burkholderiales bacterium | reverse complement strand
GGCAGCCCACTCAAACTAACCCAGAGACAAATCAACCATGAGCAGAATGCTTTTTGGGACGGATGGCATTCGCGGTACGGTCGGTCAAAGCCCCATCACGCCGGACCTCATGCTGCGGCTGGGGCACTCGGTCGGCCGGGTCCTCAAGGCCTCGTCCGCCAAGCCCACGGTGCTGATTGGCAAGGACACCCGCATCTCCGGTTACATGATCGAGTCAGCACTGGAGGCGGGCTTTGCCTCGGCCGGCGTCGATGTGCTGTTGACCGGTCCGCTGCCCACGCCAGGCGTGGCCTACCTGACACGCGCACTCCGGCTGAGTCTGGGCGTGGTCATCAGCGCTTCGCACAACCCATTTTTTGACAACGGGATCAAATTCTTCTCGGCCTCTGGCGAAAAGCTCAGCGATGTCTGGGAGTCGAATGTCGAGGCCATGCTGGAGCAGCCTGCGCAGTGGGTTGACTCCGCGGCCCTTGGCAAGGCGCGACGACTGGACGATGCCCGCGGGCGCTACATCGAGTTTTGCAAGAGCACCTTTGCCGGCGACCTCACGTTGCGTGGTCTGAAGATCGTCGTCGATGCCGCGCATGGCGCCGCTTACCAGGTGGCACCCGAGGTGTTCCACGAACTCGGTGCGGAAGTTGTCCCCATTGGCTGCAGCCCCGACGGCTACAACATCAATGCCGGAGTTGGCGCCACCGCCCCTTCGGCATTGGTCAAGGCGGTCAAGGAATCGGGCGCCCACTACGGCGTGGCGCTGGACGGCGACGCCGATCGATTGCAGATCGTCGACGCCACCGGACGGCTTTTCAACGGTGACGAGTTGCTCTACGCCTTGGCTGCTGACCGCTTGTCTCAGGGCCAGGCCGTGTCGGGTGTGGTCGGAACCTTGATGACGAATCTGGCCGTTGAACTGGCGCTGCGGGACAAGGGCGTGGAGTTTGTTCGGGCCCGAGTCGGCGATCGCTACGTGCTGGAAGAACTGATTTCCAGAGGGTGGACGCTGGGCGGCGAGGGCTCCGGGCACCTCCTGGCGCTGGACAAGCACTCTACGGGAGACGGCATCGTCAGCGCGCTTCAGATCTTTCAGTCCGTAATTCGCAGCGGGCGGTCATTGGCCGATCAATTGGAGCCGGTCAGGCTGTTTCCCCAGTCGCTGATCAACGTCGCCATCGCGCCGGGGTTCGACTGGCGTCGCCATGGGTCCTTGCTCGAGCTGAAACAAATGATCGAGCAGGAGCTCGGCAATTCAGGGCGCATCCTGATTCGTGCGTCTGGCACCGAACCCGTGCTTCGCGTGATGGTCGAGGCAAACGACGAGCGGCTCGCAGCGTCTTGTGCCCGCAGGCTCGCGGATGCCGTTGGGTCGATCGGATCCACGCATGCAACGAGGGTGCCCATCTCGCGCGTTGAGGCCAAGTCGCCAGCCGATCGATAAGCACGGCCCGGACGGGCAGCCCTCTACAGCGCGTCATCTGGTGGGCCGACCCTGTCACGACGCGGTCACGAAGCTGTCTTAAAGTGGATTGCGATGCGATGGGGGGCCATCAAAACGTCGAACAAGGGGTTGCCCGTTTCGAAGCGTTCGTCTCGTTCGGTCGCGAGGCTCCCCGTGGCGCCAAGTGCCGCGGGTTGTTCGATGGCGAAAACCCTGAAGAGTGGCGGTGTGGGTCGTGCGGCTGTGCCGCACGTCAAGTCGGCCGATGCATGAAACGGAGAAAAAGTGTCTGCGATCATTCCTGAAGCTCGATATATTGAGCAAGGCCTCCAACGCTTTGGATCAATGGGTGAACCACCCGCCATGAGAAAAACGTCACCGTGGATCGACAAGGTTTTCTCCGGCTTGGCACACGGTGCCGCCATGCTGACCTTGGGTCTTTTGGCCGCCATCATCGTGTCGCTGGTGATCGGCGCGTGGCCGGCCATTTTGGAATACGGGGTGTCGTTTTTATGGCGCAGTGAGTGGGACCCCGTTCAAGAAAAGTTTGGTGGGTTGGTGATGATTTACGGCACGGTGATGACTTCCATCATCGCGCTGTTGATCGCTGTTCCGGTCAGCTTTGGCATCGCGCTGTTCCTGACCGAGTTGTCCCCCAACTGGTTGCGTCGGCCGCTGGGTATCGCGGTAGAGCTTCTCGCGGCGGTTCCCTCGATCGTCTACGGCATGTGGGGGTTGCTGGTTTTCAGCCCCGTCCTGTCCAAGTACGTGCAGCAGCCCCTTCAGTTGCTTTTATCGGACGTGCCATTTCTGCGCGGGCTGGTTTCGGGCTCGCCGGTGGGGATCGGCATCCTTTCGGCGGGCGTGATCCTTGCCATCATGATCATTCCCTTCATTGCCTCAGTGATGCGAGACGTGTTCGAGGTGACGCCGGCGATGCTCAAGGAATCGGCGTATGCCCTCGGGTCGACCACATGGGAAGTGGTGTCCAAGGTCGTGTTGCCGTTCACCAAGACAGGTGTCATTGGCGGAATCATGCTGGGGTTGGGGCGCGCCATCGGCGAGACGATGGCGGTGACCTTCGTGATTGGTAATTTCAACCAGCTGAACAGCTTGTCGTTGTTCGAGGCGGCCAACAGCATCACTTCAGCGCTGGCGAATGAGTTCGCAGAAGCGGCCCCGGGGCTTCATCAGGCGTCGCTGATCTACCTCGGGCTCGTGCTGTTCTTCATCACGTTTGTGGTGCTTTCGTTGTCCAAGCTCTTGCTCAATCGGCTGCAAAAACAAGAAGGGAGCAACGCATGAGCGAGGCCACTTCCCTGCACACGGCGCGTCTGGCGAAGCACCAATATCGCAAGATGGTCAATGTCGTGGCCTTGGTGTTGTCCATGGCGGCGATGGCCTTTGGTCTTTTCTGGCTGACCTGGATCCTGATCGAAACCGTTCGACTGGGGCTTGGCGGATTGAACCTCGCCATATTCACCGAGATGACCCCGCCCCCCATGGCGGATACCGGTGGGCTGCTCAATGCCATCGTCGGGTCATTGGTGATGGTCACGCTCGCCACCTTGCTGGGCACGCCGATCGGTGTGCTCGCCGGTATTTACCTGGCTGAGTTTGGGAACAAGACGAAATTGGGCGCACTCACGAGATTCATCAACGATATCTTGCTGTCGGCTCCATCAATCGTCATTGGGTTGTTCATCTACTCGGTCGTGGTCGCGCCCATGAAGGCATTTTCTGCCTATGCCGGAATTTTGGCGCTGGCGCTGATCGTCATTCCGGTGGTCATCAGAACCACGGAAAACATGTTGATGCTGATTCCAGGTTCGCTTCGCGAGGCCGCCTATGCCTTGGGGGCTCCCAAGTGGAAAGTCATCTTGAGCATCACGCTGAAGTCGGCTCGTGCTGGCGTGATCACCGGGGTGCTGCTGGCGGTGGCCCGAATCTCGGGGGAAACGGCCCCGTTGTTGTTCACGGCGCTCTCAAATCAATTCTGGTCCTCCAGCCTTGGTGAGCCAACGGCCAGCCTACCAGTGACCATATTCAAGTTCGCGCTCAGCCCCTACGAGAATTGGCAAAAATTGGCCTGGGCGGGTGTCTTTCTCATCACGGCTGGCGTTTTGATGCTGAACATCATTGCCAGAGTTCTTTTCAGAAACAAGAGTTGATTCAAGGAATCATCCATCATGGATCAAAAAGTCAATATTCCTGTTGCCGAAAATATCAAGATATCAGTCAAGAACCTGAATTTTTTCTATGGAAAATTTCATGCGCTGAAGAATATCAACATCGAAATACCAGAGAAAAAGGTCACGGCCTTTATTGGTCCTTCGGGGTGTGGGAAGTCCACTTTGTTGCGAACATTCAATCGAATGTTCGAGTTGTACCCTGAGCAGAGGGCGGAGGGCGAGATCATTCTGGATGGTGAAAACATCATCAATTCGAAGCAGGATGTCTCCTTGCTCCGTGCCAGAGTGGGCATGGTCTTTCAAAAGCCAACGCCGTTTCCGATGTCGATCTATGACAACATCGCGTTTGGGGTTAAGTTATTCGAGAATCTCCCCCGTGTTGAGATGGATGAACGGGTGGAGTGGGCACTCAAGAAGGCTGCCTTGTGGACCGAGGTGAAAGACAAGTTGAACCAGAGCGGTTCGGGGTTGTCGGGTGGCCAGCAGCAACGGCTTTGCATTGCGAGAGGCATCGCCATCAAGCCGGAAGTGCTGCTGCTCGACGAGCCCTGCTCTGCGTTGGATCCCATATCGACGGGCAAGATCGAAGAATTGATTCACGAATTGAAGTCTGACTACACGGTGCTCATCGTGACGCACAACATGCAGCAGGCGGCTCGCAGTTCCGATTACACGGCGTATATGTATCTCGGCGATTTGGTGGAGATTGGCCCGACGGCTGATATTTTCATGAAGCCAAAAAAGAAGGACACTGAGGATTACATCACTGGCCGCTTTGGTTGAAGGTTTTATTGCAAATTAATTCGGGTGGATTAGCCGTGTCAGAAAAACATTTGTCTACTCAGTTCGACGCCGAACTGAGCGAAATTTCGACCCGCGTGTTGGAGATGGGCGGTCTGGTCGAGTCTCAGGTGGCGCAGGCCATTTATGCGCTGACCAACTTCAGCGATGCGACCGCTTCCGACGTCTTGGCTCGCGAAGAGCAGGTCAACACGATGGAGGTGGAGATTGACCGTGCGTTGTCGAGCATCCTTGCGAGACGCCAGCCCACCGCGCGTGACCTGCGTTTGCTGATTGCCATCAGCAAGAGCATCGCCAATCTGGAGCGCGTGGGTGATGAGGCGGCGCGTGTGGCGCGCACCGTCCAGCGGCTGATCAGTGCCGGGGTGTCGACCCGCATGCGCTTGCCCGTGGCCGATTTGAAGTTCGAGTCAGAACTGGCGATTGCGCAATTGCGCAAGGCCCTGGATGCATTCGCTCGGCTGGATGTCGAGAAGGCTCTCGAGGTGCTCAAGCAGGACGACCAGATCGATCAGGAATTCGAAGGCCTGCTGAGAAAGCTCATCACCTTCATGATGGAAGACCCCCGCACGATCTCGTCCAGCATTGACCTGGTGTTCGTGGCCAAGGCGATCGAACGGGTCGGGGACCACGCCAAGAACCTGGCCGAGCAAATCATCTATGTCGTCAAGGGCACCGACGTGAGGCACAACTCACTCGAAGCCGTCGAGACCATGGTGCGATGAAGACAGCGTCGAGGAGCCCACGATGAGCCGGGTGCTGGTCGTCGAGGACGAGTCGGCGATCGCCGAGCTGATCTCCATCAACCTGCGCCACGCGGGCTATGACGTGACCATCGCCGGGACCGCTGATCAGGCGCAGGCCGCGGTGGATGGCGTTTTGCCAGACCTGGTGGTTCTGGACTGGATGCTTCCCGGCCAGTCGGGACTCGTCTTGGCCAAACGCTGGCGCACTCAGGCCCGCACCCGCGATCTGCCGATCATCATGTTGACGGCCCGTGCGGAGGAGGGCGACATGATTTCCGGCCTTGACGCTGGGGCCGATGACTACCTCACCAAACCGTTTTCCACCAATGAGCTGCTGGCCAGGATCCGTGCCGTCTTGCGGCGCAAGGCGCCAGAAGCACTCGACACGATGGTGGATGTGGGTGGTCTGAAGCTCGATCCGGCCACGCGTCGCGTGTCCAAGGACGAGCGGGACGTGCGCATCGGACCGACCGAGTTCCGGCTGCTGCACTTTTTCATGACGCACCCCGAGCGCGTTCACAGCCGGGCGCAGTTGCTGGACCGAGTCTGGGGCGATCACGTGTTCATCGAGGAGCGCACGGTCGACGTGCATGTGAAGCGGCTGCGCGAGGCACTGGACCCCGTGGGCTGCTCACGAATGATCGAAACCGTGCGCGGCGCTGGGTACCGCCTGACCCAGCAGGCTCAGGTGTTGTCGTCCTGATCGGTCGAGACCACTCCAATGCCTTGGCTCATTCCGCGTTTGGTGGCCACGCTGCTGGCCGTGTTGCTCGCCGCTTCTTTTGGCGGTTTGGTGGGGCTGGTTTGGGGCGTTCCCTCGGTGGGTGTGGTGTTGGGTTCGTTGGTGGGGTGCTTGGCCTGCGCCGCGGTGGACGCGCTGCGCGGCAAGCGCTTCATGAACTGGCTGCAGCAAAAACGCGGTGACGCCGCGCCTCGCGACTCGGGTTTTTGGGGTGAGATCGGGCACCGGGTGGAGCGTTCTCTGCGATTGCTGGAACGGCAGGTCGGCATGGAACAGACCCGGCTGGCGCAGTTCCTGTCCGCCATCGAAGCATCCCCGAACGGCGTGATGCTGCTCGATGCCCATGATCAGATCGAATGGTGCAACTCGGTGGCCGCCGATCAGTTCGGGCTGGACCCGCGACGAGATCGCATGCAACCGATCACCAACCTCGTTCGGGAGCCCGCATTCGTGGCTTATTTGCAGGCTGGCGTCTTTGAAGAGTCGGTCACCTTCCCGGGGCCGGGTTTGCGCGGGACCGTTTCGGTGTTGATCCGGCCCTATGGCGAGAGCATGAAACTCGTGCTCTCGCAAGACATCACCGAGCGCGAGCGCAGCGACAGCATGCGCAGGAGCTTCGTTGCCAATGTCTCGCACGAGATTCGCACTCCGTTGACGGTGCTTTCGGGGTTCATCGAAACGATGGCCAGTGTGCAGTTGACCGATGCCGAGCGGCATCGTGTCAATGAACTGATGGCGCAGCAGACGCGCCGCATGCAGCTGTTGGTGGGCGATCTCCTGACCCTGGCTCAGTTGGAGGGCAGCCCCAGACCGCCTGCCGATCGCTGGGTATCGGTGCAGCAGCTGCTGGTTCAAGTTCGGGTGGCAGCCGAAGCGCTCTCCGCGGGCCGTCACACGATCGTGTGTGGTGATGCGTCGGGTGCTGATGGCCCCAGCGACGTGATTGCCGGGTCAGAGCATGAACTGCACAGCGCGGTCGCCAATCTCGTCAGCAATGCCGTGCGCTATACGCCGGCAGGCGGCTCGGTGAAGGTGCTGTGGTCCATCCGTGGTGACGGCACCGGTGAGCTCGACGTCTGCGATACCGGCATCGGCATCGCGGCGGAACATTTGCTTCGGTTGACTGAGCGCTTCTATCGTGTCGACGGCAGTCGTTCGCGAGACACCGGCGGCACGGGGCTGGGCCTTTCCATCGTCAAGCATGTTGTGCAACGGCACGGGGGCTCACTGGAAATCCGCAGCGAACCCGGCAGTGGCTCCAGCTTCAAGCTGATGTTCCCTGCCCCTCGCGTGCGTGAGGCCAGTCGCTTGCCTGAGTTGCAGGGTGCCACCCACGCAGATGGCTCCGTTCTCAGAGGCAGCCCTCTCGACGTGATCTGACATCGGGTTCAACGACCCCGCTTGGCTGCGGCAGGCTGTCGGCGATAGATGACGGTCCAGTCTGTTCTGTCCGTTGGCAAAGACTCCCGCGCAATTCGAGTCCATCCCTCGGGCGGAACTTGCTTGCCACGGCGCGGCTCGATCTGCAGCAGGTAGTTGCACGACGTGTCCGCTGCGCTCTGGACGCCATCGACACGAAACTTGCCGAAGTATTCAAGCGCTGCCTGCAGACTGCGTTGCAACTGGGGCGCAGCGATGCACTCGCTTCGGGGGACATGCTTGGCCACGCGGTTCACGAGCGGTCGGAAGCTCCTTGCGTAATCGACCACCGGCAGCATCAGCGTCATCATCAGCAGCCAGCACAGGGCCACACCGCTGGCGGGAATCACCAGACTTTTCCAAAGCGCATGTTGGTTGCGCCCCGTTCGCCAGCGCACGAGCCAGATCCAGGCGAGTGTTCCCGCGCTGGCCAGAACCAGCGAGACGGTCGAAAACTCGGACACAAAGCCCGGTGCCAACTTGATCACGTTGCGCGCGGTTCGTTCTGGCAGACCGGTTTGCACCGCGGCGTAGATCACCCAGACCGCGATGGCACACACGCTGAAGAAGAACACGGAAAACCAATCGATCGCGGCAGCCGTGCTGCGCTTGAGCGTTGGCAGGGCAAACGCGGCCAGCAGCGCCCAGGCCGGCAGGGAAAGCATCAGCACGCGGTCGAGCCCGCCGCAAAGCAGGCTCGCGGCGGAAGTGACCACGACACAGCTCAAAGGCACCGCGATGTGCCGGTGCATCACATGGCGACGCCAGCGCCACAACGTCCACAGCGCCATGGGCCAGGCCGGCCACAGGAACCACAGCCACTGCCGGACCACGGCGAAGACCTGGTCCATCTTGTGGAAGCTGCCCAATTGCCACGTCCACAGCCCCAGCGCCTCGCTGGTCGCCGCGGACAGGACCGAGGCGGCGATCACCCAGGCCACGAATTTGCGGACCTCCGGATAGGCCGAGCGGCTGCACATCAGGGCGCCGGCCAGACCGAGACCGATGGCGATGCTGGGTGCCCCGCTGGCCGCTAGCGCGGGCAGGGCCAGCAGCATGGCTATCTTTGGCGCCAAACCTTGAACCGGGCTGGCGGCCAGCGCGTAGGTGAACAGGGCAACACAAGCGAGCTGAGCCAGCTCAGGCGTGGTTTCATGCCCCAGTTGCAAAAGTCCCAGCGTGGCGATCAGGGCGAGGAGCGCTCCATCGGCGATGGCTCTGGCGTAATCGACGGGATCGGCTTCGCCGCCAAAGGCAAACGGCAGTGGCTGAGCGGCATCGGTCTGAGCCAGGCGGAATGCCGCCAGCCAGGTGAGCAGCAGCACTGCGGCCAGAAGCGCTGCGAACGGGAGCCGCGCGGCCAGCGCCGGATCGATCCAGCCGCTGAGTACCCGGATGAAGCCGGCACCCAGCCAGTGCGGCAGTGGCGCTGCGTTGCTGGTCACGCCGCCCACCGCGTGAAGCCACCACGATGAGCGGCCTTCAGCCATGCTGACCATGAATCCGAACGCCGTGACATCGGCATGTCGCCAGGGATCGCGACCGAACACCCCCGGAAGCACGTAGGCGGCGCAGAAGGTCAGCAACGCCCAACGCGGCAGTCGTTGAACGGCGCGCTGGGAAACGAGGGCGGGGTTGGGTGAATTCAACGGCGACGAGGGTTGGCTGAGGGAATCATGCCGCAAGTCGCCGGTGTGGCTGGCGCCGACAGATCACGAACGGGGCTGCCGGGGAGCTGTATGCCTGCCAAGCAGGGGCCGGTGGACAAAAAACTCGTTGGCAGCAAAAACAAAGGCAGCCGAAGCTGCCTTTTGAGACCACACGCAAGGTGTCGCTCGGCTTACTTCTTGAGGCCCACGCGAGCAAACTTGTTGCGGAACTTCTCGACACGTCCGCCAAGAGAGTCGATGCTCTTTTGGGTGCCCGTGTAGAAAGGATGCGATTCGCTGGTGGTTTCAAGCTTGAACAAAGGCATCTCACGGCCGTCGTCGAGCTTGATGGTTTCCTTCGACTGCGCGCATGAGCGCGTGACGAACTTGAAACCATTGGACAAATCCACGAAGCAAACTTCGCGGTAGTTGGGGTGAATGCCTTCTTTCATGGAAACCTCTGCGCAGTGTTGCGGGAGCCACTTCGAACCGTTCGAAGCACTTTCCGCTTTGGGCCAAGCCCGAGATTCTAACCGGCCACGACGCCTCTCAGGACGTCATCCGCCACGTCTCATCATGTCGAAGAAGTCGTTGTTGGTCTTGGTGGACTTCATCTTGTCGAGGATGAACTCCATCGCCTCGATCTCGTCCATCGGATAGAGCAACTTGCGCAGGATCCAGGTCTTCTGGAGGATCTCCGGCTTGAGCAGCAACTCCTCGCGGCGCGTTCCCGACTTGTTCAGCAAGATCGATGGGTAGACGCGCTTTTCGGCCATGCGGCGGTCGAGGTGAATCTCGCAGTTGCCGGTGCCCTTGAACTCTTCGTAGATCACCTCGTCCATTCGGCTGCCGGTATCCACCAGGGCCGTGCCGATGATCGTCAAGGAGCCGCCTTCTTCGATGTTGCGTGCCGCACCGAAAAAACGTTTCGGGCGTTGCAGTGCGTTGGCGTCGATACCGCCCGTGAGCACCTTGCCGCTCGATGGAAGCACGTTGTTGTAGGCCCTGGCCAAGCGGGTGATCGAGTCGAGCAGGATCACCACGTCTTTCTTGAGTTCGACGAGACGCTTGGCGCGTTCGATGACCATTTCAGCCACCTGAACGTGCCGCGCTGCGGGCTCATCGAAGGTGGAACTGATGACTTCACCGCGCACCGTGCGCTGCATTTCGGTGACTTCTTCCGGGCGCTCGTCCACGAGCAAGACGATCAGGTGGGCTTCTGGGTAGTTGGCCACGATCGCGTGGGCCAGCTGCTGCATCATGACGGTCTT
The DNA here is from genome assembly GCA_903905475.1 of uncultured Burkholderiales bacterium. Taxonomy (GTDB): domain Bacteria; phylum Pseudomonadota; class Gammaproteobacteria; order Burkholderiales; family Burkholderiaceae_C; genus PBB1. The sequence continues at coordinate 829 of CAIVGK010000058.1, read as the reverse complement.
GCCGCTCTTCGGTGCCGACACCAGCAGCGCCCGCTGGCCTTTGCCGATCGGTGCAATCAGGTCAACGATGCGCGCGGTGATGTTTTCGTCTGACTTGATGTCACGTTCCAACTTGAACTGCTCTTTGGGAAAGAGCGGCGTCAGGTTCTCGAACATGATCTTGTTCTTGCTCTCCTCGGGCGTCAGGCCATTGACCTTGTCGACCTTGACCAGCGCGAAATAGCGCTCCCCGTCCTTGGGTACGCGCACCTCGCCTTCCACATCGTCTCCGGTGTGCAGGTTGACGCGGCGAATCTGGCTGGGGCTCAGGTAGATGTCGTCAGTCGACGCCATGTAGCTCGCGTCTGGAGCGCGCAGGAAACCAAAGCCATCCGGCAGCACTTCAAGCACGCCATCACCGAAGACTTGCTCACCCCCTTTGGCCCGCTTCTTCATGATCGCGAACATCAACTCCTGCTTGCGCATGCGAGTCACGTTCTCGATCTCCAGTGCCTCGCCCATCTTGATGAGTTCGGAGACGTGAAGCGCTTTCAGTTCGGACAGGTGCATGAGGCAAAACCAGGAAGGAGGGGGGGGGGGATCAGCCACTACCGGCTGGGAGCATCAATGTGCCAGCAGGAGCGGCCTGAGACACAGTGACGGCCGGTTAAAGCAAGGCCTCATCCGGAACGCGACGGATGCTGTGACGGGAAAGCAGAGAAAGGTCCGGAAGCCGGTGCCCGTGTCACAGGCTGCTGCCGATCTGGGGAATTCGGAGCGGAGAGCCCCGAACGAGGAGATTATAGGTTGCCGTCGATGAACGCGGTCAACTGGGCCTTGGTCAGCGCGC
>CAIVGK010000057.1 GCA_903905475.1 uncultured Burkholderiales bacterium | reverse complement strand
CGACAAGGCGCTGCGCGCGCTGCAGCCACTGGCCGCGGCGCGCGGCGGCGAACTGTGGTGCGTGTTCGGCTGCGGCGGCAACCGTGACGCTGGCAAGCGTCCGGCCATGGGCGCCATCGCGCAAGCGCAAGCGCAGCACGTCGTGGTGACCAGCGACAACCCGCGCCACGAGGTGCCTTCGGCCATCCTCGCTGCCATCACCGCTGGCATGGCGGCCACGCCCGCCGCGCTGGTGATCGAGGACCGGCGTGCCGCCATCGCCTGGGCCGTGGCCCACGCCGGGCCGTGCGATGTGGTGCTGATCGCCGGCAAGGGCCACGAGACCGATCAGGAGACCGCCGGCGTCAAGCTGCCGTTTTCCGATGTCGAGGAGGCGCTCGGCGCACTGCGCGAGCGTGCGGCGGCGGGGGTGTGCGCATGATGCTGACGCTGGCCCAGGCCCACGCCATGTTGCCCGGCTCGCAGCTGCTGGGCGACGGCGCCACGCCGCTGCTGCGCGTGCACACCGACAGCCGCACGCTGCGCGCGGGCGACCTGTTCGTGGCGTTGCGCGGCGAGCGCTTCGATGCGCATGACTTTGTGGCCGGTGCGCGCGCGGGGGGTGCCGCGGCGGTGCTGGCCGAGCGCGGCGTGGCCGCATGCGGCCTGCCCGGCTTGCAGGTGAGCAACAGCTTGCACGCGCTGGCCACGCTGGCCGCGGCCTGGCGCGGCCGCTTCGCGCTGCCGCTGATCGCCGTGACCGGCAGCAACGGCAAGACCACCGTCACGCAAATGATCGCCTCGATCCTGCGCGCCTGGCACGCCGAGGCCGCGTTCTGGACCGAAGGCAACTTCAACAACCACATCGGCGTGCCGCTCACGCTGCTGCGCCTGCGCCAGGGCACGCACCGCGCGGCGGTGGTCGAACTCGGCATGAACCACCCCGGCGAGATCGCCGAGCTCGCGGCGCTGGCCGCGCCCACGGTGGCGCTGGTCAACAACGCGCAGCGCGAGCACCAGGAATTCATGGCCAGCGTCGAGGCGGTGGCGCGCGAGAACGGCGCGGTCATCGACGCGCTCGGGCCCGACGGCGTGGCCGTGTTCCCGGCCGACGAGCCGCACACGCCGCTGTGGCGCGAACGGGCCGGCGCGCGCCGCGTGCTGACGTTCGCGCTCGGCCAAGCCGCGGTCGATGTGAGCGCCGATGCCGTCTGGTCGGCCGACCACTGGGCCGTGGCGCTGCGCACGCCGCCCGGCAGCGCGGCGTTCGCCTTGCGTGTGGCCGGGCTGCACAACGTGAAGAACGCCTTGGCGGCCACGGCCTGCGCGCTGGCCGCCGGTGCGCCGCTCGACGCGGTGGTGCGTGGCCTCGAGGCCTTCAGCGCCGTCAAGGGCCGCTCGCAGGCGCACCTCATCGAGCGCGCCGGCCAGCGCGTCACGCTCATCGACGACACCTACAACGCCAACCCCGATTCGGTGCTCGCCGCCATCCACGTGCTGGCCGCGCTCGGCGCGCCGCGCTGGCTGGTGCTGGGCGACATGGGCGAAGTCGGCGATCAGGGCCCGGCGTTCCACCACGAGGTGGGCGAGGCCGCCCGCCGCTGCGGCATCGACGCGCTGTGGACGGTCGGCCCGCTGTGCGCGCATGCGGCAGCGGCGTTCGGTGCGGCGCGCCACTTCGACAGCGTCGACGCGCTGCTCGCCGCCTTGCCCGGAGCGCCGGTGGCCGCCTCGGTGCTGGTCAAGGGTTCGCGCTTCATGAAGATGGAACGCGTGGTCGCCGCGCTGCAGTCGAACGCGCCGCTCAACTCAGGAGCTTCCCATGCTGCCTAGCCTGGCCCAATGGCTGCAAACGCTGTCGCCGGAATTCGGCTTCTTTCGCGTCTTCCAGTACATCACCTTCCGCGCGGTGATGGCCGCGCTCACCGCACTGCTGATCGGCCTGGCCTTCGGCCCCATGGTGATACGCCGCCTGCGCGCCTTGAAGATCGGCCAGCCGATCCGCCAGTACGGCATCCAGGAGCACCTGGCCAAGAGCGGCACGCCCACCATGGGCGGCGTGCTGATCCTCATCGCGGTGACGGTGTCGACGCTGCTGTGGTTCGACTGGAGCAACCGCTTCGTGTGGATCACGTTGATCGTCACGCTGGGCTTCGGCGCGATCGGCTGGGTCGACGACTGGCGCAAGGTGGTCGACAAGAACCCCGAGGGCATGCGTTCGCGCGACAAGTTCGCGTGGCAGTCGGTGATCGGGCTGCTGGCGGCGTTCTACCTGGCCTTCAGCGTGAGCGAAACCTCGAACCTGCGCGTGATCGAGTTGTTCGGGCGCTGGCTGCAAAGCGGCTTTTCCAACGACCTGCCGCCAGCGGCCGACCTGATCGTGCCGTTCTTCAAGACGGTGAGCTACCCGTTGGGCGTGTACGGCTTCATCGCGCTGACGTGGTTCGTGATCGTCGGCGCGAGCAACGCGGTGAACTTCACCGACGGGCTCGACGGGCTGGCCATCATGCCGGTGGTGATGGTGGGCTCGGCGCTGGGTGTGTTCGCCTACGTCACCGGCAGCGTGGTCTACAGCAAGTACCTGCTGTTTCCGTACATCCCGGGCACTGGCGAGCTGCTGGTGTTCTGTGCCGCGCTGGCCGGCGCCGGGCTGGCCTTCCTGTGGTTCAACACCCACCCGGCGCAAGTGTTCATGGGCGACGTGGGCGCGCTCTCGCTGGGCGGCGCGCTGGGCACCGTGGCGGTCATCACGCGCCAGGAAATCGTGCTCGGCATCATGGGCGGCGTGTTCGTCATCGAGGCGCTGTCGGTGATGCTGCAAGTGGGCTGGTTCAAGTACACCCGCAAGCGTTACGGCGTGGGCCAGCGCATCTTGAAGATGGCGCCGCTGCACCACCACTTCGAGAAGTCGGGCTGGAAGGAAACGCAGGTCGTCGTGCGTTTCTGGATCATCACCATGCTGCTGTGCCTGATCGGCCTGGCCAGCTTGAAGCTGCGTTGAGGCCGCCACGACCATGAACGCCCTCGCAGGACTCACGGTGCTGGTGCTCGGTCTGGGTGAGTCCGGGCTGGCCATGGCGCGCTGGTGCGCGCGCGGCGGCGCGACGGTGCGTGCCTGGGATTCGCGCCTGGGCACCGATGCCGCCGCGCTGCCCCATGCCGCCACCCTGCGCGCCGAGGTGCCAGCCGTGCAGCTGATCGCCGGCGCACTCGACGCGGCTGCGATGGACGGCGTGCAGCTCGTGCTCAAGAGCCCGGGCCTGGCACCCGCCGACGCGCGCATCGCACCGGTGCTGGCGCTGGCCGCGCAGCGCGGCGTGCCGGTGCAAGGCGAGCTGGATGTGTTCAGCCGCGCGCTGGCCGATCTGAAAGCGCAGCGCGGCTACGCGCCCCAGGTGATCGCGGTGACCGGCACCAACGGCAAAACCACCACCACCGCGATGACCGCGCTGCTCGTCGAGTGCGCCGGCCGCCGCGTGGCGGTCGCCGGCAACATCGGCCCGACGCTGCTGGGCACGCTGAGCGCGGCGCTCGATGGCGAGGCCGCCGAGTCGGTCGCATCCGTCGACGGCGCCCCCGGCAGCGTCCCCGCCGAGCCCGCGGCCGCACTGCCCGAGGTCTGGGTGCTCGAGCTGTCGAGCTTCCAGCTCGAAGGCGTCAGCGGCTTCGAACCCGATGCCGCCGCGGTGCTCAACCTCACCGACGATCACCTCGACTGGCACGGCTCGATGGCCCATTACGCCGCCGCCAAGGCGCGGGTGTGGGGCCGGCGGGCGGTGATGGTCATCAACCGCAACGACGCGCAGGTCGAATCGCTGGCTGCTGCGGCGCAGGCGGTGGCCACGGCCGCGTCGGTGGCCGCGGCCAAGCCGGGTGCGGCCGCGCGCGCCGCCGCTCTGCTGAGGCGCCCGGCCGTGCGCTTTGGCACCGATGCGCCGCGCGAGCCCGGCGACTACGGCCTCATCACCGACAACGGCATGGCCTGGCTGGTGCGTGCGCTCGAAGCCGACGACAGCGCCGCGCCCAAGCGGGTGCGCGCCGGCGAGCCGCCCGAGCGCGAACCGCTGCACATCCAGCACCTGATGCCCGTCGATGCGCTGCGCGTGCGCGGCCGCCACAACGCGGCCAACGCGCTGGCCGCGCTGGCGCTGGCGCACGCCATCGGCTGCCCGCTCGCCCCGATGCTGCATGGCCTGCGTGAATACGCTGGCGAGGCGCACCGCGTGGAGCACGTGGCCACCATCCACGGCGTCGATGCGTTCGACGACAGCAAGGGCACCAACGTCGGCGCCACCGTGGCCGCGCTCGAAGGCCTGGGCGCCGACCGCGCACCCGGCCGCCTGGTGGTGATCCTCGGCGGCGACGGCAAGGGCCAGGATTTCGCGCCACTGGCCGCGCCCGTGCAGCGCCACGCGCGCGCCGTGGCCACGCTGGGCCGTGACGCGCCCCGCATCGAAGCGGCGCTGGCCGGCATTGCCGAGTTGCCGCTGCAGCGCCACGCCACGCTCGAGGCCGCCACGCGCTGGGCCTTCGCGCAGGCGCGCAGCGGCGATGCGGTGCTGCTCAGCCCGGCGTGCGCCAGCCTCGACATGTTTCGCAACTACGCCCACCGCGCCGAGGTGTTCGTGGCCGAGGTGCAGGCGATCGCTGCCGACGCGGGGCTGCCGGCATGAGGGCACTGGCCTCGTTCGCTCTGCCCGCGCTGCTGGCGCGGCTGGCCTTCTGGCGTCGGCGTGACGATGCCGAGGCGAACCCGGCCATCCCGGTGCGCGACTGGATCCAGACGTCCACCGCCGCAGCGGCGCGCCTGCGCGGTTTCGATCAGAGCCTGGTGTGCGTGGTGCTCGGGCTGCTGGCGCTGGGCGTCGTGATGGTGTTCAGTGCCTCGATCGCGATGCCCGACAACCCCAAGTTCGCCAACTACACGCCCACGTACTTTCTGGTGCGCCACGTGATGTCGCTGGGCATCGCCTGTCTGGCCGCGCTGGTGGCGGTGCAGATCCCGATCGCGTTCTGGGAAAAAGCCAACCCGTGGCTGTTCGGTCTGGCGCTGCTGCTGCTGGTGGTGGTGCTGTTGCCGATTCCCGGCGTGCACCGCATCAACGGCGCGCGCCGCTGGATCCCGCTGGGCGTGCTGAACTTCCAGCCCTCCGAGCTGGCCAAGGTGGCGATGGCGATGTACGCCGCAGGCTACATGGTGCGCAAGATGGACGCCCGCGAGAACTTCCTGCAAGCCGTCATCCCGATGGTCATCGCCGTGGGTTTCGTCGGGGTGCTGCTGCTGGCCGAGCCCGACATGGGCGCTTTCATGGTGATCGCCATGATCGCCATGGGCATCTTGTTCCTGGGCGGCGTCAACGGGCGCATGTTCTTGCTCATCACCGCGGTGCTGATCGGCGCGTTCGTGCTGATGATCACCCTGAGCGAATGGCGCCGCGAGCGCATCTTTGCGTACCTCAGCCCGTGGGACGAGAAGTACACGCTGGGCAAGGCGTACCAGCTGTCGCACTCGCTGATCGCCTTCGGCCGCGGCGGCTTCACCGGCCAGGGCCTGGGCTCCAGCGTCGAGAAACTGCACTACCTGCCCGAAGCGCACACCGACTTCTTGCTGGCCGTGATCGGCGAGGAGCTCGGCCTGGTCGGCGTGGTGTGCGTCATCGCCGCGTTCTTCTGGCTGGCGCGCCGCGCCTTCCACATCGGCCGCCAGGCCATCGCGCTGGACCGCGTGTTCGCCGGCCTGTACGCGCAAGGCGTGGGCATCTGGATCAGCGGCCAGGCCTTCATCAACATGGGCGTGAACCTCGGCGTGCTGCCCACCAAGGGGTTGACGCTGCCGCTGATGAGCTACGGGGGCTCGGCGATCCTGATGAACATGATCGCGTTGGCGATCGTCGCGCGGGTGGATATCGAGAGTCGGCAGCTCATGAGAGGGGGGCGGGCATGACCGCTTTGCCTTCTCGCTTCCCGCTTGGGGTTTTGCCCACCTTGGCAGCGCGCCGGGATCCGCCCCGGCGGGCGGGTAACTTTCTTCTGCTGGCCCAGAAGAAAGTCACCAAAGAAGAGGGCCTGAACACCAGCCCATTTGAGTGGCTCGCTGCGGCTGGAGGCCTACTTCAGAGGCTCTGGCTCGAGAACATTCAGCGAACCACTTTGGCGCTTACCTCGCTCATGTTCAGCCGCTCCAGTTCGTTTCGCCTCGACCCTGCGGGTCCACGGCTTGGGGGCATGCAAAGGTCGGTGCGGCCAAGCGCCGTCCAATCGCTGCCATCCGCCGGCGGAAGCAGTCGCGCCACCGGTGCCGCGGCCAAGGCAAAGCCTGTCGCCGCCCACCCTCTCGGGTTCTCAGTGACCTTGCCCATGGGGCGTCCTCGGCAGTCCGCCTGTAGCCGCAGCGAGCAGGCCAAATGGGCTGGCGTTCAGGCCCTTTGCTTTGGTGACTTTCATTTGGGCCAGCAAATGAAAGCCACTCGGCAGCCGGGCCGAGACCCGGCGGGCTCTCTCGCAGAGAGAAACCCGTCGGGCTCTCCCGCAGGGAACCAGCGCTGCAGCAAGCAAAACCCAGCCGGCTCCGTCAAGGGGAGCACCCCATGAGCCCCCGCCACCTTCTCATCGTCGCAGCCGGCACCGGCGGCCATGTCATCCCCGGGCTGGCGGTGGCCGCCGAGGTGCAGCGCCGTGGCTGGACGGTGAGCTGGCTGGGCACCACCACCGGCATGGAAAACAAGCTGGTGCCGCCCAGCGGCATCGAGATGGACACCGTCGCCTTCACCGGCTTGCGCGGCAAGGGGCTGGCGCACACGCTGGGCGGCGTGGTGCGGCTGTTCGCGGCGCTCGGGCGTTGCGCGCAGGTCATCCGGCGCCGTCGGGCGCACGTCGTGCTGGGCATGGGCGGCTACCTGTGCTTTCCGGCCGGGCTGATGGCCGCCGTGCTGCGCAAGCCGCTGATGCTGGTCAACGCCGACGCGGCGCTGCTGCTGAGCAACCGCGCGCTGCTGCCGCTGGCCGATCGCATCGCCTTTGGCTTCGATGGCCCGGTGGCGCACGACACGCGGCGCAGCGTGGTCACCGGCAACCCGGTGCGCGCGGCGATCGAATCGCTGCCGGCACCGGCACAGCGCTTTGCCGCTCGCACCGGGGCGCTGCGGCTGCTGGTGGTCGGTGGCAGCCTGGGCGCACAAGCGCTCAACCGCTGCGTGCCGCAGGCGCTGGCGCTGCTGCCCGCGGCCGAGCGTCCACAGGTGACCCACCAGACCGGCGCGGCGCAGCTCGATGCGGTGCGCGCCGGCTACGCCGAGGCCGGTGTCGAAGCCGAGGTGCTGCCGTTCATCGACAACATGGCCGAGCGGCTGGCCGCGTGCGATGTGATCGTGTGCCGCGCCGGTGCCATCACCGTGAGCGAGCTGTGCGCGGCCGGCGTGGCCAGCGTGCTGGTGCCGCTGGTGGCCAGCACCACCTCGCACCAGCGCGACAACGCGCAGTGGATGGCCGCGCATGGCGCGGCGCTGCACCTGCCGCAAACCGAACTCACAGCGCGCCACCTCGCCGATGTGGTGGCCGGTTTCACACGCGACGCGCTGCTCGCCATGGCCACCCAGGCGCGCGCGCTGGCACGGCCGAAGGCGGCCGAGCGCGTGGCCGATGAACTCGAAAGGCTGGTGCTTGCATGAAACATCACGTGTTCGCGCCCATCCCTCACCCCGGCCCTCTCCCAGTGGGAGAGGGCGTAATTTTCCGCGGCGTTGCGCTTGAACGGCTCCCTCTCCCCCTGGGAGCGGGTCGGGGCGAGAACGCTGCCGGGAGTTGCTCCCTCGCCCTTTTGGGAGAGGGTCGGGGTGAGGGCTGCCCGATGAAGCACCGACCGTTCGCGGAGTTCTGCGCATGAAGCACGCCGTCAAACACATCCACTTCGTGGGGGTCGGCGGCGCCGGCATGAGCGGCATCGCCGAGATCCTGCACAACCTGGGCTACACGGTGTCGGGCTCGGACTCGAGCGACAGCGCCACGGTGCGCCGGCTGGCCTCGCTGGGCATCACGGTGCACGTGGGGCACAGCGCCGACCACATCGCCGGCGCCGATGCGGTGGTCACCTCGACCGCAGTGGGTGCGAGCAACCCCGAAGTCACCGCAGCGCGCGCCAAGCGCGTGCCGGTGGTGCCGCGCGCGGTGATGCTGGCCGAGCTGATGCGCCTGAAAAAGGGCATCGCGATCGCCGGCACGCACGGCAAGACCACCACCACCAGCCTGGTCACCAGCGTGCTGGCCGAAGCCGGGCTGGACCCGACCTTCGTGATCGGCGGGCGGCTCAATGCGGCGGGCGCCAACTCGCGGCTGGGCTCGGGTGACCACATCGTGGTCGAGGCCGACGAGTCGGATGCGTCGTTCCTCAACTTGCTGCCGGTGATGGCGGTGGTGACCAACATCGACGCCGACCACATGGACACCTACGGCCACGACTTCGCGCGGCTCAAGCAGGCGTTCGTCGAGTTCGTGCACCGCATGCCGTTCTATGGCGCGGCCATCGTGTGCAGCGACGACGCCGGGGTGCGCTCGATCATGCCGATGCTGTCGCGCCCGGTGGTCACCTACGGATTCGGCGCCGACGCCATGGTGCGCGCGGTCCACGTGCAGGCCGACGCCGGTCGCATGCACTTCACGGTGCAGCGGCGCAACGGCGTGGTGATGCCCGATTTGGACATCACGCTCAACTTGCCGGGCGACCACAACGTGCTCAACGCGCTCGCCGCGATCGCCGTGGCCACCGAGCTCGAGCTGACCGATGAGGCCATGGTGCGCGGCCTGGCCGAATTCCGCGGCGTCGGCCGGCGCTTCCAGCGCTACGGCGAGGTGCCGATCAACCCGGCCGATGCGTCGGCCGGCGCGTTCACGCTGATCGACGACTACGGCCACCACCCGGTCGAGATGGCCGCCACGCTGGCTGCCGCGCGCGGCGCCTTCCCGGGGCGCCGTCTGGTGCTGGCCTTCCAGCCGCACCGGTACTCCCGCACGCGCGACTGCTTCGAGGATTTCGTCAAGGTCATCGGCAGCGCCGACGCCGTGCTGCTCACCGAGGTCTACGCCGCCGGCGAGTCACCCATCGTCGCCGCCGACGGCCGCGCCCTGACCCGCGCGCTGCGCGT
>CAIVGK010000056.1 GCA_903905475.1 uncultured Burkholderiales bacterium | reverse complement strand
TTGGCCTTGCCCTTGGTGGCTTTCATGGCCTGGCCGACCAGCGCATTGAAGGCCTTGTCCTTGCCGGCGCGGTATTCCTCGACCGACTTCGCGTTGGCCGCGAGCAGCTCGTCGAGCAGCCGGTCGAGTTCGCCGGTGTCGTTGAGCTGGCGCAAGCCCTTGGACTCGATCAACGCATCGACATCGGTGGACTCGCCGGCCCACAGCGCATCGAAGATCTGACGTGCGCCGTTGTTCGAGACCGTGCCGTCACCGATGCGCCCGATCAGCGCACCCAGCGTGGCCGCGCCCACCGGGCTGTGCTCGATGACCAGGCCGTCGGCATTCAGCCGGCGCGCCAGCTCGCCCATCATCCAGTTGGCCACCAGCTTCGGGGCCTGACACAGCGCCGTGGTGGCCTCGAAAAACGCTGCGTGCGCCTTGCTTTGGGTGGCCGCCAGTGCGTCGTACTCGGGCAGGCCGTGGTCGCGCTGGAAGCGCTCGGCCATCGCGCGCGGCAGCTCGGGCATGGCCGAGCGCACCTGCTCGATCCACTCGGGGGCGATCACCAGCGGCGGCAGATCGGGGTCGGGGAAGTAGCGGTAGTCGTGCGCTTCTTCCTTGCTGCGCATGGCGCGGGTTTCGCCGCGCCCGCCGTTGCCGTTCGGGTTGAACAGCGCCGTGGCCTGCTGCACCGCGCCGCCGTCTTCGATCAGGTCGATCTGCCACTGCACTTCGCAGTCGATGGCCTGCTGCAAGAACTTGAAGCTGTTGAGGTTCTTGATCTCGCGCCGCGTGCCGTACGGAGCGCCGGGCTTGCGCACCGACACATTGGCGTCGCAGCGGAAGCTGCCTTCTTGCATGTTGCCGTCGCAAATGCCCAGCCACACCACCAGCGCGTGCAGCGTCTTGGCGTATTCGGCCGCCTCGACGCTTGAGCGCATGTCGGGCTCGGTGACGATCTCGAGCAGCGGCGTGCCGGCGCGGTTGAGGTCGATGCCGGTCTGGCCTGCGTAATCTTCGTGCAGCGACTTGCCGGCGTCTTCCTCGAGGTGGGCGCGCGTGAGGTTGACCCGGTGCAGCACCTCGCCCACGAAGAACTCGACCACGCCGCCTTGCACCACCGGTGTTTCGTACTGGCTGATCTGGTAGCCCTTGGGCAGATCGGGATAGAAGTAGTTCTTGCGCGCAAAGATCGACTGCTGCGCCACCCGCGCACCCACCGCCACGCCGAAGCGGATGGCGCGCTCGACCGCGCCGCGGTTCATCACCGGCAGCGTGCCCGGCAGCGCCAGATCGACCGGCGACGCCTGCGTGTTGGGCTCGGCGCCGAATTGCGTCGACGAGCCGCTGAAGATCTTGCTGCGCGTGGACAGCTGCGCGTGCGTCTCGAGACCGATCACGACCTCGTAGCCGCGGATCAACTTGCCAGTGGCGGTGGTCGTCATGCGGCCGCTCCCTGGGGTGCGCGGCGGTGCCAGTCGGTGGCCTGCTGGAATGCGTGGGCGGCGTGCAGCAAGGCACCCTCCTGGAAGTAGTTGCCGATCAGTTGCAGGCCCACCGGCATGCCGGCGCCTTCGCCGCAGGCGGCAAAGCCGGCCGGCACGCTCATGCCGGGCAGCCCGGCCAAGCTGGCCGGCAGCGTGAAGATGTCGGCCAGGTAGTTGGCCACCGGATCGTCGTTTTGGCCGCCCAGCTTCCAGGCCACCGACGGCGCCACCGGGCCGGCGATGACGTCGCACTCGGTAAAGCAGCGCTGAAAGTCGTCGGCGATCATGCGGCGCAGCTTTTGCGCTTGCAGGTAATACGCGTCGTAGTAGCCGTGGCTGAGCACGTAGCTGCCGATCATGATGCGCCGCTTGACCTCGGGGCCGAACCCCTCGGCACGCGTCTTCTTGTACATGTCGAGCAGGTCGGTGTACTTGGCCGCGCGGTGGCCGAAGCGCACGCCGTCGAAGCGGCTCAGGTTCGAACTGGCCTCGGCCGGCGCGATGATGTAGTACACGGGGATCGACAACTCGGTGCGCGGCAGGCTCACGTCAACCAGCGTGGCGCCGAGCTTTTCGAGCTCGGCCAGCGCTTCGCGCACGGCGTGATCCACATCGGCCGACAGCGCCGCCGGGAAGAACTCGCGCGGCAGCCCGACGCGCAGTCCCTTGAGCGGCTGCGCCGCCGTGGCCTCGGCGCGAGGCGTGTGCATCAGCGCGGCATAGTCTTGCGGCGGGCGCTGCACGCTGGTCGAGTCGCGCTCATCGAAGCCGCTCATCGCGCCGAGCAGCAGCGCGCAATCCTCGGCGCTGCGTGCCATCGGCCCGGCCTGATCGAGGCTGGACGCAAAGGCGATCATCCCGAAGCGCGAGCACACGCCGTACGTCGGCTTGATGCCCGTCACGCCACTGAAGCTGGCCGGCTGGCGGATCGAGCCGCCGGTGTCGGTGCCGGTGGCCGCCGGCACCAGCCGTGCGGCCACTGCGGCGGCCGAGCCGCCCGACGAGCCACCGGGCACGCGGGTCAGATCCCACGGGTTCTTGACCGGGCCCCAGGCCGAGTTCTCGTTGCCCGAGCCCATGGCGAATTCATCGCAACTCAGCTTGCCCAGCGTGACGGTGCCGGCTGCGGCGAGCCGCGCCACCACGGTGGCGTCGAACGGGCTGCGGTAGCCGGCCAGCATCTTGGAGCCGGCCGTGGTGGGCAACTCGCGGGTGACGAAGATGTCCTTGTGCGCCAGCGGCACGCCCAGCAGCGGCGATGAGTTGCCTTGCGCGCGGGCAGAGTCGGCGTTGCGGGCTTGCGCGAGGGCGGCGTCGGCGTCGATGCACAGCCACGCGCCGAGGTGCTCGTGCGCTGTGGCACGCGAGAGCAGGTGGGCGGTGGCCTCGACGCTCGAGACCTGCCTGGACGCGAAGGCCTGCGCCAGCTCGGCCACGCCCAGGTCGTGCAGCGCGGCGCTCATTCGACCACCCGCGGCACAAGGAACAGGCCGTCTTCGACGGCCGGGGCGCTGCGCTGGTTGAGCTCGCGTTGGTTGGATTCGGTGACCACGTCGTCGCGCAGCCGCAAGGTCACGTCACTGATGGCCGACAGCGGCGTGTGCAACGGCTCGACGCCACGGGTGTCGACGGCGCTCATCTGCTCGACGATCGAGAAGAAGGCGTTCAGCTGGCCGAGCATCGCCGTTTGCTCGGCGGGCTGGAACTCCAACCGCGCCAGATGGGCGATCCGTGCGACGTCTTCGGGGGTCAAGGCCATGGGGAAATCAGTCCGGTGAGGGGTTGAAACGGGCCGTGAACCCGAGCCCATCGAGTATTATCCCTGCTGGTTGACAGCCCTCCGGACGCATTGCCAAAGCCTGTTGTCAGGCCCGCAGCCTGACCGGCCCGAGAGCCTGGCGCCGCCCCTGTCTCAGCCTCCCGGTTCATCGGGTCATGACCTCCGCGGCACCCAACTTGCCCCATTTTCGTTCCCCCTCATTCCATGGAACCGACGGGTTCAAGCGTGGAGCGCCGTTGTAGAGCGCACCGCTTCGAGCACCGCAAGCACATCATGTTCGAATCCTTTCGTCGCTACTTCTCGACGGACCTTGCCATCGACCTGGGTACCGCCAACACGCTGATTTACGTGCGTGGCAAGGGCATCGTGCTCGATGAGCCTTCGGTCGTCGCCATCCGTCACGAGGGCGGGCCCAACGGCAAGAAAACCATCCAGGCGGTGGGCGCCGAAGCCAAGGCGATGCTGGGCAAGGTTCCGGGCAACATCGAGGCCATCCGCCCGATGAAAGACGGCGTGATCGCCGACTTCACCGTCACCGAGCAGATGCTCAAGCAGTTCATCCGCATGGTTCATCCGCGCTCGGTGCTGCGCCCGAGCCCGCGCATCATCATCTGCGTGCCCTGCGGCTCGACGCAGGTCGAGCGCCGCGCGATCCGCGAATCGGCGCTGGGCGCCGGTGCCAGCGAGGTCTACCTGATCGAAGAGCCGATGGCCGCGGCCATCGGTGCCGGCTTGCCGGTGTCCGAAGCCTCGGGCTCGATGGTGGTCGACATCGGCGGCGGCACCACCGAGGTCGGCGTGATCTCGCTGGGCGGCATGGTCTACAAGGGCAGCATCCGCGTGGGCGGCGACAAGTTCGATGAATCCATCATCAACTACATCCGCCGCAACTACGGCATGCTGATCGGCGAGCCCACCGCCGAGATGATCAAGAAAAGCATCGGCAGCGCGTTTCCCGGCTCCGAGGTCAAGGAGATCGAGGTCAAGGGCCGCAACCTCAGCGAGGGCGTGCCGCGCAGCTTCACGATCAGCAGCAACGAGATCCTCGAAGCGCTCACCGACCCGCTCAACCAGATGGTGTCGGCGGTCAAGAACGCGCTTGAGCAAACACCGCCCGAGCTGGGTGCCGACATTGCCGAGCGCGGCATGATGCTCACCGGGGGCGGCGCGCTGCTGCGCGACCTCGACCGGCTGCTCGCCGAAGAAACCGGCCTGCCGGTGCTGGTGGCCGAAGACCCGCTGACGTGCGTGGTGCGTGGTTGTGGCATGGCGCTCGAGCGCATGGAGCGTCTCGGCTCGATCTTCACCTCCGAGTGATGACCCGGCGGGTGGCCTGGCGTGAGGGCCGGCCCGCTGCGCAGCCTGACTGGCGTACCCACCCATGGCCTTAGGCACCATCGACCGGACACCGCCGCCGTTTTTCCGCCAGGGCCTGTCGGCGCTGACCAAGCTGATGCTGTTTTCGGCGCTGGCGGTGTTCCTGATGGTGGCCGACACGCGTTTTGCCCTGACCCAGCCGCTGCGTGCGGTGCTGGCCACCGCCTTGCACCCCGTGCAGCGCGGCTTGCTGGCCACGGTGAACCTGTGGGAGCGCACCGACGACTACGCCGGCGGCCTGCAAGCCGCGCTGGCCGCCGAGGCGAAAGCGCGCCGGGCGCTGACGCAGCAGTCCGAGCGGACCTCACAGGTCGAGCAACTGCGGGTCGAAAACCAGCGCCTGCGCGCGCTGCTCGAGTTGCGCGCCTCGCTGACGGTGAAGTCGCATGCCGCCGAGGTGCTGTACGAATCGACTGACCCGTTTTCACGCAAGGTCGTGATCGACCGCGGCCAGTTGCAAGGGCTGGTGGCCGGCTCGCCGGTCATCACCGAGGCCGGCGTGATCGGGCAGCTGACCCGTGTCTATCCGCTGTCCGCCGAGGTCACCTTGCTCACCGACAAGGACGCGGCCGTGCCGGTGCTCAACGCGCGCTCGGGCTCGCGCAGTGTGGCCTTCGGGGCGGCTTCGGGGGAGTCGCTCGAACTGCGCTTCATGGCCGGCAACGCCGACGTGTTGTTGGGTGATGTGCTGCAGACGTCGGGCCTCGATGGCGTGTATCCGCCGGGCCTGCCGGTGGCCCGCGTGGTGGCGATCGACCGCAAGGTCGATGCCGGTTTCGCCAACATTCGGCTGCAACCCGTGGCGTCGCCGGATGCGGTGCGCCACGTGCTCGTGCTCGAACCGATCGGGCTGCAGCAGCCGCCGCGACCCGAGGTTCCCGCCGACGTGAGGCGCAGCGAGCCGCCACGCAAAGGCGCGCGACCATGATGAAGCGACCCGCCCCCAACCAGCTGCTGCTGCCGGTCAACCTGATGTTCGTGTGGTTCACGCTGCTGGCGGCGTTTGCGGTGAACCTGCTGCCCGTGGGGCGCCATCCTGCGGCGCCCGATGCGCTGGCGCTGGTGCTGGTGTTCTGGAACGTGCATCAGGCGCGTCGGGTGGGTGTGGGCGTGGCGTTCGCGTGCGGGCTGCTGA
>CAIVGK010000055.1 GCA_903905475.1 uncultured Burkholderiales bacterium | reverse complement strand
TGGTGCTGCCTTACCTCGACGTGCCGCTGCAGCACTCGCACCCCGATGTGCTCAAGCGCATGAAGCGGCCCGCCAGCGGCGAGCGCAATCTCGAGCGCATCCAGCGCTGGCGCGAGGCCTGCCCCGAGATCGTCATTCGCAGCACGTTCATCGCCGGGTTTCCGGGCGAGACCGAGGCCGAGTTCGAACACCTGCTCGATTTCATGCGCGCGGCCGAGATCGACCGTGCGGGCTGCTTTGCGTACTCGCCGGTCAATGGCGCCGTGGCCAACGAACTGCCCGGAGCGCTGCCCACGGCGGTGCGTGAGGAGCGCCGTGCGCGGTTCATGGAAGTCGCCGAAGCGCTGTCAACCGCCAAGCTGGCCCGGCGCGTTGGCGCCACCATGCAGGTGTTGATCGATTCAGCCCCAGCGCTCGGTCGCCGAGGAGGCACCGGTCGCAGTTATGCCGACGCCCCCGAGATCGATGGCGTGGTCCAGCTGCTGCCGCCCGAGAAGGCCTCCAAGATCTTGAAGGTGGGCGAGTTCACGCGCGCTCGCATCGTCGGCACCCAAGGCCACGACCTCGTCGCGCAGCCCATCTGAGCATGGGCCAGGACGACGCGGTGACCTCGGCCGCCACCGCACTCATCCACCATCCTTACGTGCCGCCAGCGGATTTCGAGGCGGTGCAGCCGCCGGTGCACAAGGCCTCGACGGTGATCTTCCCCAACACGCAGGCGCTGCTGTCGCGTGGCTGGAAAGACAAATCGGGCTACTCGTACGGACTGCTCGGCACGCCCACGACCTACATCCTCGAAGAGCGCATCGCCACCCTCGAGGGTGGGTTGCAAACGGTGCTGCTGCCCAGCGGTCTGGCAGCGGTGACGCTGGTCGATCTGGCGCTGCTGCGCGCTGGCGACGAGGTGCTGATCCCCGACAACGCCTACGGTCCGGGCAAGGACCTGGCGCGAACCGAACTGGCGCGCTGGGGCATCAGCCACCGCTTCTACGACCCGATGGACGTGGCTTCATTGGCCGCTGCGCTCAGCCCCGCGACCCAACTGGTGTGGCTCGAGGCCGCGGGCTCGGTGACGATGGAGTTTCCCGACCTGCCGGCGCTTATTCGCCTGGCGCGGGCACATGGCGCGCTGACCGCGCTCGACAACACCTGGGGCGCAGGCCTCGCCTTCAACGCGTTTGACATCGAGCCCGGCGTCGGCGTCGATGTCTCGGTGCACGCGCTCACCAAATACCCGTCGGGCGGTGCCGATGTGCTGATGGGCTCGGTGACCACGCGCGATGAAGGCCTGCACCTGCGCATCAAGGCCACCCACATGCGCATGGGGTACGGCGTGGCCGCCAACGACGCGGAACTGCTGCTGCGCTCGCTGCCCACGCTGGCGTTGCGCTATCACGCACACGATCAGGCTTCGCGCCGGTTGGCCCAATGGTGGCTGGGCCGCGCCGAGGCGGCCGTGGTGCTGCACCCCGCGCTGCCCGGCTCGCCGGGGCACGCTGTCTGGCAGCGCCTGTGCACCGCCTCGGCGGGCTTGTTTTCGGTGGTGTTCGATGAGCGCTACAGCGCGGCGCAGGTGTACGCATTCATCGATGCGCTGCGGCTTTTCAAGATCGGGTTCTCGTGGGCCGGACCGGTGAGCCTGGTCGTTCCGTACGAGCTGTCATCCCTGCGCAGCCAGCCGGCCTGGCCTGGCGTGCTGGTGCGTTTTTCGGTGGGACTCGAGTCGGTTGACGACCTCATCGCCGATCTGGCCCAGGCGCTGGACGCCCTGCGATGAGCCATCGAGACACGCACCGATTGCCGCTGATCGACCTGCTGAAAGTGATCGGATCGCAGTTGATCGTGTGGCATCACCTGGCGTTTTACGGGCCGATGGCCGACCACGCGGCGCCGCTGATGCCCGCACTGATGGACTGGTTGTCCGATCAGGCGCGGGTGGTCGTGCAGGTGTTTCTGGTGGTGGGCGGCTACCTGAGCGCGACCAGCCTCGCGCCTCAAGGGCATCTTCGTGAGCCGACCCAGATCGGCTCACGGATCTTTGAGCGATACCTGAGGCTCGCGTTGCCACTGCTGCTGGCGTTGGTGGTGGCGATCGCCGCGGCGGCGCTGGCTCGCCAATGGATGCACCACGCCTCGGTGCCCGATGCACCCACCCCGATGCAGTTGCTGTCGCACCTGTTCCTGGCGCAGGACCTGATCGGCGAAGAAGCGCTGTCGGCTGGCATCTGGTACGTGTCGATCGACTTGCAGTTGTATGCCACGCTGCTGCTGTGGATGGCGTTGGTGGCAGCGTGCTCCAAGGGTCCGGACACCGCCCGTCGGGCCTTGCCGCTGGGTGTGATGTGCGCGGTGGCGTGGTCAGCGCTGCAAGTCAATCGCGATGCCCAATGGGACATCAGCGCGCCGTATTTCTTCGCTGCCCATGGTCTGGGGGCTCTGGCGGCGTGGGCTCGGGTCGGCCGTTTCGCGCGTGTGGCCTTTGGGCTGGCGATGGCCAGCGTGCTGCTGGGTCTGTGGCTGGAGTGGCGCGAACGGCTGGCACTGGCGGCCGCGCTGGCGGCCATCCTGTGGTTGTGGCAGCGAACTCGCACCAGCTTTTCTGTGTCGGCCACGGCCCGAAGCGGGCGGGTGCTCGGCGTGCTGCACTACCTCAGCCGCATCAGCTATGCCGTCTTTTTGCTGCACTTCCCGGTGTGCCTGGTGGTCAACGCCGCGTTCACCGAGTTCGTGCCATCCCAGCCTTGGCCGCAGGCCGCCGGGATGTTGCTGGCCTGGTCCTGCAGCGTGGCGGTGGGCGCCTTGTTCCACCACGTCGCTGAGGCGCCCGTGATGCGCTGGATCACGCGCTGCCGATCCGCCGGGTGGCGTTGGGGCCGCAGGACAGCGATCGACTGAGTTCCAAAAAAGTCCGGCGCATCGCTGCGCGACGCTGGCTACGCCTTTGATGAGACTTTGTGTCTCATCAACCGTCCTTTTTACCGAAAGGCTCGGTGCCTCGCTACGCGACGCATCGCTACGCTTTTGATGAGACTTTGTGTCTCATCAACCGACCCTTTTGCCGAAAAGTCCGGCGCATCGCTGCGCGACGCTGGCTACGCCTTTGATGAGACTTTGTGTCTCATCAGCCGTCCTTTTTCCCGGTCCCAGTCGCGTTCTTTTTCGGTGTTGCGCTTGTCGTGTTCGGCCTTGCCCTTGGCCAGCGCGATTTCGATCTTGACGAGGCCTTCCTTGTAGTGGAGGTCCATCGGCACGAGCGTGTAGCCCTTTTGCTCGACCTTGCCCACCAAGCGCTTGATCTCTTCCTTGTGCAGCAGCAACTTCTTGGTGCGGTCGGCTTCGGGGCTGACATGGGTGGAGGCGCTGCCCAGCGCGTTGATGCGGCAGCCGATCAGGTAAAGCTCGCCGTCGCGGATCACCACGTAGCCGTCGGTCAGCTGAACCTGGCCGGCGCGGATGGCCTTGATCTCCCAGCCTTGCAGCATCACGCCGGCTTCGTATCGCTCTTCGATGTGATAGTCGAACCGGGCACGTCGGTTCTCGGCGATGGGCATGGGGAGTTCGCGCTCAGGGCGCGTCAATACAATCGACGCATTGTATGAAGCAGGTCAAGAAGTCAGTGCTGTTGTGGTACTCCCCGCACGAGATGTATGCACTCGTGACTGGCGTGGCCGACTACCCGAAGTTCCTGCCGTGGTGCGAGCGTGCCGAGGTGCTCGAGCACACCGACAGCACCATGAAGGCGCGTTTGCATCTGGGCTTTTCCGGCATCCGCCATGCCTTCACGACATGCAACGAACATGTGGCCGACCGAGAGGTCCGGCTGCGTCTGATCGACGGACCGTTCTCGGTGCTCGATGGCCACTGGAAGTTCGAACCCCTGGGCGCCGAACCCAACGCCTGCAAGATCGAGTTCGAACTGCGCTACGCGTTTTCGAGCCGGGCGCTCGAGGTGGTGATCAGCCCGGTGTTCGACCGCATCGCCAACACCTTCGTCGATTCGTTCGTCAAGCGCGCCGCTCAGGTCTATGGCGAGCGCTGAGTCTGCACCGCTGCACGTGGAAGTCGCGTGCAGCCCGGCCACGGGCCAGGTGGTGTGCCGGCAGTTGGTGCTGGAGTCCGGAGCGACGGTTCGCGAGGCGATTGCCCGAAGTGGTCTGGCCACGCCCGCTGAAGCCGACGGCGCCAACCCGCTGAAGGTCGGCGTGTGGGGCCAGTTGCGCCCATTCGATCACGTGCTGCGGGACGGGGACCGGGTCGAGATCTATCGCGGCTTGCTGATCGATCCGATGGACGCCCGCCGCGCTCGACACCTCAGCCAGAGAACGCCCAAACGCTGAGCGATTCGGCCCCCGGGCGATGAGCCGCCGTGCTCGCGCCGCTGTTATTTGCAGTCGGACGCGATGATGGCTTTCACGCGACGGGTCTCGTCGGCGCGGCCCTTGTCGTCGAGCACTTCACGCTCGCCTTGGGCGTTGATCCGAGCGATCCGAAAGCCTTCGTCCAGCCCGCGCATCTGGCTGCGCGCGCGGCTGCAACTGTCTGCCTTTTGCGCTGCCACCTTCTGCTCTTCGAGCTTTGCCTTGTCGGCCTTGGCCTGCTGCTCCTTGCGCAGCTTTTCTTCCAGCTCGGGGTCGACCGTCTTGGCGGCGGGCAGCAGCAGCGGCGCTGCCGCGGCGGAGGCCGCTTCCGCAGATGACGCGGCCGATGCCGCAGACCGGGCCTTGGCCGAGGCCGGGCGAGCCAGGATGCTGGACTCCGCCACGCCCTGAGGCGGCGGCAGGTCGCTGTACTGGGTTTGCCCCTTGGCGTCGCGCCACTTCCATTGCGCCGAGACGGGGGCGCACAGGCCGGCCAGCAACACGACGATCAACCCACTGACAAGCCCTGCACGCATGGATGAACGGCCCCTCGTTTGAAACTGAAGAAAGTGTAAGCCGGTGATCTGCCCGCAGTCGCATGAATGCACGCGGGCCAGTGGGCTGGCGTGCCGGCCTCCCTATAATTTCGTTTTGCGTCAGGAGCCAAATCCATGCGCCTTCTTGGTAAAGCGCTCACCTTCGACGATGTGTTGTTGGTGCCAGCGTTCTCCCAGGTGTTGCCACGCGACACCAGTCTTGCCACACGACTTTCCCGCAACATCCAGTTGAACCTGCCCCTCGTGTCCGCCGCGATGGACACGGTGACTGAGGCGCGGCTGGCCATTGCCATTGCCCAGGAAGGCGGCATCGGCATCGTCCACAAGAACCTCACCGCCCGGCAGCAAGCCGCCGAGGTGGCGCTTGTCAAGCGCTATGAGTCGGGCGTCTTGCGAGACCCCATCACCATCACGCCCGACACCCCCGTGCGCGCCGTCATGGAGTTGTCGCGCCAGCACGGCGTGTCGGGCTTCCCGGTACTTGAAGGCGAGCGTGTGGTCGGCATCGTGACCAACCGCGATCTGCGATTCGAAAC
Source organism: uncultured Burkholderiales bacterium (assembly GCA_903905475.1). Lineage (GTDB taxonomy): Bacteria > Pseudomonadota > Gammaproteobacteria > Burkholderiales > Burkholderiaceae_C > PBB1. Next base: position 4,439 of record CAIVGK010000055.1, on the reverse strand, counting down.
CCGCCTCGATGCGCCAGTGCGCGAGATCATGACCCCGCGTGAGCGGCTCGTGACGGTCAACGAACGCGCCACGCTCGAAGACGGCAAGGCGCTCATGCACAAGCACAAGCTCGAGCGCGTGCTGGTGATCAACGACGCCGGCGAGCTGCGCGGCCTGATGACCGTCAAGGACATCACCAAGCAAACCAGCTTCCCCGATGCCGCTCGCGATGCGCAGGGCAAGTTGCGCGTGGGCGCTGCCGTCGGTGTGGGCGAAGGCACCGAAGAGCGCGTCGAAGCGCTGGTGCGCGCGGGCGTTGATGCCATCGTGGTCGACACCGCGCACGGCCACAGCGCCGGCGTGATCGAGCGCGTGCGCTGGGTCAAGCAGAACTTCCCGCAGATCGATGTGATCGGCGGCAACATCGCCACCGGCGCGGCGGCACTGGCACTGGTCGAGGCGGGCGCCGATGGCGTCAAGGTCGGCATCGGTCCCGGGTCGATCTGCACCACGCGCATCGTGGCCGGTGTGGGCGTGCCGCAGATCACGGCCATTGACAACGTCGCCAGGGCGCTGGCCGGCACCGGCGTGCCGCTGATTGCCGACGGTGGCATCCGCTATTCGGGCGACGTCGCCAAGGCGATTGCCGCTGGCGCTCACACCGTCATGATGGGCGGCGTGTTCGCGGGCACCGAAGAAGCCCCCGGCGAGATCGTGCTGTTCCAGGGCCGCAGCTACAAGAGCTACCGCGGCATGGGTTCGATTGGCGCGATGCAGCAAGGCAGCGCCGACCGCTACTTCCAGGAAACCACCGGCGGCAACCCGAACGCCGACAAGCTGGTGCCTGAGGGCATCGAAGGCCGCGTGCCCTACAAGGGCTCGATGGTCAGCATCGTGTTCCAGATGGCTGGCGGCATCCGCGCGTCGATGGGCTACTGCGGCTGCGGTTCCATTGAAGCCATGCGCAGCGAAGCCGAGTTCGTCGAGATCACCAGCGCCGGCATCCGCGAAAGCCATGTGCACGACGTGCAGATCACCAAGGAAGCGCCGAACTACCGCATGGAGTGAGGCTGCGCCCCGCGGCACATAACCGTGGCCATCCACCGTGGCCCGACAACAACCAGATGCCGACTCCCGACCGTCCCGACCCAACGCCAGCCCCGAGCGCCGCGGCATCGCCCGCGCCCGCCCGCACGGCAGCCATGCGCTTCATCATGATCACCGTGCTGATCGACATGGTGTCGATCGGCCTGATCGTGCCGGTGCTGCCGCTGCTGATTGGCAACTTCACGACCAACCCCACCGAGCAGGCACTGTGGTACGGCGTGGTGGCCTTTGCCTACAGCGCGGCCAACTTTTTCGGGGCGCCGATTCTGGGCGGCTTGTCCGATCGGTATGGGCGCCGTCCGGTGCTGCTGCTGGGGTTTTGCGGGCTGGCACTCAACTTTTTCGCCACCGCGCTGGCCACGCAGCTGTGGGTGCTGATCGCCGTGCGCCTGATGGGCGGCCTCATGCAAGCCAACGCGGCAGTGGCCAATGCCTACGTGGCTGACATCAGTGCGCCTGAAGAGCGTGCCAAGCGCTTCGGCATGCTGGGTGCGATGTTCGGGCTGGGTTTCATCATCGGGCCGGTGATGGGCGGGCTGCTCGGCGGCATCGACTTGCACCTGCCGTTCTTCATGGCGGGTTCGCTGGCGTTGCTGAACCTGCTTTACGGCTATTTCGTGCTGCCCGAGTCGTTGCCGGTGGACAAGCGCCGCGCGGTCACCTGGAGTTCAGCCAACCCGATCGCCTCGCTGAAGAAGCTCGGGCGTCTGGACGGCGTGGGCTCGCTGGTGGTGGTGATCGCGCTGAGCAACCTCGCGCAGTTCGTCATGTACACCGTGTGGGTGCTCTACACGACGTTCAAGTTCGGCTGGGGCCCCACCGAGAACGGCTGGTCGATGTTTGCCGTGGGCCTGGCCGCCGCGCTGGTGCAAGGTGTCTTGCTGGGCCGCTTGCTCAAGCGCTTTGAGGCCAAGAAGCTCGCGATCATCGGCCTGGTGTCGAGCACGCTGGGCTACCTGGCCTGGGGTCTGGCGCCAGCCGGCTGGGTGATGTACCTGATCATCGCGCTCAACCTGCTGGGCTTCACCGTCACCGCAGCGATGCAAAGCATCGTCTCGAACGCCGCCGATGCCAGCTCGCAGGGCCAGACCATGGGCTCGGTGGCCTCGCTCACCAGCCTGATGGCGGTGGTCGGCCCCGTGCTGGGTGCGCCGCTGATGGGCGCGGTGTCGCACTTTCAACCCGGCGACTGGCGCATCGGCGCACCGTTCTACTTTTGCGCGGCCGTTCAGCTGCTGTCGATGCTGGTGGCCACACGCCACTTTCGCCGCGAGCGGCGGCTGGCGTCGCTGAGCGCGGCGCAGTCCCCGGCGGCCTGACGCCGTACCCCCGCCCGATCACTCCACCGATTTCCCCGAGCCTGCGATGCACGACAAGATCCTCATTCTCGATTTCGGCTCCCAGGTCACGCAGCTGATCGCCCGGCGCGTGCGCGAGGCGCATGTGTTTTGCGAGATCCACCCCAGCGACGTCAGCGACGAGTTCATCCGCCAGTTCGCGCCCAAGGGGATCATCCTCAGCGGCAGCCACGCCAGCACCTACGAAGACCACGACCTGCGCGCGCCGCAGGCGGTGTGGGATCTGGGCGTGCCGGTGCTGGGCATTTGCTACGGCATGTTCGCCATGGTGGTGCAGCAAGGCGGCCAGGTCGAAGCCAGCGCGCACCGCGAGTTCGGCTACGCCGAGGTTCGCGCGCACGGCCACACCAAGCTGCTCGACGGCATCGAGGACTTCAGCACGCCCGGAGGCCACGGCATGCTCAAGGTCTGGATGAGCCACGGCGACAAGGTCACGCAGCTGCCGCCCGGCTTCAAACTGATGGCCAGCACGCCGAGCTGCCCGATCGCCGGCATCGCCGACGAGTCGCGCGGCTACTACGCGGTGCAGTTCCACCCCGAGGTCACGCACACCGTGCAGGGCAGGGCGCTGCTCGAGCGCTTCGTGCTCGACATCGCGCAAGCCAAAGCCGACTGGGTGATGGGCGACTACATCTCCGAAGCCGTGGCGCGCATCCGCGAGCAGGTGGGCAGCGACGAGGTCATCCTGGGTTTGAGCGGCGGCGTCGATTCAAGCGTGGCTGCCGCGCTGATCCACCGCGCGATCGGCGATCAGCTGGTGTGCGTGTTCGTCGACCACGGCTTGCTGCGGCTCAACGAAGGCGCGATGGTCATGGAGATGTTTGCCGGCCGCCTGCACGCCCGCGTCGTGCACGTGGACGCCAGCGCGCAGTTCCTCGGCCACCTCGAAGGCGTGACCGACCCCGAAGCCAAGCGCAAGATCATCGGCCGCGAGTTCGTCGAGGTGTTCCAGGCCGAAGCCAAGAAACTGGCCTCAGCCAAGTGGCTGGCTCAAGGCACGATCTACCCCGACGTGATCGAAAGCGGCGGCAGCAAGAAGTCCACCACCATCAAGAGCCACCACAACGTGGGCGGCCTGCCCAAGACGCTGGGGCTCAAGCTGCTCGAGCCGCTGCGCGAGCTGTTCAAGGATGAGGTGCGCGAACTCGGCGTGGCGCTCGGCCTGCCGCCCGACATGGTCTACCGCCACCCGTTCCCCGGCCCGGGCCTGGGCGTGCGCATCCTCGGCGAGGTCAAAAAGGACTACGCCGATTTGCTGCGCCGCGCCGACGCCATCTTCATCGAAGAGCTGCGCAACACCCGCGACGAAGCCACCGGCAAGACCTGGTACGAACTCACCAGCCAGGCCTTCGCCGTCTTCCTGCCCGTCAAGAGCGTGGGCGTCATGGGCGACGGCCGCACCTACGAGTACGTGGTGGCGCTGCGCGCCGTGCAAACCAGCGACTTCATGACCGCCGACTGGGCCGAGCTGCCCTACAGCCTGCTCAAGAAGGTCTCGAGCCGCATCATCAACGAGGTGCGCGGCATCAACCGCGTGGCGTACGACGTGTCGAGCAAGCCGCCGGCGACGATTGAGTGGGAATGAAGGGCGATATTTGCTGCACAGCAAATTACTCGGTTTTCCTGAATTTGGTAGGCAGTTGGTAAGCCGGACACGCCGTAGCGGGTTGGCGCATTGCGCCGAGTTTGCGCGACGAGCCATGTAACTGCGCTTGATCTCACTCCCAAAATGGGAGAAGCTGGCTCAATGAGGGTCATCGCCAAGAGCGGTCTGAAGAAGTTTTGGGACCGACCCGGCTGCGGTGATGCGCGCGGTCTGCTGCACAGCTGGTACGACGAAGCCGTCAAGGCGACTTGGGCCTCACCGCAGGATGTCAAGGACCAGTACGCCAGCGCCAGCATCTGCGGCAACAACCGCGTGGTGTTCAACATTGGCGGCAACAAGTACCGGCTGGTGGTGGAAATGCAGTACCGAGCCGGCATCGCCTGGGTGA
>CAIVGK010000054.1 GCA_903905475.1 uncultured Burkholderiales bacterium | reverse complement strand
TGCGAATGACGATCTCGGGGCAGGCCTCGCGCCAGCGCTGGATGCGCTCGAGATTGCGCTCGCCGCTGGCGGGCCGCTTCATGCGCTTGAGCACATCGGGGTGCGAGTGCTGCAGCGGCACGTCGAGGTAAGGCAGCACCAAGCCCTCGGCCATCAGTGGCAGCACCTCGTCGACATGCGGATACGGGTACACGTAGTGCAAGCGCACCCAGGCGCCGTGGACAGCGGCCAACTCACCCAGCTTGGCGCACAGATCGAACATGCGCGTCTTGACCGGCTTGCCATCGAAGAAGCCGGTGCGGTACTTCACGTCCACGCCGTAGGCGCTGGTGTCCTGGCTGATGACCAGCAGTTCCTTGACCCCGGACTCGAACAGCCGCTGCGCCTCGCCCAGCACATCGCCAATCGGCCGCGAGACCAGATCGCCGCGCATGCTCGGGATGATGCAAAACGTGCAGCGGTGGTTGCAGCCCTCGCTGATCTTGAGGTACGCGTAGTGGCGCGGCGTGAGCTTGACGCCGATGCCTGCGGCCGGTGCGGGCACCAGGTCGATGAAAGGGTCGTGCGGCTTGGGCACGTGCAGGTGCACCGCGTCCATCACCTCCTGGGTGGCGTGCGGTCCGGTGACGGCCAGCACGCTCGGGTGCATCTGGCGCACCAGGTTGCCCCCGCCTTCCGCCGCCCGGGCACCCAGACAACCGGTGACGATCACCTTGCCGTTGGCGGCCAGCGCCTCGCCGATGGTGTCGAGGCTTTCCTTCACCGCGTCGTCGATGAAGCCGCAGGTGTTGACGATCACCAGATCGGCACCGGCGTAGGTCTTGGAAGTGTCGTAACCCTCGGCACGCAGCTGCGTGAGGATCAGTTCGGAGTCGGTCAATGCCTTGGGGCAGCCGAGTGACACGAACCCGATCTTCGGCGTGCCTGAGGTGGCGGTGTCAACAACCGCGGTGGAGGCATCAATGGTCATCCGCGCATTTTCGCCCAAACCCCCGCGGGGGCCGAATGAGAACGGGCTTCAGCGGGTGGGCGGCATGAAACCGGGCATGCCCGGGAACAGGGTTTCAGCCTGCTTGGCCATTTGTTCCTGCATCTGCGCGAACATGGTTTTCGACTGTTCGAGGTAGGTGCCCATCAGCCCCTGAACGGCCGGAGCCTGCCCGTTGAGGAACTGTCCCCAGACCTCGGGCGTGGGGACCGGCGCGTCGTACAGGCCGAGTGACGGCTCGGCCAGTCGGGCCTGGATGTCGGTGAAGGTCTGCAGGTTCTTTTCGAGGTACGAGCCCATCATGCCCTGCATGGCGTGCCCGTAGAAACGAATGATCTGCGCGAGCATCTGGCTCGAGAACATCGGCACGCCGCCGGTTTCTTCTTCCAGGATGATCTGCAGCAAGATGCTGCGCGTGAGGTCTTCGGAGGTCTTGGCGTCGCGAACCACGAAACCCTGCCCCGACAGCACCATCTTCTTCACATCGGTCAGCGTGATGTAGCTGCTGGCCGTCGTGTCGTACAGCCGGCGATTGGGGTATTTCTTGAGAACCCGGATGCCATCAGGATGGGCTTCAGCTTGCGGCTGCGCTTGAGGCTGTGGCTCGTCTTCCGAACGCGGAGCCTTGGATTTTGCGGTCGTGCGTCGGGTGGAAGGCATCGGAAAAGTTCCAGTTCAAAAATGTGCAGGTGCAGCAAAGATTCTAGAAGCGAGGGGTTTTCAGCCGGGCCGGAGTAACCCGCGCCAAGGCCCGAGTCGCTGCGCGGGAACGAATCCGAGCCAACCCAGACACACCACCATGTCGGCTTCGTGCAGAATTTGTCATCCGATGTCGTCATCGGACGTTATTGAAGTACCCCAACAACGGAGATTCCCCACATGAGCAACAGCAATCGTCGTACTTTCATGATGCAGGTCGTGGTGGCAGGTGGCGCCCTCACCGCAGCATCGCAAGTCATGGCGGCGGTCATGGTCGCAGAGACCGACGCCCAAGCCGTGGCGCTGGGCTACAAGGCCGACGCAACCAAGGTCGACGCCAAGAAGTACCCGGCTCACAAGGCCACTCAAATTTGTGGCAACTGCGCCTTGTTCCAGGGCAAGGCGGCTGACGCAGCGGGCGGCTGCCCACTGTTCGCCGGCAAGCAAGTGGCTGGCAAGGGCTGGTGCAGCGCCTACGCGCCGAAGGCGGCCTGACCTTCGCGGCAAGATCGACGGCCGGGCACCGCATCGGTGTCCGCCGTGCAAAGCCGGTGTGCATTTCGCGCACCGGCTTTTTCATTTCCGGTGCTGTGGAAGATCGGTCGGCTCAGCGCTGCCAGCGCCGCCACACGTCGCTCCAGTGCGCCAAACCCGACGCCAGCAGCCACATCGACACCCACCCCCACCACGAGCCGCGCACCGCGCTCAGCAAGGCCAGCATCAGACACAGGCCTGAGACCCAGTTGGCGATGAACTCACGGCCGGCCACGCCCTTGCCGGTGCGACGGCGATAGGCCCACAGGCCCAGCCCCTCGAGCAGCGTGACCGAAATCACCAGCGTGATGAGCCGCTCGGGCGTCAGCCACTCGGCCCAGGTCATCAGGCGCGCGCGAAGCCCATCAGGTGCGCCATGTCCTTGAGGAAAATGCGCACGTGGGCCATGGGCTTCTTGCGCGCGAGCTCCTTGTTCATGTAGGACTCGAAGGTCAGTTGCTGCACGTCCTTGTCTTCGCAGATCTTGACGAAGCTCTCGCGCCGCTTGTCGGTGGCGTACCAGAACCACTGCATGATCCCGAGCACGCGGAACACTGTGCCGTGGGCTTTCATGAAGCGCTTGCGTGCCAGTGCCAGTGACTTGACGTTGCCTGTGAGCAGCAGTGCTTCCACCGACTCGGCCGCCAGACGCCCGCCGGCCATCGCGTAATAGATGCCCTCGCCCGACGCGGGTGCCACCACGCCAGCGGCGTCGCCGGCCAGCACCACATCGCGGCCGTTGTCCCAGCAGCGCAGCGGTTTCATGGGCAGCGGCGCACCCTCGCGGCGCAAGGTTTCGGTATGACCCAGACCTGCGGCCTCGCGCAGGCTGCCCACCGCGCCACGCAGCGAGAAGCCCTTGTCGGCGCTGCCGGTTCCGATGCTCAGCGTGTCGCCGTGCGGGAATACCCACCCGTAAAAGTCAGGCGACACGGTGCCGCGGTAGTACACATCGCAACGCGTGCCGTCGTAGTCGGCGGGCTTGACTTCAGGTGCGCGCACGATCTCGTGATACGCGAACACATACTCGGTGTCCTTGGCCCCAGGCACGGCCTGCTCGGCGACCTTGGAACGTGCGCCGTCGGCGCCGATCACGGCGCGAGCGCGCACGCCCACCAGTTGGCCTTCGCTCGTGCTGACCTCGTTGGCACCGCGGCGGCTGCGCCCGGTGCGGTCGAGGTAGTGCACAACGCTCACGCCGTCGTCATCGCGGGTGAGTTTTTCAAAGGTGCCCGCGCGACGCACGGCACCGGCCGCAGCAGCGCGCTCACGCAACCACTCATCAAAGACATCGCGATCGACCATGCCGACGAAGCCGTTTTCGATCGGGATGTCGACGCGCTTGTCCTTGGGCGAAATCATGCGTGCCGAGCGCGCCTTGGCCACCAGAAGTTCGTCGGGGATGTCGAAGTCCTTGATCAGGCGCGGCGGGATGGCACCACCGCAAGGCTTGATGCGCCCCGCCCGGTCGAGCAGCAGCACCGAGCGGCCCTGTCGCGCCAGATCGTGGGCGGCAGTGGCTCCAGCGGGTCCACCGCCGACGATCACGACATCAAAAGTCTCGTTGGAATTCATGGCACTCACCTTGATTTCATGGCGACGCGTCGGTCACCGACCTGGGGATTTCTCATGGCTCTTCACTGGACAGACAGCGCCGGCGCACCGGGCTGACTCGATCGATCAATCTCGGAAACTTCCGCAGCGGCTTCGCGCACTGCGCCGATGCTGCAGGCCAGCCAGGCGGCCACCAAGAAGAGCACTGCCTCGAAGGCGAACACCGCGGCATAGGCCGGCCCGGTGGCTCCGATCAGCCAGCGCGCCAAGTCGCTCGCACCCGTGCCCACGATGCCGCCCAGCCCAAATGCAACGGCCTGCGCAGCGCCCCACAAACCCATGCGGATGCCCTCGCGCGAGGTTTGACCCTGGCCCGCCAGGGTCATCATTGAACCGATGGCCGCGATCGAAAACGCACCGTTGGCCGCGCCCATCAGGAACACGGTGGCCGCCAACGGCCAGCCCCCGCCAAGCAGGCCGGCCATCACCAGCCCCGCCAGGGCCAGCGCCGAGGCGAGGCAGCCGCCCACCGTCCAGGTGCGCAGTGAGGTGATGCGGTCTGATCCCTGACGCATCCCCAGACGCACCATCAGGCGGCCGAGCACGCCGCTGCCAGCCACCGCCACCAGCAGCATGCCCAGCAGCACACCGCCGTGCTGCACGCCCGACAGCTGCGTCGATTGACCCGGCGTGTAGCCGAACACCGAGCCGGCGAAGGGTTCGAGGATCAAGTCCTGCGAGCTGTAGGCCAGCATCGACACGAACACGAAGAGGGTGAACCGGCGCGCAGCGGCGTCTTGCCAAGCCTGTGCGAGCGCTTGTTTGAACGGCAGCGCCGAGGCACCCGAATCGGCGTTCGGCGCCGTGGCCGCATCGACATCGACAGCGCGCTCCAGGCCCCACAGCGCCAGCAGCGTCACCACGAACGCGATGGCCGACACGCCCGCCGTGACAGCCAGCAGCCGCTGCGGCGAGTAGGGGTCGAGCAACTTGCCGGCCACACCCGCGGTGACGGCGAAGCCCGCGATCATCATCATCCAGACGATGGTCGCGGCGGCGGCGCGACGCGTCTCGGGCACGCGTTTGGCCAGCAGCACCAGCAGCGAGGTGCCACAGGCGCTGACGCCCAGACCGATGAGCGAAAAACCCACCACGGCCAGCGCGATGCCAGCGGCCGGCTGCGATGCCATCCACACGGTGGCCGCGGCCGCGGTCACTCCACCGACCGCCAGCGCGGCCATGCCGCCGATCATCCAGGGTGTGCGGCGCCCACCGACGTCGGAGCCGTGGCCCATGCGCGGGCGCACCACCTGAATCAGGTAATGCAGCGCGACCAGCGCACCCGGCAGCAAGGCAGGCAATGCCAACTCAACCACCATCACGCGGTTGAGCGTGGAGGTGGTCAGCACCACGACAGCGCCCAGACAGGCCTGCACCAGCCCCAGGCGGGCAATGCTGCCCCAGCCGAAGGTGTGATTCACCGACGGC
>CAIVGK010000053.1 GCA_903905475.1 uncultured Burkholderiales bacterium | reverse complement strand
GGTATGGCCACCGCGCCGACAATCGAGACCCCCGCCTTGCCTCGTTTGGCTGAACGCGCCACTGACGAAACCTTGCTGAACCGCGTGGTGGGCCAGACGTCGGGCTTGAGCCCCCCTCGCCCACAGCGCATTCAAGGCGTACCTGCCGCCCAGCTTACTGACGACCAGCTGACAACCATTGCAGCCGACGAGGCCGTCCCTGCGATCACCCGGCGCAGCGCAGCCGTGGAGCTGCAAGCCCGTGGCGCAGAAACAACACTGGCCGCACCGGCCGCGCCTACAATGGCAGCCGATGCAGAACTCCCAGGACAACCAAGCCCAGCAGTGGGTCGACCAATGGCGCAAGGTGGAACAATACCGGCGCTCGGTGGAGTCACGCCTGGGACACCTGAGCTGGCGCAGCAGCCAGCTCCCGAACTTCAGCAGCCTGGAGCCCTCGACACAACAGCAGGTGCTCAAGCTGTTGGCCTCCCCCAGCCCCTGAAGCTGGCCAAAACGGCAACTGCCCGCAACATGGGCAAGACCTTGAAGCAATTCGAGGCCGAGACTGGCATTGCCGCCGAGCCGTACACCGAGCCCCTGACTGAAGCACAACAAGCCGCCAGTGCCTTGGGCCGCGTCATGGGCAACACCGTGACGTTCATCAAGTCTGCACCCGGCCAGCTGCCCAACGGCTTTGTTGTCCCCAGCGTCAACCCCAAAGACGTCTACCTTGCCTCGGACGCTGACGCACCCGTGCTCGGCGTGGCCGTGCACGAGATCACCCACCTGCTGCCTGAGCCGATCAAGACCAAGCTGGACGCGGGCATGCGCGCGCTGTTCAACGACAACTACCTGGCCGAATTTGCAGCCAGGCGGCGCATCGACATCAACAACACCGCGCTGCTGGACAACGAGATCCCAGCGTACATGGCCCAGGCAATCAGCGAGAGACCCGACTTTTGGCAGGATTTGCGTGCTAAGATGGGCGACGGCGACTTCGCAGAAGTGGCTCGCGTTATCCTGGATAAGTTGAACACTTTCCTGGCCGGCACCGACCGTGAGTATGGCCAAGACTTCCTGGATCGCTACGTCACCGACGTGGCCAAAGCCCGCGACCTGCTGAGCACAGCTTACGCCGACGCCATGAAGGCCCAGGGCCTTAAACCAACGCAACTGAAAGGGGTTCAACGTGCAGAACGAATCCAAACTCCAGCAGGAATTGGACAAGAGCTTGGTGCAGATGGGAGCGATCAAGCCCCCAGCTACGGCACCGGCCGCGAAGGCGCAGTCTCCGTCGTCGGGCGGCACTACTCCACCCAGCAGCGGCAAACGCTAAGCGGCGGCTTCTACGGCCGGGGTCTCAAGGGCGCCGAGCGCACCCGCCTGGACGAAAGCCCAGACCCCCGCCTGCGCCAACGTGTTTACTTCTACGTCGACCAGGGCTCGGGCGTTCGTCCTGAAGCCGGCGTCGGCGGCCAGGCCCACGAGGCTCGGCTCAACAACATCTACGACCCCAAGACCCGGCTGATCGAGCCCCAGGCCAACATCAACGCGTTTGAGTCGGCCGTGCTCAACGCCGGGTTTGACGGCTACATCGCGCCCTTCGGCAACAACCAGGCCGCCGTCGTGCTGCTTGGACCCAAGCACAAAGCCGTGCCCGTGCGGGCCTTGGGCGCTGTGCCCTCCGCCCCAGCTCCGGCCGCTGCCGAACCCACAACCCTGCGCAAGGGCCTGCTATCACGCGAGGCCGCCGAGATCGACACCACCAAGATCCCCGGTGCGCGCGTGCGCATGGGCAACCTGGAGATTCCGGCCGACCAGCGTGAGGCAGCCAACGCCGAGCTCAAGCGGATCGGCAGTGGCATCCAATTTAGCGAACGCATCGACGGCCCCGAGCGGCAGCAACAAGGCAGGGTCGGCCAGGTCGACACGCACGTTTTAAATGTTGCGCGAAACGAACGGGCCACTGCTGACCGAACCACGGTAAACGCCGAGGAAAAAGCAATCATTCGGCAAGCTGCTCAAAAAATGAATTTGCCGATCTCTGAGGTCGAGCAGATGGTGCGTGACCACAAAGCCGCGCACCCGGCCGATGCGGGCTGGGCACAACTGACGCTCACCGGCGTCAAGATCGACGAGGACACCGGCAAAGGCGAGCTGCAGTACCAGGCCATCCCTTACGCTTTCAACGCCGGCGTCAACGGTAAAGCGCTGGAGTCAAACACGCCGGAGTATGAATCCAAGGTCGCCAATTTGGCACAAGCCATGCTGCGCGAAGTGCTCGGGGTGTTTGCTCGGGCGCAAAACGGAGACGTGGCGGCAAAAAACATCATTGCGCAGTCCGGCTGGTACAAAGAGATGCGCACCCGCCTGCGGCAAGAGTTTGGCGGCCTGGGTGACCTTTTCGCTGACTTGCTGGGCGCGACCAGCCCCAACACTCCGGTGCGCACCAACTGGGACAACTCTGTCGAAGCCCTCCGCCTGGCCACCACCGGCGCGTTCGACAAACTGTTGCCCCAGTGGATCGCGTACTTCGACAACCTTGACCAGGCCGAGACCCAGTTCCGTGCAGTCTTTGACAAGATGCTCAAAGCCGGGATGACCAAAGCCGACATCAAACGGTCGCCGGAATTTCAGGAGCAGCAGCAGCAAGTTCGCGCCGCTCGCAACTTCCCGGACGAGCTGCTGCCGGTTAAGGCCAACGGCAAAAAGTTTGGTTTCAACGGGTTTAACGTCGCCCGCGCAATGGTCGATTTGTGGCGCGTCGTCAAGAACGCCGACCCAGACATTGGCCGTGGCGGCACTGCGCCCAAGGCCATCAACTTTTCGGGCAACCTGATTGGGTTCCGTTCGCGTGCCACCATTGACGTTTGGGCTGCCCGCATGCTCCAGCGCTTGGCGGGCGGGTTGCGCATCCCAAGCATGGCCGAGAGCGGCGTTACGGGTGAGGCGCTTGAAAGCGGCCGCAACACGCTGCAGTTTGGCCTTGGCCAAGACGTATTCAGCCGTGCGGTTAAGCTCATCCGCAACGACCCCGTGCTGTCTCAAGATCCGGTGCTTAGCCGAATCAATGACGATGACCTGCAGGCACTGGTGTGGTTCATCGAGAAAGAAGTTTGGACCAAGGGCAACTGGACTTCCGCTGCCGGCGAAGGCGGCTCGTTTGAGTTTGAAGCCGACTTGGCCGGCGTGTCTGACCGTGAACGCGTCAACGAGTTGCGCAAGGTGGCCGATAGTTCAGTGGCTTCCACCAAAGAACAACGCGGTCAAGCCGAGCTCGACATCCAGCGCTTGACGCAAGAGCTTGCCGCGCTTCCGGAGATCGCCAAAGCCAACGCCAATCTGGAAGCCAATGCCCAGCGGATGGCCGCCGACAAGACTGCGCCCAAAGCCGAGAAGCTGACCAAGCTGCAGAAGGAAGGCATCCGGTTGGAAAACGCCGCAGCTCAAGCTGCGAAAAAGAAAGCCAAAACCGGCAAGGCGTACAAGGCCTTGGAGAGCCAGCTTGCCAAGGCCAAGGCGGTGCTTAAGAAGCCGACGACCGAAGCTCGCCAAAATTTGCGCACCGGTGCGCTGCAAGAGCTGGGAAAGATTGCTCGCACGGTTGACCGATTCACCGTTGGTTTGTCGATTCAAAAGGGCGCAGAACAGGGCGTCGAGCCCACGCCTCCGACTGACTTTGCCATGGCCGACCTGGCGCAAAAGATTGCCGACGCGGTCGTTGCCGGCGATCCTGGTGCCACAGTAATCGGCCTGAAGTCCATCGCCACCGAGGGCCGGTACGGTGCGCCCGAGCGGGCCCTGGACCTGGAAGCGATTACCCGTGCCGGATTTGACCCGCGCCCGCTGGCCGTTGCCACCTTTGACGCTGCAGACCAAGCCAACCAGGACGCGGCATTCGTGGCTCGGGTGCTGCGACCGAACGAGCTTTTCGACCCACAAATGCACCGTCCTGGCGTCGAGATTTATTTCCGCGACATGAACCAGGCGGCCGAAGCGGCCCGCATGATGGCCGGGATTGCGGGCATCCGTGTTGGAAAAACAACAGAGTTTGGACCCGGCTATTTTGAGATCGGCGGGTACACCGTGATCGTCGACGGCCGACCCACCGCCGAGGCAAAAGCCGGTGCGATGGGCAAACCCGTGGGCATGCGAGTGCTGTACATGCCCGAATTTGAGGCGCGATACGGCCTTGACCCTCGCCTGGAAAACGCCACGGATGAGCAGCTTGCGGGTATCATTGAAGACCGCGCTGATGCCCTTGGCGATTTCGCTGATGCTGTTTTGCGCCAATTCGATGGCGTGTCGTTTGCAGGTCGGTTTAACTACGAAGTCGACACGCGATTCGCCGGGGAATACCAAGGAGCCATAGATGCCTACACAAACCGAACAACTGATGAACGAGCTGGCCAGGGCGGAGAAACGCCTTGGGGCGGACGCTCCATTCGTGAAAGCATTGCAGCAGCAACTGGACAGCTACCGGTCAATGCAAACCAACCAGGAACAGAACTTCCTGGTGGGGACCGTTCCGAAACAAAGCTAAGCCAGGCCCGTCCTGGTAAGCCGACGGTCCAGGCCAGCCAGCGCGTCAAGGCTACCGAAGCGGTGTTCGAGGGGCTTGATGGTCGAGGCCTGACCAAAGCCCGTGCTGAGACCGCGCTCAACGCTCGGCCTGACGCCGACCAGGTGCGCTTCATCCAAGACAATTTCCTGGACATCTTGGTCGAGCTTGAAGACTCCGGCCGGATTAAAATCAACTGCAAATGAGGACCAACGCCATGCTGCCCAAAATGATTATTTCCGCCGAGCTGAAAAACCTGCTGGACGATGCCGTCCACTCCGAGCTGTATGCCTCGAACCTGTACAAACATCTAGCCAACCAGGTCCAGCGCTTGGGTTACCTGGGTGTCCAGAAGTTCTTCCTGCGCGAGAGCGCGACCGAGCTGGAGCACTACCAACTGCACGCCAATTTTCAGAACGACGTGGGCACTGTGGCCGAGGTCCCTGCCATCGAGGCAATGACCGAGTCGATCAAGAGCTTGAGCGACGCCATGGAGTTGGCCTACGATACCGAGATGGAGTTGTACAACAACTACAAAAAGTGGTACGCCAAGGCCGCAAGCGACCCAGCGGTGCAGCAATTCCTGCTGCAGTTCATTGAGTTCCAGCGCACCAGCGTCGGCGAGTACGGCGACCTGCTGTCCCGCATCCAGCTGGTGGACCAAGACAAAGCCGGTATGCTGCTGATCGACCAAGAGCTGGGAGCTTAAACCGATGACGACCTGCACCTACTCCTTTACCGGTGCAGACGGCGAGCCCACCGTCATCACCGGCAAAGCTGCGTTCAAAGCCTTCCTGCTTGACGGCGGGTTGCAGCAGCTGCTGCCCGGCATTCAGCGCAGCGAGCGTGTGCCCCAGCTAAATCCTGAAGACGTGCTCACGCCCGAGACCCTGGCCAAAGCCGAGGCGGCGATCAAGCGGTACAAGAAAGCCGAGCCGCCGGACCCGCTGACAAAAAAGCAGCGTGCCCAGGGAGAGCAGCTGCTCGAGCCTATGTTCGAGGCAGCACGCCGCAACAAGGCTGAGTTTGACGCGACCCTGGACCGGATCGGAGAGACGGTCGGAGGCTACGCCAAGAAGCCCGGCATCAAGAAGCCCTACCGCGCCGTCACCAAACTGGTGATGGAAAACTTCTGGAAGACTGGCGAGATGAAGGATCTGCTGCGCGGCACCATTGTCGTCAGCACGTTCAAAGAAGCCCAGGACGCGATAAACGAGATTGGCAGGGTCTACCCCTTCGATCGGATTAAAAACCGCTTGGCGGTCGATCTGACCAATCCTGAAGGGGCTGCGCTGAAGGGCAAACCGCTGCCCACCGGCTACCAGGACATCTTGACCAACGTGGTTTTACCCGACGGCACGGTTGCTGAGATCCAGATCAGCACGCCGGAGATGCTGGCCGCAAAGAACTTGGGCCATGAGATTTATGCGTTTGAGCGGGAGATGGGCAACAGCCCAGTGAAGGCCGACATGATCGCCCTTCAGAAGAAGATCTATGGTGAGGGTTACGGTGCGTATGAAGGCAGAGCTGCGAACGCCTCGAACACCCGTTCAAATTCAGCCTTGTCGACTTCGTCCGCTTTTTCCCGGACGTCAGAAGGGTTACGCGCTTCGGGTTCTGGACCCCAAGCAGTGGCAGACCGCCAGTCAGGAGAGACAGTTACCGGTACGCCGTTCCAGTCAAAGAACATGGTGCCGGCTGGTAAAGATTTGAAATCGAATTTCATTGGAACCTCCAAGCCCATTATATCGGAGAGCCGCCGCACACAGAAGAATCCGGCGGCCAGTCGCGTAAATACAACATCCGCCAGCCG
>CAIVGK010000052.1 GCA_903905475.1 uncultured Burkholderiales bacterium | reverse complement strand
GCGTGTCATCGCGGCGCCTCCAATGCAGCGCGGGCAATACGTCCGCACTCCTCCTTACTGCTCATGCTGTTCTGGCTGGCGAGAGAAATGTAGTACAGCGCATTTCGCAACTGCTCGACCTCTAATTCCATGTCAAACATCTTTTCGTTCCACCATTCCTGTCGCTTGCCAAACGCTTCGTTCGCCTCTCGCAACTCCTCAATCTCAGCATGCTGCTCACGCAGCAGGCGGGCGGCTTCTTTTCCACTTTTTGGAAAACGCCGTTGCAGTTCATCAGCCACGCGCAGGGCTTCCCACATGTCGTTCATTCGTTGCCCTCCAGCTTGATTGCTTCGTTGATGTACTTAATCACCCTCGCCTCCGCCGCAGCCGCAGCCGCATCAGCCGCATCGGCCACCTCCGCCGCCTCCCACGCCGCAGCCCTCGCCGCCTCCGCCGCCGCGTTCGCCGCCGCCCACGCCGCATCCGCCGCCCACGTCACCCACGTCGCATCCGCCAGCGCTGCCGCGTCCGGTGTGCGTTCCGTCGTCATGCGACGCCACGCATCACCAAACCCATGACGCTCGGCGTAGTGTTGATACTTTTCCAATGAGTCCCACATGTCGTTCATCGCAGTTTCCTCCCATAAAAGAACATCGCGTTTGCTTTTCCAATGTGATACGGGCCACGCCTACGGATCACGCCGAGCTTCCAGAGTTCAAAGAGTCGGCGGCGCACGGTGTGCTTGCGGATGCCCGTAAATTCCGAGATGGATTCAACCGAATGCTTGCGGGCCATCAGTGCATCGACGATCAACCCCTTCATCACAGGTACGCCGTGCCGGATGTTGGCCTGAAGAATCTCAACTTGCTGTTCCAGCCGGTCGTTGTCTTTCTCCAGTTCGTCGATCATCCGTACTAGTTCGCGCATACGAGCGCGGATCTCGCGGTGTGATTCTTCCATAATAAAAAGGCGGGGCCGCAGGCACCCCGCCCCTCGGGTCAGACCCGGCGACGCCGAGTCGGGGTCGGCTCCGCAGCCTCAACCGGCTCAGACGGGCCGTCCAGGCTCATCCACTCCAGCACCTCGAACACGGGCGTGAAAATGCGCCCGTAGCTCTTGTGCTGGTAGTGGTCCTTGCCGAGGTGGACAATCGCCACAGGCTTGCTCTGATCGACGTCCACCTGCGTGGCAATCGCCAGGCCCAGCCCCTGCACGCTGCGCTTGCCGCCGACAGACGTCGAGTTGAAGCGAACCTCCAGCCCCGCATCCTCGCCGGTCAGGCACTTCATGCTGAAGCCCACCTGCATCTCCCAGCCCTTCTTCGCGCCCGCAGGCGGCGCGTCGAGCTGCGGCAGCGGCTCGGTGACAGGCAGAACATGCTCGGCCAGCACCTCACCGTCACCCCACGCGATGTAGCCGTGGGTGAACGAAAACGGATTCACCGCCCACTTGGACGCATCCTCCACCTCCGTCTGCTGCGCGCCGAACACCCAATGACCGGTCTTGTCCATCTTGATGATGGCCGAACCCGCCGCAGGGATGTCCCGCTCCAGCGTCCGCAGCGCCGTCGAGAGCGACGACACGGCGGGCAGACCCGCCTGACTGAACTTTACGATGTTGCTCATAATTTACCCAATGCCTTTACCAGTGACGACCCAATCAACATCGCCGGTTCCCTGGGGTCGGAATCAGGGACCAGCGTCGTGCCCGACGACAGACTAACCGAAAGGTCGGCGGGCAAAACTTGACCAATCTTCTTCAGCTTCTTCTCCATCTGAGCAGGCGACAGAAGCGACGTCTCAAAGAGTTCGCCGTAAGCCATCTCACGCGACAGCGTGTCCACCACGACGTCCTCGTTCACCCAGCGCCGCGTGCCGCGCTTGGGCACCAGCTTCCAGCCGGGGATCTGGCGATGCTCGGCTACCTGAAACGCCTGCGCTCGCAGCGCCTTGAGCCAATCGTCCAGCATGTCCGCCTTGGTGAGCCACTCGGACAACTGATCGACGTCCACCTTGTCCAGCGCGGTGCGCATCGCACGCTCAGCCACGGCGGTGTGCGCGGGGCAGGACGCCTTCGCAGGGCACCAGCCGCACCAGTCGCCTGCGGCCATCGGGGGCTGTTCGCGCTGCGACAACTGCACGGCGAACTGCAACTCTCGCTCAAAGAATCGCACCCGGTCAATCGTCGTGATCCAGCGCGTGATCTTAGGCGGCTGGATGATGACCAGCTCGACCTCGGTGACGCCCTCAACGAACTTCGGCAGGCTGCGGATCGCGGCGGCTGCGTAAAACAGCAACTGCGGATTGTCCTCGGCGGTCACGGCCACGCCGCTGCCGAACTTCCAATCGACAACAAACAGCCGATTGTCAACGCGACCGAGTATGTCGCAAGACCCAAAGACACCAGGCAGAGCGTCGCCGAAATCCACACGGCGCTCGACCAAGATATCCATCTCGCCTTGGATGGAATCGAACAACTCAATCGCGGGGCGGATCTTTTCATCCAGCAACTCCTGCGTGAACTCCACGCCGTCGAGCTTAACGCCGAGGAGATCCTCCGGCTCTTTGCCCGCGCCGTAGACCTGCGCCATGATTTCGTGAAGCAACGTGCCCTCGCGGGCGTAGTCGCTGGTCGGCAGGGGCGGGGCGGCAGCGGCAAGCGCCACTGACGCCGGGCACTTCATCACGCGCTTGGCGGTGCTACCGCCTACGACCTTACTGTGAAGCACTGTCGTCAACCTGAGAGAACTTCGCGGAGCGCACGAAGGAAACGCCCAGTTCCCACTGGATGTGATTAAGCGAAAGGTCGTAGTTGCCGTTGAGGTGGTTGAGCAGGATGCGCTCAATCTCGGCTTCGGTGAGGATGATCTGCATGGTCGTCTCCTTTACTGTGTGTAGGCGTACGATACCGACGCGGGATCCTTGTGTCAACAACTGTCGGATGATAATATGCTTGAACGTGAGATCGAACAGCATCTGATGTGGGCGGTGGCCCGGATGGGCGGCAAAACGTGGAAGTTCACCTCCCCCGCGCACCGGGGCGTCGCGGACCGGATCGTGTGCCTGCCAGACGGTAGCACCTGGTTCGTGGAACTGAAACGGCCCGGTGGCCGATTGTCCGCGCAGCAGGTGGCGTTCGCGGCGGACATGAAGG
>CAIVGK010000051.1 GCA_903905475.1 uncultured Burkholderiales bacterium | reverse complement strand
GCTGCAGGCCGGCCTGGTGGCAGCCAGTGCGTCCACCGACACGACCGCGCCGAGCTCCACCCTGGTGTCGCCGGCGGACGGGGCCACGCTGGCCACCGGCAGCGCCGTCACGATCAGCGGCACCGCTGCCGACAGCGGCGGCGTGGTGGGCGGCGTCGAGGTGTCGGTCGATGGCGGCAGCACCTGGCGCGCGGCCACCGGCCGCGCGAGCTGGACCTACACCTGGACGCCCACGGCCGCCGGCTCGGTGGTCATCAAGACGCGCGCCACCGACGACAGCGGTCTGATCGAAGTGCCCGGCCCCGGCACCGGCGTGAGCGTGGGGACCGTCACCACGACGTGCCCCTGCTCGATCTGGCCGGCGTCCACGCTGCCCGCCTTGGCCAGCGACCCTGACACCGCCTCGGTGAATCTGGGCGTGCGCTTCACCACCGACACCGCCGGCTTCATCACCGGACTGCGCTTCTACAAGGGCACGGGCAACACCGGCACCCATGTGGGCACGCTGTGGACGAACGGCGGCGTGGCCCTGGCCAGCGCCACCTTCACCAACGAGACGGCCTCGGGCTGGCAGCAGGTGGACTTCGCCACACCGGTGGCCGTGGCGGCCAACACGGTCTACGTGGCGTCGTATCTGGCGCCCGTGGGCCGCTACGCCGCTGACACCGGCTACTTCACGGCGGCGGGTGTCGACCGCGTGCCGCTGCACGCACCGCGCAGCGGCGTGAGCGGCAGCAACGGCATCTACGCCTACGCCGCGACCACCACGTTCCCGAGCTCGAGCTACCGCGCTTCGAACTACTGGGTCGACGTGGTGTTCAACACCGGCACCACCGCGCCGGCCGACACCACGCCGCCCACGCTCAGCAGCGTGTCGCCGGCCAGCGCAGCCACCGGGGTCAGCGTGTCGACCCCGGTGACGGCCACCTTCAGCGAGGCGCTCGACGCCACCACCGTCAACGCCGCCAGCTTCACGCTGCGCGACGCCGCCGATGCGCTGGTGAACGCGGCCGTGGCCTACAACGCCACCACCCGCGTGGCCACGCTCACGCCCGCCGCCGCGCTCACCGCGCAAACGCTGCACACCGCCAGCGTGTCCACAGCGGTGCGTGATCTGGCCGGCAACGCCTTGGCCACGGCGCAGAGCTGGTCGTTCACCAGCGCAGCGTCGGTGGTGACGGACACCACGCCGCCCACCGTCAGCGCCATCTCGCCCGCCGCCGGTGCCACGGGTGTGGCCACCACGGCCAACGTCACGGCCACCTTCAGCGAGGCGATGGATGCGGCCACCGTCAGCACGGGCAGCTTCGAGTTGCGCGATGCGAGCACGGCCCTGGTGAACGCTGCGGTGAGCTTCGATGCCACCACCCGGGTGGCCACGCTCAACCCGACGGGCAATCTGCTGCTGGCTGGCACGCCCTACACCGCCAGGGTGCACGGAGGTGCCACCGACCCGCGCGTGAAAGATCTGGCCGGCAACGCCTTGGCCGCCGACCGTGTGTGGAGCTTCTCGGTCGAAACCACGGCGCCGACCGTCTCGTCCACCTCACCGACCAACGCGGCCACGGGCGTTTCGCGCACCGCCAGCATCACGGCGACCTTCAACGAAGCGGTGGACCCGGCCACCGTGAGCGGCAGCACCTTCGAGCTGCGCGATGCGGGCGGAGCGTTGGTCAGCGCCGTCGTGACGCTCAACTCGACGGGCCGCACCGCCACGCTCAACCCCACGCCCACGCTGGCCACGCTCAGCACCTACAGCGTGCTCGTCCGCGGCGGCGCCAGCGCACCGCGCGTGACCGACCTCGCCGGCAACGCCCTGGCCGCCGACCGCAGCTGGACGTTCACCACCCGCTGATCGTCCCGCGCTCAACACACGGGGCCTGGCGGGCGGCCCCGATCCTGCGACACATCAAGGACCCCCCCATGAACGTCACCCGACGCCAGATTCATCAAGCAGCCCTGGTTGCCGCTGCCTCCACCTTGCTGGGCACACCGGCGCGGCGCGCACTCGCCGCCACCGCCGAAGACCTGCACAAGGACGCCGACCAGACGCTGGCCAACCTCTACAAGCAAAACCCGACCGCCGCGATGATCGGCAACCGCTCCAAGGCCATGCTGGTGTTCCCGAAGATCCTCAAGGCCGGGCTGATCTTCGGCGGCGCCTATGGCGAGGGCGTGTTCATGCGCAGCGGGCGGGTCGTCGGTTACTACAACTCGGTGTCCGCCTCCTGGGGCCTGCAAGCCGGCGCCGAGTCGTTTGGCTACGTCGTCTTCCTGATGAGCGAAAAGGCGGTGAAGTACCTCGACGACTCCAAGGGCTGGGAGTTCGGCGTGGGCCCCACCCTGGTGATGGTCGACGACGGCGTGGCCAAGAACCTGTCGACCTCCACCCTGAAGGACGACGCCTACGCCTTCATCTTGAACCAGGAAGGCCTGATGGCCAGCTTGAGCATCGAGGGCACCAAGATCAGCCGCATCAAGCGCTGAAGCCGGGCGGCGAAGACGACAGCTGCTCGCCGAACCCCGAACCCGCAACCGAAATCCACGGCTTGATGCCGGCCGGTCTGGGTCTGGTGGGCTCCATGGCCCGCCGGCGCAAGGCGCAGTGAATCGTCAGTTCATCGACGCAGCAAAGCCGGCCCGAGTGGCCGGCTTTTGCTTTGTGGCGTTCAGTCATCCATCCCATCAAGGGCCTGCCAGCGGGCAGGCTCGGCTTGCGTTCAGGCAAACGACACTGCGGCTCCCGGGGGTGGTTCAGGCTGGCATCAGGCGGTGAAAAAGTTGGCCACCGGTGCCTCACGGCTAATGACCGGGTTCGGGAACCCACCGACCACCGGCTGCGCGGGAAGAAGAACCTCATTGACGAACCGCTCCTCGGACTCCTTCGAGTCCCACAGCGCCACGATGAGGTAGCCACCTTCTGCCGGGCCAGCGCAATGGAAGGTCTGACCCTTGGGGAGCCTCCCAGGCGGATGCACCGCGGCAATCTCTGCTTGGTAGTTGGCTTCGGTGGCTCCGGGCCAGAAGTGGATGAGCATGTACGACATGGTGTGTCCTTTTGATACGTCGATGGTGATCACGGTTGAACGTGGCGCACGACGTCTGTCGTGTCGGGCCAACAGCCCGACGACGGGATGAGCTCGCCGCAGCTTGATGTTGCAGGTTTTCAGCGTCGCCGGGCAGCCTGATCGTTCCAAAGCAGAACAAGGCCCGCTGCGTGCGGGCTTTCTCTTGCTCGGACCGCGCAAAACCCCGTGAATGGGGGGGGGTGTTCAGCCGCAGCCATCGCAAAGACACTCAGCAGCGGGGTGGTCGAACATTCCTGAGCGGGCTGGCCGGCACTCAGTCTGGTGCCAGACGCCGCGCTCAAAGCAGCCTTGCCGGACTCCCCGCCACGCGGCTGTCGCTCGGCGTGTCGCGGATCACGACGCTGCCCAGGCCGACCAGGGTGCGCTCGCCCAGGGTCAGGCCGTCCTTGATGGAGCTGCCGCTGCCGATGTAGCAGTTCTCGCCCACGCGGGTGTGGCCGGCCACGGTCACGTTCGAGCCGATCAGGCTCCACGAGCCGATCTCGCTGTGGTGGTGCACCACGCTGTTGGGCAGCACGCACACGTGGTCGCCGATGACGGCGTTGCTGGTGAGCACCACGCCGGCCAGCACCAGCGTGTTGTGACCCACCTTGGCAAAGCGCGACACCCGCGCGGCCGGGTGGATCACGGTGGCGTAGCGATCGGGCTCGATGTCCAGGCTCTCGATGAGGCTGCGGCGCTGACCGAAAGACACCGCGCTGCCCGGCACGGCCAGCACCTTGACGGTGGGCCACAAGCGCAGCGCGGCGCGCGAGAAAACGCCGTAGCCATGGCCGTTGGGCCCCTGCTTTTCAGGGGTGTCGTCGATGAACCCGATCAACTCGAACTCGCTGCCCAGCGCATCGAGCGCCTCCAGCGCATTGCCATTGAACGGGAAGATCAGCAGCGGCGTGGCCACGACAACCTCACAAGGCGTTGGCCATCATCTTCGCCTCGGCCGGGTCGTTGGTGCGCAAGCTCAGCAGCGCACGCGCCACCTC
>CAIVGK010000050.1 GCA_903905475.1 uncultured Burkholderiales bacterium | reverse complement strand
GTCACGAACCGCCCCCAGAAAACCACCTCGAGTCCGCACCATGACCGATCACATCACCGCCACCATCAGCACGCGCGCCAATGTCTACTTCGACGGCAAGTGCGTGTCGCACAGCATCGTGCTGGCCGACGGCATCAAGAAGAGCGTGGGTGTCATCCTGCCCTCGACGCTGACCTTCAACACCGGCGCGCCCGAGGTGATGGAACTGGTCGAAGGCAGCTGCCGCGTGCGCATGGCCAACAGCCAGAACTGGGTCGACTACGCCGGTGGCCAGTCGTTCAGCGTGCCCGGTCATTCATCGTTCGACATCGAAGTCTTGCTGCCGCTGCACTACATCTGCCACTTCGGCTGATCGCCTGATGAACGGGGCTGTCGCGCTCTGGTTTCGCGCCGGGGTCGTCGCCCTGGCACTGGCGGTGGGCGCGGCTCACGCCGAGACACCGCTCGCGCCTGCGCCACCGATCAGCCTGATCAGCGATGAAGGCGAGCAGTTGCTGATGCAAAGCACGGCGCGGCGCGCTTATGGCCCGCTGAGCGCCCGGTTCGTCACCCAGAAGAACCTGATGTACTGCGGCGTCGCCACGCTGGTGATGGTGCTCAATGCGATGGAAATAGCGGCGCCACCGGTGCCCGAGCTCGAGCCCTACCGCACCTTCACGCAGGACAACGTGCTCGACGCGCGCACCGCCGCCGTCCTGTCGCCGCAGGTGTTGCTGAAACAAGGCATGACGCTCGACCAGTTTGCAGCGCTGGCCGAGGTGCATGGCGTGTTGGCTCAGGTGCATCACGCCGATGCCAGCAGCATTGAGCAGTTCCGCCGTCTGGCCAGCACCGCACTGGCTCGCAGCGGGCACCATGTGGTGGTGAACTACCGGCGCGCCGAAATCGGCCAGGGCAAGGGCGTACACATCTCGCCGCTGGCCGCCTATGACGAGCACAGCGACCGCTTTCTGGTGCTGGACGTGGCGCGCTACCGATATCCGCCGGTGTGGGTCAGCACCGCCGACCTGTTCGCGGCCATGAACACCCAGGACTCCAGCAACGGCGATCGCCGGCGCGGGTTCGTGCTGGTGAGAACCGAACGCTGATCGCCTCAGGCGCCCGCTCGCGGCAACTTCGCGGTGAGTGCCTGACGCAGGGTGTCGGCGCTGTCTTCGAGATGGGCCCGCGCTTCAACGCTCAAGCCTGGCCGTTGCGTCGCGGCGGCGATGCGGTTGAGCAGCGCCTGCGACTGCGCCCGCACCAGACTGCGCGCGTCGGCGCGACTCAACGCCGATGGCCGCAGCAACTGCGCGGCCAGCCGGTTGACGTGATCGCGCTGCAGCTCGCGGCGCTCGGGCGCAATGTCGCCAGCGCGCGAGAGCTCGCTCCACAACGCGTCGTCGAGCCGGCGGTACATCTCTGACAGCCGCAGCGCCTGACGCGGCGACTTGGCTTCACTGTCCAGCAGGCGAGCGGCCACCGGGTCGCTCATCAACTGGCCCAGCACATTGCGCTGCAGCTCGATGACCTGTGAGGCCAGCGAGAAATCGGTCGCCACGGCGCCATCGCCATGCAACGCCGCATCGCCGCGCTCAAGGTAATCGACCGCCAGCCGGCGCTGCAGCGCCGGCGACACACGGAAGCTGTCGGCCGACAGGAAACCGCGCGCCAGCAGGTCGAGCGCGGCGCGCTGCTCGGCGGCCGGCAGCGGCAGCAACGGGTCGCGCCCGCTGCCCGCGTGGTCGCGCACCGTGCGCACGCCACCGATCTGCCGCGTCAGCACGGTCGCCGCGCGGCCCATGTCGCGCAGCGCGTAACCCACCGAGCGACGCAGCACCGAGTAGTCGGCATCGGCGGCCAGCACCCTCGACTCCTGCCGCCGGAGCAGGTCGCGGCCGATGTCGATGCGCTTGCGCGCGAACGCCAGCACGTCGCTGCCCAGATCGAGCTGCAGCGTTTCGGGGTCGATGCCCAGCGAGTTGTCTTCGTCGGTGCCAAAGGCCAGCAGCGGCTCGGCGCTGCGCGCGGCGATCGCGGCGAGCTGCTGGTCTTCCTGATCGGCCGCCATCGGCCGGTAGGCGTATTCGATCGCCCAGTAGTCGTAGGGCCCGAGCGTCGGGTTGAACGGCGTGGCCTGCCGATCGAAGGGCACGTCCGGCGCCGACAGGTTGATCGGCGAATACTCCATCACCGAGCCCGCGAGGCCGTGGGTGGCGGTGAACGCCGGATCGGCCAGCTGCTGCTCGGTATAGACGCGTGACGAACGGAAGTTGTGGCGCAGGCCCAGCGTGTGGCCGACCTCGTGCATCGTCACGTCCTTGAGGTAACCCAGGACGAACTTCTCGGCCTCGGGGCCGGCGGGGTCGAGGTCGCCGCGCGCGCCCAGCACGTCCAACGCGTAGCCGAGCTGCTCGGCGGCCTGATCGGCGTGATCGCACAGCGCCTGCGGTCGCAGGCCGCGCGCGGCCAGCTCGGCGGGCAACTCGGGGGCCACCGGCGCAGCCAGCACCTGCGAGCGCAAGGCGCGCAGGTTGCGCGACGAGAGGCTTTCGATGCCGATGTCGGCGTCGAGGATCTCGCCCGAGCGCGGATCGACATGGCTCGGCCCGATGGCACCGAACGCCGGGCTGGCGTTGGTCATCCAGCGCAGCGAGGCGCGGCCGAAGTCCAGCGTGTCCCAGCTGGCGTCATCGGGCTGCACCTCGACGTGGATCGCGTCCTTGAAGCCGATCGCCTCGAAGGCCTTGTTCCACTCGAGCACGCCGGCGGTCACCGCGTCGCGGTACTTGAGCGGCAAGGTGCGATCCAGCCAGAAGGTGATCGGCTTGACCGGCTCGGACAGCGCGGCGGCGGGATCCTGCTTTTCGAGCCGCCAGCGGTTCACGTAGCGCTGCCGCGGCGAGCGCGCCAGATCGTCGGTGTAGTCGGACACGTTGGTGCTGAAGTAGCCGATGCGCCCGTCGGCCTTGCGCGGCGCCATCACCTGCTCGGGCAGCCTGGCCAGCGAGTAATGCAGCGTCATGAACAGGCTGCGTGGATCGGGCACCGAGCGCGGCGCGGAGGGCACCGGCGCGCCGGGTGGCGCGCCCGGCGTGGGCAGCGAGACCGTCGACGTGGCGTAGTGGCTGAGCACCTCGAGCACCAGCAGATCGGGGTTGCCGCGCACCTCGGTGATCGCCGAGTTGCGTGGGTCGAGCGCATAACCCTGGCGGTAGTAGCGCTGCAAGCTCACCGCCACGCCCGTCATGTCGTTGATGAACAGCACGTTGGCCTCGACCAGCACCGACTTGCGCTCGGGATGCGGCTGACTCGCCACCGCGGCCGACGACAGCAGGCTGGGCGAGAACGCTGCTTCCACCGCGCGGCCGGTCGGTGTGTTGGCCGTGGCGGTGAATTCGGTGTTGCGCGCCAGCATCTGCACCTGGTTGTGCACGCGGCGAAATTCGATGACGAGCTCTTCGCCCATCAGGCCGCCGAAGAAGCGGCCCTCACCCAGCCCGGTCTTGAGCTTGGGCGACAGGAAAAAAGGCTGGTTCAGGTCGGACGGCTGGAGCTCGATCCAGAACTTCTCGTCCTTTTGCCACACGGTGAGCAAACCAGCCACCGGTTTGGCGTCCTTGATCACCTCGGCGAATGGCCGCGGTGCACCGGCAGCCGAGTCACCGCCAGCCGGTGCGGCCTTGGCCGCCGCACCGCTGGCGGGCGCGATCGATGCCACGGTGCCGCGCTGCGACAGCGCCACACCCGTGCCACCCGAGTGAGGGCTGGCTGCGCAGGCGGCCAGCAACCCCGCGCACAACGGCGTGACCAGCCCTTGCGCCAGCCGGGTCAGGTGGCGCCACGGGTTCACTTGAGTGCCTTGAAGCGCACCCGCTTCGGACGCGCGCCTTCCTCGCCGAGGCGCTTTTTCTTGTCGGCTTCGTATTCCTGGTAGTTGCCGTCGAAGAAGACCCACTTGGAGTCGCCCTCGGCTGCCAGGATGTGCGTGGCGATGCGGTCGAGGAACCACCGGTCGTGGCTGATGACCATGATCGAGCCGGCGAATTCAAGCAGCGCGTCTTCCAGCGCGCGCAGGGTTTCAACGTCCAGGTCGTTCGACGGTTCGTCCAGCATCAGCACGTTGCCGCCGGCGATCAGCGTCTTGGCCAGGTGCAGTCGGCCGCGCTCACCGCCCGACAGGTTGCCCACCAGCTTTTGCTGGTCGTTGCCCTTGAAGTTGAAGCGGCCCAGATAGGCGCGCGATGGCACCACGAACTTGCCGATCAGCAAGTTGTCCAGGCCGCCCGAGATGTCTTGCCACACGGTCTTGTCGCCCTCGAGGCTGTCACGGCTCTGGTCGACGAAAGCCATCTTGACGGTCGAGCCGATCTTCACGGTGCCGCTGTCTGGCTTTTCCTTGCCGGCGATCATGCGAAACAGCGTCGACTTGCCGGCGCCGTTCGGGCCGATGATGCCCACGATGGCGCCTGCGGGCACCTTGAAGCTCAGGTCGTCGATCAGCACGCGGTCGCCAAAGCTCTTGGTGACGTTCTCGAACTCGATGACCTCATGGCCCAGGCGGTCGGCCACCGGGATGAAGATCTCGTTGGTCTCGTTGCGCTTTTGGTATTCGACGTCGGACAGTTCCTCGAAGCGGGCCATGCGGGCCTTGCTCTTGGCCTGGCGGCCCTTCGGGTTCTGGCGCACCCACTCGAGTTCCTTCTTCATCGCCTTGGTGCGGGCGTCTTCGGTCTTTTGCTCCTGCTCCAGGCGGCTTTCCTTCTGCTCGAGCCAGGTGCTGTAGTTGCCCTTGTACGGAATGCCCGATCCGCGGTCGAGTTCCAGAATCCACTCGGCCGCGTTGTCGAGGAAGTAGCGATCGTGGGTGATGGCCACCACGGTGCCCGGGTAGCGGTGCAAGAACTGCTCGAGCCAGTCGACCGACTCGGCGTCCAGGTGGTTGGTGGGCTCGTCGAGCAGCAGCATGTCGGGCTTGGACAGCAGCATGCGGCACAGCGCCACGCGGCGCTTTTCGCCACCCGACAGCTTGCCGATGATGGCGTCCCACGGCGGCAGGCGCAGCGCGTCGGCAGCCAGTTCGAGCTGCAGGTCGGTGTTCTCGGAGCCGGCCGATGAAATGATGGCTTCGAGCTCGGCCTGTTCGGCGGCCAGCGCGTCAAAGTCAGCGTCTTCGGCAGCGTATTCGGCGTAGACCTCGTCGAGCCGCTTCTTGGCTGCGAGCACGCCGCCGATGCCTTCTTCCACCGACTCGCGCACGGTCTGGTCGGGGTTCATCACCGGCTCTTGCGGCAAATAGCCGATCTTCAGACCAGGCATCGGCGTGGCTTCGCCTTCGATGTCCTTGTCGACGCCGGCCATGATCTTGAGCAGCGTGCTCTTGCCCGAGCCGTTCAAACCCAGCATGCCGATCTTGGCGCCGGGGAAAAAGCTCAACGAGATGTTCTTGAGGATCTGGCGCTTCGGCGGCACGATCTTGCCGACGCGGTTCATGGTAAAGACGTACTGGGCCATGCGGCAACCTGACTGTGTGTGGGGTGGCGAACGCGCGCTGAGGGGGCGAAGCCGCTCAGGCAAAACTCAACTCGTATTGTGGCCGCAGACCCGGGCGGGCTCGCGGGTTCCGAGGGGTCCCTCAGGCTTCAGGCAGCCCACGCCACCGGTCGGCCCGCCGCGCGAACCCGCCGGCGATGGCAAATCGGGGATCCCGAGCGTGAGTTGTTCACGAATCGCGGCCTCAAGGGCCCTCAGGTCGGGCTCAAGCCGGGCCCAAGCCGGCCGAAACCGACTGAGTCGAATCGTTTCAAGGAGTCAGCGTGCGCAAGCTTTTCACCCCCGCCGCGATCGCGGTCGCTGCGGTGTCCGCGCTTTCCTTGAGCGGTTCGGCGTGCGCCGGCAGCCCCGACTGGAAGAAGTCCGAAGACCGTGCCCGGGCCAACATCAAGTCGTTCTCGGGCTACACGCTCAATGGCGCCGACCATGCCTACGAGGTGACCGATCGCGTGCTCGATGACGACGGCGTGCAGCACATCCGCTTCAATCGCCGCTACCGCGGCATGCGCGTGCTGGGTGGCGATCTGGTCATGCACCACGAGAGCAGCGGCAACTTCCGCAGCGCCTCGCTGTCGCTCAACCGGTCCATCAACGTGGCTCGAACCGCCACCGTCTCCGCCGGCACCGCGATCAAGGTCGCGTTCAACGCCTACGGGGGCACCACCCGCGGCGTGCAGCCCGAACTGCTCGTCTACGCCCGCGGTGACATCCCCGCGCTGGCCTACGACGTGCGCCTGTTCGGCACCCAGCCCGATGGCACGCCCATGGAAATGCACGTCATCGTCGACGCGAGCACGGCCCTCGTTCTGGAGGCCTGGGATGACATTCGCACATCCGCGCTGGCCGGCACGGGCAAGCCGCTTTACAGCGGCACGGTGGCGTTGACCACCGATCTGGTGGCGGGAAAGTTGAGCCTGCGCGATCCGAGCCGCGGCAACTTGAACTCGGTGGACATGAAAAACCTGACCACTGGCACGGGCACCCTGTTCGTCATCACCGGCACCACCACCGCAGCCAACGTGTGGGGCACCGGCGCCATCGGCACCACTGCGGCGGCGTTGCGCACGGCGGCTGCCGACGCCCAGTACGGCTCGGCCAAGACCTGGGACTACTTCAAGAACGTGCACGGTCGCCACGGCATCGCCAACGACGGCGTGGGCTCTTTCAGCAAAGTGCACTACGGCACCAAGTACATGAACGCCTTCTGGTCGGACAGCTGCTTTTGCATGAGCTTTGGCGACGGTGACGGCACGATCCTCGGCCCGCTCGTGTCGATCGACATCGCCGCCCACGAAATGACACACGGCATCACCTCGCGCACGGCCAACCTCATCTACTCGGGTGAATCCGGCGGCCTCAACGAGGCCACCAGCGACATCTTCGGCACCGCCGTCGAGTACTACGCGGCCAACAGCACCGATGCGGGTGACTACCTGATCGGCGAGAAGGTGGTCAAGACCGGCACCAACAAGTTCTTGCGCTCGATGATCACGCCAAGCGTCGACGGCTTCTCGGCCGACTGCTGGCACAGCACGGTGGGCAACCTGCTGGTGCACTACTCGTCCGGCGTGGCCAACCACTTCTTCTACTTGCTGTCCGAAGGCACCAAGGCCGGTGTGCCCAGCAAGACCTGCGCGGCTGGCAACACCCGCGTGGCCACGGGCACCGGCACGCTCACCGGCATCACCCGCGCCAAGGCCGAGAAGATCTGGTACCGCGCGCTGACGGTTTACATGACCTCGAGCACCGACTACGCCGGCGCACGCGCCGCCACCATCAGCGCGGCCAAGGACCTCTACGGCATCAGCTCGACCGAGCAGGCCGCGGTGGCCGCCGCCTGGACGGCAGTCGGTCGACCCTGATCGCGGCAACACTTTGATCCGAGCGGGTCGGGCGATTGCCCGGCCCGCTTTTTTTCCGTGGCCAGCTCCTGGGCATCCGTGGATCGACGCGGCGGCTGGCGCCATTCAGACGGCCTCACATCAGTGGGAACCCTTAGAATCCAGCGCAGTGCCGCGGATCCAGTCATCGCGTCGCTGTCGACTCCGACACCCTGAACCCCTCGCGCCTTCCGACTGGTGTGCCCCTCGCGGGCAACAGCAGGCCGCGAACCACAGCCCGGCTGGCGCAAGCCCGAGGGCTCACTTCCCACATGAATTTTTCAGATCTCGGCCTCGCTGAGCCGTTGCTCCGTGCCGTCACCGAATACGGCTACACCACCCCCACCCCCATCCAAGCGCAGGCGATTCCCGTCGTGCTCGGCGGCGGCGACCTGCTCGGCGGCGCCCAGACCGGCACCGGCAAGACGGCCGGCTTCACGCTGCCCATGCTGCACCGCCTGATGGAAAAGCCCGCCGTGCGCGATGTCAAGGGTCGGCTGCCGATCCGCGCGTTGATCCTCACGCCCACCCGCGAGCTCGCCGCACAGGTCGAAGAAAGCGTTCGCACCTACGGCAAGTACAGCAAGCTCACCAGCATGGTGATGTTCGGCGGCGTGGGCATGCAGCCGCAGATCGACCGCCTGCGCAAGGGCGTGGACATCCTGGTGGCCACACCCGGGCGCCTGCTCGACCACCACCAGCAACGCACGCTGGATTTGAGCCACATCGAGATCTTCGTGCTCGACGAAGCCGACCGCATGCTCGACATGGGCTTCATCCACGACATCAAGAAGGTGCTGGCCATCGTGCCGGCGCAAAAGCAAAGCCTGCTGTTTTCAGCGACCTTCAGCGATGAGATCAAGGCACTGGCCGACCGCTTGCTCAACAAGCCCGCGCTGATCGAAGTGGCGCGGCGCAACCAGACCAACGACAGCATCGTGCAGAAGATCCATCCGGTCGGACGCGAGATGAAAAAAGACCTGCTCGCGCACCTGATCAAGACCAACGACTGGGACCAGGTGCTGGTGTTCACCCGCATGAAGAGCGGCGCCAACAAGCTGGTCGAGTTCCTTGAAAAGCAAGGCATCAGCGCGATGGCCATCCACGGCAACAAGAGCCAGGCTGCGCGCACCAAGGCGCTGGCCGAGTTCAAGACCGGCGACCTCACGGTGCTGGTGGCCACCGACATCGCCGCACGCGGCATCGACATCGACCAGCTGCCGCACGTGGTCAATTTCGAGCTGCCCAACGTGCCTGAAGACTACGTGCACCGCATCGGCCGCACCGGCCGCGCGGGCTCGACCGGCGAGGCGGTCTCGCTGGTGTGCGTCGACGAAAACGGCTTCCTGCGTGACATCGAGCGCCTCATCAAGCACGAGATCCCGAAGGAAATCATCGAAGGCTTTGCACCGCCGGCTGGCGAGAAGCCCGAGCCCATCGTGCTCGGCCGCATGGTGATCGGTGAAGGCGCCGGTCGCGGCTTTCGCCCGAGTGGTGGCGGCGGTCGTCCCGGTGGTGGCGGTGGCGGTCGCCCGGGTGGCGGCGGTGGTGGACGCCCAGGCGGCGGTGGCGGCGGTGGGCGCAGCGGCCCGCCACGCTCGGGCTCCGGTGGCGGACGTGGCGGTCCGTCGTCAGGCCCGCGCTCGGGCCCGCCCAAGCGCTGATCCAGCGCCTGTGCGCAGCGCTCTCAGGGCGCTGCGCGCGAGTGGCTCACTCGAATCGCCGCTCGCGCAGCCACTTGGTGGCCACCCACTTCTCGCCTTCGATGACCGGTGATCCGCCGTGCAGCGAGCGCGTGATCGGGTCCGGCCGGTCGTAGCTGAAGAACACCGCATTGCCCTTGATGGGCGCCACCTCGAACTGCACGTCGGGGAACACCGTGCCGCCGCCTTGGCGCGGCGTGTTCAGGTACATCACCACGCTGGCCACGCGCTGCCCCCCGCGCTTGAGCACGGGGACGGTGCCGGGCTGGTCGGGGTCGAAATAGTCGTAGTGCGGCTTGTATTCGGCGCCCACTCCGTAATGCAGGACCTGCAGCCCTTCGCCATGGTCGAGCGGCCAGTCGAGCAGGTCGGCGATGCGCCGCTCGATGCGCGAGCACAGCGGGTTTTCCTCGCGGTCGAAGAACATGCCTTGGCTGGTGCGCGACTCGTGAATCGCACCGCCGCCGGTGGTCAGCTCGAGGGTTTCCGAGCGCGCCATCCGGGGTCTGGCCAGCGCCACCAGCTCGTCGCACTCGTCGTGGCTGAGCAGCCCGGACAGCACCACGACGCGCGGCTTGTGCATGGTCGCGATCACCTGAACGCCGCCTCTGGAGGCACTCACGTCAGGCACCCGCACCGCCGCTGGCAGCCCGCCAGCCTGCTGCGCTTCGATCACCCGGCCGAGCAGCACTTCGCTCAGCGCCCTCTCGGCCGCTGACGCCGACCAGCCGCTGGCCAGCATCGAGCCCAGAAGCGCGTCGGGCGGGTGACCGAGGTCCGACTGCTCGGCGACCCAGCGCCGCAGATCGGAAGTGACGTGGGAGTCGGACATGGCAGTCTCCTCAGAGCTTGCGGCGGAACACCAGCCGCTGTTCATCGCTGGCTTCGGCCGCCAGGCCGTAGCCCTCGGAGTCAAACGCGCGCAACTGCTGCGGCGTGGTCACCCGGTGGGTGATGGCAAAGCGTGCCATCAACCCGCGCGCGCGCTTTGCGTGAAAGCTGATGATCTTGTACTTGCCGGCCTTCCAGTCCTCGAACACGCACTCGACCACGGGCGCGTTGAGCCAGCGGCTGCCCGCCGTGGGCCGCACCGCCTTGAAGTACTCCTGCGAGGCCAGGTTCACGATCACCGGCGAGGCGTCGGATTGCAGCCGCTCGTTGATGTGACCCGCCAGCGTGTCGCCCCAGAACGCGTAGAGGTTCTTGCCGCGCGCGTTGTCGAGCGCGGTGCCCATCTCGAGCCGGTACGGCTGCATGCGATCGAGCGGGCGCAGCACGCCGTACAGCCCGGACAGGATCAGCACGTGCTGCTGGGCCCATTGCAGGTCGGCGTCGCCGAGCGATGCGGCATCGAGGCCCTCGTACACATCGCCATTGAAAGCCAGCACCGCGGGCTTGCTGTTGCTGTCGGTGAAACGCGTGCTCCACACGCCGTAACGGGCCACGTTGAGCGCGGCCAGCGGGTCGGACAGGTCCATCAGCGCGGCGATCTCGGCCGGGCTGCGCGTCTTCAGGATGTCGATCAGCTCGGCCGAGCGCGCCACGAACTGCGGCGTGGTGGGCTTGGCAACGCTCGAGGGCGTCGCGTAATCGAGCGACTTGGCGGGGGACAGCACAAACAGCATGGCAAAACCTCAAAGAGGCACAAGGGAGGGGTTGGCGTGGGACACGCCTGCCCCATCCCAGGGATGGCTGCGGTGCTCCACCGAGATCACGTTACTACGGCTTGGGCACCGTGAAACGGACCTTCGTGGCGCTGCGTGCGATGGCTTCGCGGCTGGGCGCGGGTCGGGGGCGTCAGGCGACGTGGCCCTGAGGCCCGCGCCTCAGCCGCACTGCCCGACCGCCCCGCACGCGGTGCAGAAGTCGCAGCCGTCCTTGTGGATGACGGTGGCGTTGCCGCACTCGAGGCACAGCTTGCCGGCCATCACCGGCTCGCGCTCGGGGTGCTCGCTCGACGACTCGAGCACGCCCATGTCGCGCAGCGGGTAGCCCTGCTCGTCGAGCACGCCGAGCATCGCGTAGCGGTGGATGATCAGCCGCGCCAGATAGGCCACCGTCGAAGGCCAGGTCTGCTGGCGGCGCTCGCCGGCGGGCAGCCCCGGCACGAAGGCCATGAAGTGGCCCAGCGGTTCGGCGTAGTTGAGCAGCTTGCGCAGCTTCATGCCGATCCACGCCGGGTCGATCACCCGCATGTCGAGCGACAGCAAGCGCGCCAGCCCGTCGAGCGCGCGCGGGTAGTTGCCCGAAAACCCGACCGCGCACGGCCGCGTGACGGTGGTGCCACCCGACCCCGGCAGCGTGACTTCCTTGAGCGTGAGGGTGAACGCCTCGCCGGTGGCCGGGTTGTCGATGTCGACCGCCCAGGCCAGCGTGCCTGACGGGCCGGTGTGCGGCTCGGCCACGCTGAACATCGCGTCCATCACCGGCGTGGGCGCGCTGCGTCCCGGCGCGGGCAGCACACGCAGCTGCTCGCAGCGCCAGCGGATGACCGCCGCGGTGGCCGCCACCACGCCGGGAAACAGCCGGCGCTCGCCGTGCGGCGGGAACGGCATTTCGAACGAGCGTTCCTCGGCCACGGTGGCCAGCGCGTCGAGCTTGAGCTGCAGCCAGGCCGGGTCGTTGGCGCGCAGGTCCATCGACAGCGTCTTGGCCAGCGCACCGAGGCCGCGCGGCTGCTCGGCCCCGTTGACCCAGACCTCGAAAGGCTGCGGCGCCGCGCCATCGCCCGCGGCGAACTCGCCGATGAACAGCGCGAAGTCACCGAACGGGTGATGCACCATGAAGGTCCAGGCCAGGTTGCCCGTGGGCAACTCGGGGCGACCGGGCCAGCGCAGCGACGACAGCACCGGCGCGGGCAACTGCTCGAGCGCCAGACGCCGGTTGGCATCGGCGATCTGCAGCGCGACCGGCGCGACCTGCGCCGGCGTGCTCACGCTGAGCACCGAGCCGAGCACGCTGTTGGGCCGGTAGGTGGCCAGGCCCTTCAGGCCCGATTCCCACGCCTCGAGGTACAGGTTCTGGAAGTCGGCGTACGGGTAGTCGGCCGGCACGTTGACGGTCTTGGAGATCGACGTGTCGATGTACGGCGCCACCGCCGCGACCATCGCCTCGTGCGACTGCGCGCTCATCTCGAGCGCGGTGACGAACGCCGGCGTGAGCGCAGCGGTCTCGCCCTTCAGGTGGCGAAACAGCCGCCAGGCATGGTCTTCGACGGCGTACTCGCGCAAGCTGCCGTCGGGCATGCGCTTCTTGCGCGTGTAGCTCCAGCTGAACGCCGGCTCGATGCCGTTGCTCGCGTTGTCGGCAAACGCCAGGCTGATGGTGCCGGTGGGCGCGATCGACAGCAGGTGCGAGTTGCGCAGGCCGTGGCTGCGGATGCGCTCGCGCAGCGCCTCGGGCAGCCGCGAGGCGAAGGTGTTGCCGCTGAGGAACAACTCGGCATCGAACAGCGGGAACGCACCG
>CAIVGK010000049.1 GCA_903905475.1 uncultured Burkholderiales bacterium | reverse complement strand
CGGGCGACGGGTCGGTCAGGTCGTCCGCAGGCACGTACACGGCCTGGATCGAGGTGATCGAACCGACCTTGGTCGAGGTGATCCGCTCTTGCAGGCGACCCATTTCCTCGGCCAGCGTTGGCTGGTAGCCCACGGCCGATGGCATGCGACCCAGCAGCGCCGAGACTTCGGTACCGGCCAGCGTGTAGCGGTAGATGTTGTCGACGAAGAACAGCACGTCCTTGCCTTCGTCACGGAACGACTCGGCGATCGTGAGGCCGGTCAACGCGACGCGAAGGCGGTTGCCCGGCGGCTCGTTCATCTGACCGTAGACCATGGCGACCTTGGACTCGGGCAGGTTCTCGAGGTTCACCACGCCGGAATCGGCCATCTCGTGATAGAAGTCGTTGCCCTCGCGGGTACGCTCGCCCACACCGGCGAACACCGACAAGCCACTGTGTGCCTTGGCGATGTTGTTGATCAGTTCCATCATGTTCACGGTCTTGCCCACGCCGGCACCGCCGAACAGGCCGACCTTGCCGCCCTTGGCGAACGGGCAAACCAAGTCAATCACCTTGATGCCGGTTTCGAGCAAGTCCTGTGAGGGGCTCAACTCGTCATAGGCAGGGGGCTTGCGGTGAATGGAAGCCGTCAGTTCCTGTCCAACCGGACCACGCTCGTCGATAGGTGCGCCCAGCACATCCATGATTCGACCCAGGGTCGCCCGACCCACGGGCACCGTAATCGGGCGTTGGGTGTTTTTCACCGTCAGGCCACGGCGCAAACCGTCCGAAGTGCCCAACGCGATGGTGCGAACCACCCCATCGCCCAGTTGCTGCTGCACCTCAAGGGTCAGATTCGACCCCTCAAGCTTGAGGGCGTCATAAATCTTCGGCATCGAATTGCGTGGGAATTCCACGTCGACCACAGCGCCAATGCACTGGACGATCTTGCCTTCTGTTGACACTGCGGACATGTTTGTATCCTTCGAAAAAACAAATTCTGGTTTCAGTGGTGATCGTTCGCCGATCAGACGGCGGCCGCACCTGCGACGATTTCGGAAAGTTCCTTGGTGATCGCAGCCTGACGCGTCTTGTTGTAGATCAGCTTCAGTTCACCGATCACACTGCCGGCGTTGTCGGTGGCCGACTTCATCGCCACCATCCGGGCCGACTGCTCAGACGCCATGTTTTCAGCCACGGCCTGATAGACCAGTGCTTCGGTGTAGCGAATGAGGAGTTCATCAATCACCGCGGGCGCATCGGGCTCGTAAAGATAGTCCCAACCGTATGCACCAGCACCGGCCGGTGCGCTCGCCGTCATCTTTTCAGCCGTCAGCGGAAGCAACTGCTGCAACAACGGCTCTTGCTTCATCGTGTTGATGAACCCCGTGTAGCACAGGTAGACCGCCGACAACTGGCCCGCCGCGTATGCATCAAGCAGCACCTTGACGGGGCCGATCAACTTCTCGAGGTGCGGCTTGTCACCCAACTGGGTGGCGTGGGAAACGACCTTCACGCCAACTCGATTGAGAAATCCCAGGCCCTTGTTGCCGATGGCCACCGCCTCGGCCTTCAGGCCTTGGCTTTCCATCTCGCGCAACTTCAACGTCACGGCTCTCAGGATGTTGGTGTTCATGCCGCCGCACAGACCCTTGTCCGTGGTCACGACGATGAATCCAACGGTCTTGACGCCCTCGTTGGCAACCAGGAATGGATGCTTGTACTCGGGCGTGGCCTTGGACAGATTGGCCGCGAGGCTGCGGATCTTCTCGGCGTAGGGACGAGCCGCACGCATACGCTCTTGAGCCTTACGCATCTTCGAAGCCGCGACCATCTCCATGGCCTTGGTGATCTTCTTGGTGTTCTCGACACTCTTGATCTTGCCGCGTATCTCTTTACCTGCTGCCATGACGAATCTCCTTGATTGAGGTCGTCAGGCGATCAGGCGAAGGACTTCTTGAACGCGCCCACCGCAGCGGACAGTTCGGCTTCGGAGTCCTTGTCGAGCACTTTCGAATCTTCGATCTTCTTGAGCAAGCCGGCATGGCTCGTCTTCAGGAATTGATGAAGACCCGACTCGAAAGCCAGAACCTTCTTGACGTCCACGTCGTCCATGAAGCCCTTGTTGACCGCGAACAGCGTCGAGCCCATCAAGGAACTCGACAGCGGCGAGTACTGGGCTTGCTTGAGCAATTCAGTCACCCGAGCGCCACGATCCAGCTGCTTGCGAGTCGCTTCGTCAAGGTCAGAAGCGAACTGAGCAAACGCGGCCAGTTCACGGTACTGCGCCAAGTCGGTACGGATACCACCCGACAACCCCTTGATGACCTTGGTCTGCGCCGCACCACCGACCCGCGACACCGAGATGCCGGCGTTGATGGCGGGGCGAATGCCTGCATTGAACAAGGATGTTTCCAGGAAAATCTGACCGTCGGTGATCGAGATCACGTTGGTTGGTACGAATGCGGACACGTCGCCGGCTTGCGTCTCAATGATGGGCAATGCGGTCAGCGACCCTGTGCGGCCCTTCACGGCACCCTTCGTGAATGCCTCGACATACTCTGCATTCACACGAGCTGCACGCTCAAGCAGACGGCTGTGCAGATAGAACACGTCGCCCGGGTAGGCTTCGCGTCCTGGCGGACGACGCAAAAGCAATGACACCTGACGGTAAGCCACGGCTTGCTTGGACAGATCGTCATAAACGATCAGCGCGTCTTCGCCGCGGTCGCGGAAATACTCGCCCATCGTGCAACCGGAGTAGGCCGACACGTACTGCATCGCAGCCGACTCGGCAGCAGAGGCAGCCACAACGATCGTGTACTCCATCGCGCCATTGGCTTCGAGCGAGCGCACCACGTTCTTGATCGACGACGCCTTTTGACCGATGGCGACGTAGATGCAGGTCATGTTCTGACCCTTCTGGTTGATGATCGCGTCGATGGCCACTGCGGTCTTGCCCGTTTGACGGTCACCAATGATCAACTCGCGCTGTCCGCGACCCACAGGCACCATCGAGTCAATGGACTTCAAGCCGGTCTGCATCGGCTGATCCACGGACTTGCGTGCGATCACGCCCGGCGCGATCTTCTCGATTGGCATGGACAACTGTGCGTTGATCGGGCCCTTGCCATCGATCGGCTGGCCCAGCGCATTGACCACGCGGCCTTTCAACTCGGGGCCGACAGGCACTTCAAGAATACGTCCGGTGCACTTGACGGTATTGCCTTCAGCAATGTGCTCGTACTCGCCCAAAATCACCGCGCCGACCGAATCGCGCTCGAGGTTGAGCGCCAGACCGAATGTTGGGGTGCCGTCCGGCGCTGCCGGGAACTCCAGCATCTCGCCTTGCATCACTTCCGACAAGCCATGCACGCGGCAGATACCGTCCGCCACCGACACCACGGTGCCTTGGTTGCGAATATCAGCTGCGGCACCGAGGCCTTCGATGCGACTCTTGATGAGTTCGGAAATTTCTGCGGGATTCAGTTGCATGAGATCTCTCCTGTCTTTGCATTCAGACTGACGCGCGGTGTGCTCGACAGACTGACTGGGATGTGAAGGGGCGTGAGCGGCGATCAAGCCGCCAGCACGACCCTCATTTGTTCAAGTTGCGCCTTTACGGAGGTGTCCATCACCTCGTCGCCGACGACCACCCGGATACCGCCGATCAGCGATGGCTCGAGTTGAACGGTGACGTTGAGCCTGCGGCCGAAGCGCTTTTCAAGCGTTGTCACAACACCGGCCAATTGAGCAGCCTCGATCGGGAATGCGCTGAAGACCGTCGCATCAGAGACGCCGGCACTGGCATTGGCCAACACATGAAATTGCGATGCGATTTCTGCAAGGACAGTCAACCTGCCGTTCTCGATCAGCATGCGCAGGAAATTCTTCATGGGCGCGGTCAGCGGGACCTTCACGACGGATGCGATCAGGTCAAACACCTGCTCGGCACCGACTTTCGGGCTGCTTGCAAACTGACGCAACTGCTCGTTATCGGCGATCAACGCCAACGCATCAACCTGCTGAGACACTGCTTTGACATCGCCCTGAGAAGCGACATCGAACAGGGCTTCGGCATACGGGCGAGCCAACGTGGCAAGTTCGGCCATGGCTCAGACCCCCAAATGGCGGGCGGCGCCGCTCACAGCTCAACCTTCAAACGGTTCAGCAGGTCTGCGTGAACGCTCGCACTGACTTCTCGCTTGAGAATCTGCTCGGCACCCTTCACCGCCAGCATGGCCACCTGCTCACGCAGAACCTCGCGGGCCTTGATGGACTCCTGCTCAGCCTCGGCCTTGGCCGCTGCCACGATCTTTGATCCCTCGTCGCTGGCTCGGGTCTTCGCCTCCTCAACCATCGACTGAGCAAGGCGTTCGGCATCAGCCAAACGGCCGGCGGCATCGATACGTGCGGCGGCAAGCTGCTCCTCCACACGCTTGTTGGCGGTGGTCAACTCGGCCTTGGCCTTGTCGGCAGCCGACAGGCCATCGGATATCTTTTGCGCACGCGCATCAAGCGCTGCGGTGATCGGTGGCCAGATGTACTTCATCGTGAATCCGACCAGGATCAAAAACACGATCATCTGAATGATGAATGTCGCAGTGATGCTCACGTTGATGCCTCAATCAGGGTGTCAAGGGCGTCGACTCCAAGCAACTCGGAGTCGACGGGATCGCTTGATTTGCGCGAATTACTTCGGCAGATTTGCAAGCTGCGCCAGGAACGGATTGGCCGTGGTGAACCACAGAGCAATACCGGTACCGATAATGAACGAAGCGTCGATCAGGCCGACCAACAGGAACATCTTCGTTTGCAGTTCGCCCATCAATTCAGGCTGACGAGCCGCCGACTCGAGATACTTGCTGCCCATAACGCCGATGCCGATACAAGCACCCATGGCGCCCAGACCGATGATGAGACCTGCGGCAACCGCGACGAGACCAATGAGTTCCATGATGATTCCTGTGGTGAAAAAGAAAGGGAGAAAAAATGATCAGTGAGTCTCGTGGGCCTGCCCGACATAGACCAGCGTCAACATCATGAACACGAAGGCTTGCAACGTGATGATCAGGATGTGAAAGATGGCCCACACGGTGCCCGCGACGATGTGCAGGGCCGCCAAGGCGAACCCAGTGAGAGAGAGCGTGAAAGCACCGCCCAACAACGCGATGAGAAGAAAGATCAACTCACCCGCATACATATTGCCGAACAACCGCATGCCATGCGACACGGTTTTGGCAACGAATTCGACCATCTGCATTGCAAAATTGAAGGGATAGAGTGCCCAGTGGTCGCCAAACGGCGCCGCGAACAACTCGTGAATCCAGCCGCCGAGGCCCTTGATCTTCACGTTGTAGGCCAAGCAGGTGATCAGGACACCCACGGACAGACCCATGGTGATGGACAAGTCGGCCGTCGGCACCACACGCAGGAATGCATGACTTTCATCGCGGCCGGACAGCCCGTAGATGAACTCCCACACCAGCGGCAACAAATCAACCGGCAGCAAATCCATCGCGTTGAGCAGGAAGATCCAAACGAACACGGTCATGGCCAGCGGCGCGACCAATTTGCGACTGTTGGCGTTATGAACGATGCCCTTCGCCTGACTCTCCACCATTTCGAACAGGATTTCGACGGCAGCCTGGAAACGACCCGGCACGCCTGACGTGGCCTTGCTGGCCGCCTTCCAGAGCAAAAAGCAGCCCAGAACGCCAAGCAGCGTCGAAAAGATAATGGAGTCGAAATTGATGACCGAGAAATCCACCAAGCCCTTGGGCTTGCCGGTAGAAAGGTGAGTCAAGTGGTGAACGATGTATTCACCAGCGGTAAGCGCGTGACCTTCGGCTGACATGTGAGGAAATCCTGTCCGATCTTGTTCTCAACGCCCGCGCCAAAGAAGCGCGACCCAATACATCTGCATACACAGCGCCATGGCGCCCAGCAAGCAAGGCCAATTCAGTGACTGAATCAATTTCGGCGCCAGCAAGAGCATGGCGACTGAAACGCCTATCTTTACCAAACTCCACACCATGACACCGGCAGCACTGGAAGCCACCGTCAGACCGGTCAGCCTGCTGGTCATGCCTCGCGCCATCAAGGCACCAGGCACCACCGCAACAAACGCGCCGTAGAGCGCCGACTGAACGAAATCTGGACGATGCCAAAGCAGCCAAATCACGCCCCCCGCCAAACCACCGACCGCAACCTGCGCAGCGATGACCCACCAAGGGGACAGTTGAGGGCGACTGAGCCGCAAGGCTTGCGCCTCTGCCCATGTAAGCGCTTTGACCGGCGGATCTTCTGCCTCGTCGTCAAAGCCTGTGGCTGACACACCGCGAACGGTCAATTCAGGCACTGGGCTGGTAACAATCGCTTTCAACACAGCCTCGAAGTATACGTGCAAACCCGCGCTGCCTTCAACCCGGAATTCAAGGCTTTGCAGCCCGTCCCGCGTCCGCAGGAGGCACGTTCACGAATCCGGGGCGCAAGCCCGGCGGCGACGGCTTGCGACTCAGTTGAACAGGTTGGCGGGCAGGCCGGCGACCTCGACCCGCAGGGACAGGACGCACCCTGCGAGCGGCTGCTGCGCCAACTCGGCCGCCGGGCGGTTTTTTCGGGCGGTGGTGATGTAAAGCGTCTTCAGGTCCGAGCCCCCGAAGCAAGGCATCGTGGGGCAGCGGACCGGCAGTTGAACCTCGTGCAGCAAATCGCCCGCCGGTGAGAGGCACAAGAGGCGCTGCCCCTCGAACATCGCGACCCAGTAGTTGCCCTTCACATCTACCGCGGCGCCGTCAGGACGCCCGCCGTAGGCTTCGAGGGGTTCTTGCGTCTGCTTGAGCGGAAATGTGGCCATCACGCGGCGGTCGCTCAATGTGCCGCTCAGCGCATCGAAGGCGAAGGCGAAGATCGTGTGCGACTTCGTGTCGCTCCAGTACATCGTGCGTGCGTCCGCGCTCCAGGCCAGGCCATTGGACACCGTGATTCCATCGGCTCGTCGGGTCAACACGCCCCGGTCCAGGCAATACAACGAGGCCAGCGGAGGGTCTCGTGGTTCGTAGACCGTGCCCACCCAGAAACGGCCCTGCGGGTCGCACTTGCCATCGTTGAACCGTTCAACCTTCGGGTCATAGGGCGGCGGCGCCAGCAAGGACCGGCTTGCGGTACCGGGATCAAAGCGCCACAACCCGTCACGTGCTG
Source organism: uncultured Burkholderiales bacterium (assembly GCA_903905475.1). Taxonomy (GTDB): domain Bacteria; phylum Pseudomonadota; class Gammaproteobacteria; order Burkholderiales; family Burkholderiaceae_C; genus PBB1. The sequence continues at coordinate 2,741 of CAIVGK010000049.1, read as the reverse complement.
CCAACAGCATTCCGCCGTCAAGCATCGGGGCGCAGCTGCCGATTTCGCTGTCGAAGGTCCAGTGCGACAACTCGCAGGTCGTCGGGTCGAACCGGTTGAGCGTGCAGGCGGGAATGTCGCAGTAGTACAGCGCCTGCTCACGCGGGTGCCACACCGGGGACTCGCCGAGCAGGCTGGGCGTCGCCACGGCGATCTTCACGGTCGATGCGTCGCGCAATACAGTGGTCGAACTCACAAGACGGACACCTCGAGCGTCATCAGGGCGTCAAAGCTCCCGCCGGGTTGCAGCGTGCGCAGCCCGTGCGCCGCCGGGTCGCTCATGTGGATCGCGTTACTGACATGACTCACCGGCTCGACACAGAAGTACGCCTTGTCGGCCGGCGTGTAGACGACCAGGTGCGTCAGGTTGGAGGTGAGCTGAAGCGAGAATTTTTCGTCGCGGATGCGGGCCGCTCCCTTCCAGCCGTCGAAGCAGTGGTCCAACCCCATCTGCGCCACCTCACCCTCGATCCCGGGCTGCACCACCGTGCGAATTGGCAACCCGGTGGCGTCGGGTTCCCAGCGATCGCTGATCTCGATGTGCAGATGACTGCCTTCGCGCTTGGGGAAATACGGGTGCCAGCCCAGCCCCACAGGCTGCGTGACGTCGCCGGTGTTTTGGATGGTCATCTGCACGGCCAGCGAGTTCGGTGTCAGCGAGAAGTGCTGCAGCGCCTCGAACACAAAAGGCCAGTGCGCATCGGGCGCATGGCGGTAACGCAGCACCGCGGCCACCGCGCTGTGCGACACCACCTCCCACGGACGCAACCAGCCCACGCCGTGGACCGAGTGCGGGTTGTCGTCGAAATTGGTTTGGGTCGTGTGGTCGCGCCCCTGCCAGCGAAAGCGTTGGTTGCCCAGCCGGTTGGAGTAAGGCACCAGCGGGTAGCAGGCCGACTGGCGCGACCGGGTCAGCGAACCTGGCCGGGTCGAGCGCAGGATGGGCGTGTCTTGGTGCCACAAGCCCGCGATCGAGCCGCCCAGATCGGCGCGCAGCGCCAACCGCAGCGCCCCGGCGCACAGTTCGACCGTGCCGCCGGCGGCGACGCCTTCAGGCTGGGTGGCTGAGTCGCCCATGAGTCCTTGGGGTGCTGTCCCGGGCTGGCTCAGTCGAGCTCGGCCTTCAGGTAGTGCGAGTCGGCAATCGGGCTGAAGTAGAACGGGGGAATTTCCTCGAAGCCGAACGAGGCATACAAGCCGCGCGCGGCCTCCATGCCGTCCAGCGTGTCGAGCAGCATGGTCGAGTAGCCGACGCTGCGCGCCTCGTCGAAAAGGGCCTGCGCCAGCAAGCGGCCGAGGCCGAAACGGCGAAACGCCGGCCGCACATACAGCCGCTTCATCTCGCAGGCGTTCGCGTAGTCGACATCGGCCAATGCCCGCAGTGCGCCACAGCCGGCCAGTTGACCATCGACGAAGGCCAGCAGCAAATGGCCGTGGGGCGGCGCGTACTCGCCTGGCAACCCGGCCAGTTCTTCCTCGATGTATTGGAAGCGCAGGTCGATGTTGAGGCTGCCCACGTACTCGCGAAAGATGCCGCGGGTGGCATCGAGCGACTCGGCGTCGCTCGGGATCACAAGTTCTATCTCGGGTGCGGGCATGGGGGCGGGAAGCGAAAGGAGCCGGCTCAGTTTATCGCCCGTGTCGCCGCGCCCCTGCAGTCGCTTTCCCGACGTTCAACCGCGCTGGCCCAGCGCCTCCCAGCGCTCCATGGCGACCAGCAATTCATCGTCGATCAGAGCGACGCGCGCCTGCGCGGCGGCCACGCCTTTCGCATCGCGCGTGTAGGCCTCGGCATCGGCCAGCAGCGTGGCCAGCGAGACCTGCTCGGCTTCGAGCGCCTCGATGCGCTTTGGCAGCTCATCAAGCTCGCGCTGCTCCTTGTAGCTGAGCTTGCGTGGCTTGGCTGCGGCAGGCGCGGGGACGGCTTCAGCGGAGGCCGACTTCGCTGCCGGGGGCGTGTCCTTCGACTTGCCCGCCTTCGCCGCCTGCGCTCGCAGGGACTGCGCGCGGTCGCGCTGCATCTTCCAGTCTTCGTAGCCGCCTTCGTACTCGCGCCACTGACCCGGCGACTCGTCGCCCTCCCACACGATGGTGCTGGTCACCACGTTGTCGAGGAAGCGCCGATCGTGGCTGACGAGAAACACCGTGCCCTTGTACGACTGCAGCAACTCTTCGAGCAGCTCCAGCGTGTCGATGTCGAGGTCGTTGGTGGGTTCGTCGAGCACCAGCACGTTGGCTGGCAGCGCGAACAGACGTGCGAGCAGCACGCGGTTGCGCTCGCCGCCGCTGAGCGTGCGCACCGGCGAATTGGCGCGCTCGGGCGAGAACAGAAAATCGTTCAGGTAGCTCATCACGTGCTTGCGCTGACCGGCGAACTCGACCCACTCGCTGCCCGGGCTGATGGTGTCAGCCAGCGTGGCATCCAGGTCGAGCGTGCTGCGCATCTGGTCGAAGTAGGCGACTTCGATCTTGCTGCCCTGGCGCACGGCGCCGCTGGTGGGCTGCAACTCGCCGAGGATGAGCTTGAGCAGCGTCGTCTTGCCCGCGCCATTGGGGCCGATCAGCCCGACCTTGTCGCCACGCAGGATGGTGGCACTGAAGTCGCGCACGATGATCTTCTCGCCAAAGTTCAGCGACACATCGCGCAACTCGCCGACGATCTTGCCGCTGGGCGCGCCCGCGTCGATCTCGAGGCGCACCTG
>CAIVGK010000048.1 GCA_903905475.1 uncultured Burkholderiales bacterium | reverse complement strand
TCGATCGTCTGGCGCGAGAGCGTGCCGGGGCGCAGCAGCACCGGACGACCACGCGAGCAGTCGATGATGGTCGATTCGATGCCCACCGGGCAGTCACCGCCATCGAGCACCCGAAGGCCGGGCTCGTCCCCCAGTTCAGCCACCACATGTGCCGCGCAGGTGGGGCTCAGGCGACCGAAGCGGTTGGCACTGGGCGCGGCGATCCCCGGCACCCCGCGCGCTCCCGCGGCGCGCAGCAAGGCCAGGGCCACCGGATGGTCGGGACAGCGCAATCCGATCGTCGACTGCCCGCCCGCGGAGGCGTACGCCACCCCCGCCGCGCGCCGCACGATCACGGTCAAGGGCCCGGGCCAGAAGGCAGCAGCCAAGCGCTGCGCCAGCGCCGGCCAGTCGTCGCAAAACCGCGAGGCCACAGCCGCGTCGGCCAGATGCACGATCAACGGGTGATCGGCCGGGCGGCCCTTGGCCTGGAATATCCGCGCCACCGCACGGTCGTCGTCGGCGCGTGCGCCCAGGCCGTAGACCGTTTCGGTCGGGAACGCCACCAGCTCACCGGCAGCCAGCGCATCGGCGCAGGCCGCGATCGCCAGCGGGTCGTGGCCGTCGAGCGGCAGTGCGCGGTTCAAGTGATCGCGCGCCTCAAAACGCCGGCAGACCGAGCACCGCCGCCGCCTGCAGCGCGACACGGTGCGCCTCGGCAGCACTGGCAGCGGTCACCGTCAGGTGGCCCATCTTGCGCGCGGGCCGCGGCGTGGTCTTGCCGTACAGATGCAGGTGCACACCCGGCAGCGCCAGCACCCGCGCCCAATCCGGCTCGCGAATGGCTTCGGGGGCCGTGGCACCGGCGGGAAACCACAGATCACCCAGCAAGTTGAGCATCACCGCCGGCGAATGCAGCCGGGGCGCGACCAGCGGCGCACCGGTCATCGCGCGCACCTGCAAGTCGAACTGCGACAGCTCGCAGGCATCGACGCTGTAGTGGCCCGAGTTGTGCGGGCGCGGCGCCATCTCGTTGGCCACCAGCCGCCCGTCTTGCAGCACGAAAAATTCGACGCACAGCACGCCCACGTAATCGAGCGAGTCGGCCACGCGGTGCGCGGCGTCGATCGCCTGCTGTTGCAGTGCGGGCGCCACGTCCGGTGCAGGCACCTGGGTGACGGCCAGGATGCCGTCGCGGTGCAGGTTTTGCTGCAGCGGAAAGTGCACGATGTCGCCATCGGCGCCGCGCACCACGATCACGCTGATCTCGTGGGCGAGTGGCAGCCGCTGCTCGAGCACCGCCGAGACGCCGCCCAGCGCCGTCCAGGCCGCAACCAGTTCGGCGCGTGTGGCCACGCGCGCCTGGCCTTTGCCGTCGTAGCCCATGCGGGTGGTTTTCAAGATGCCGGGCAGCAGGTGGTCGGGCACCGCGGCGAGCTGCGCGGCGGTTTCGATCACGGCGTGGGGTGCGCACGGCACCTCGCAACGGGCAAAGTGGCGCTTCTCGGCGGCACGGTCCTGGCACACCGCCACCGCTGCCGCGCTGGGCGACACCGTTCGCTGCGTGGCCAGCGCCTGCAGCGCAGCGGCTGGCACGTTCTCGAACTCGGTGGTGATGGCCGCACAGCGGCCGGCGAGCCGTGCCAGACCCTGTTCATCGACGTAGCTGGTCTGCACGTGGTGGTGTGCGACGAGGCCCGCCGGGCTGGCCGGATCGCTGTCGAGCACCGCGGTGAAGTAGCCCATCTGCTGCGCTGCGTGCACGAACATGCGGCCGAGCTGGCCGCCGCCCATGACGCCCAAGGTGGCGCCGGGCGCGATGAAACCGGTCATGTGAGCTGGGAGGTCATCGCGCGGGCCGCCTCGGTCTGGCGCGCGCGGTAGGCCTCGAGCCGCACCCGCAGCGCGTCGTCGGTCACGGCGAACATGGCCACGGCGAACAGCGCCGCATTGGCCGCGCCCGCGGTGCCGATGGCGAAGGTGGCCACCGGAATGCCCTTGGGCATTTGCACGATGGAGTGCAGCGAGTCCACCCCCTGCAAATGCCGACTGGCCACCGGCACGCCGAGCACCGGCACGGTGGTCTTGGCCGCGAGCATGCCTGGCAGATGCGCCGCGCCGCCCGCACCGGCGATGATGGCCCGGAGGCCCCTCGCACCAGCCGACTCGGCGTAGGCAAACATGTCGTCGGGCATGCGGTGCGCCGACACCACGCGGGCCTCGAAGGGGATGTCAAACTCGGCGAGAATCTCGGTGGCTGCACGCAGGGTTTCCCAGTCGCTGCTGGACCCCATCACCACCCCCACCACGGCAGGCGCGTTCATGGCCTCGCTCCGTCTTCTGCAAAGCACAGAATTGTAGGCGCCGCTGCCGCTCGACTCAGGCGAGCGCTGTCCGCTGCGCCACCAAGCACATCACACGACACCATGATCGACATCACCATCAAGAACCTGCAAGCCGATCTGATCGAAGCCTCGCTCACCGGGCCGGTGCTGCTCGACATCTGGGCACCCTGGTGCGGGCCGTGCAAATCGCTCGGGCCGCTGCTCGAAAAGCTCGAGGTCGCCTACGCCGGTCGTTTCGCGCTGGCCAAGCTGGATTCCGACGCCGAGCCCGACATCGCCGGACAGCTCTCGCAGATGTTTGGCGTGCGCAGCATCCCGTTTTGCGTGATGTTCAAGGACGGCCAGCCGGTCGACGGCTTCGTGGGCGCGCTGCCCGAAGACGAGATCCGCCAGTTCCTCGACAAGCACGTGCCCTCGCCGGAAGAGCTGGCTGCCGAAGAGGACGTGGAAACCGCCGAAGCCTTGCTGGCCGACGGCCACACCGAAGACGCGATTGCCCTGCTGATGGATGCGGTGGCCACCAACCCCGCCAACGACACCGCCCGCTTCGATGGCCTGCGCGCGCTGCTGCTGGCCGGGCGCATCGACGAGGCGCGCGTGCTGTTCGACCCGGTGGCCGGTGCCGTGCTGCCTGACGCGCGGCTGGTGGCTTGCGGTCACTGGCTGGCGGCGTGCGAGGCCGCGGTCTCGTCGCGCTCGCCCGACGTGCTGGCGGCCGCCCTTGCGGCCAACCGGCGTGATTTCGAAGCCCGCTTCGAGCTGGCGCAACTGCACTTTGCCGCGCAGCGCTTCACCGAAGCGATGGACGAGCTGCTCGAGATCGTGATGCGCGACAAGGCCTGGAACGGCGAAGCCGCCCGCAAGACCTACGTCGCCGTGCTCGAGGTCATGAGCAAGCCTGCGGCCAAAGCGGAAGCCGCAGCCCCCAAGGGCGCGCTCGAAATCGCCGGAAAGATCAACACCACGCCGGCCGACCCGCTGGTCGATCAGTACCGCCGCAAGCTGAGCATGGCGCTGTTCTGACGAACGTGCCGCAGCGCCCGACTCAGGGCGCCGGCGGCTCGAGCGCGTGGTTCAGGGTCTCGATGACCGAACGCTGCATGGCGTGCTGCTGGGCCCAGTGATCGCGGGCCAGCTGCCCGTGGTGCTGCGCCGCGGCCACGTCATCGAGTGCTGCGAACACCTGAGCGAGCCGGCCGCAGGCCACGGCCAGGTCTTCGACGTACATGCCGGGGTCGATCAACGCGGCGGCGGCCTCGGCATCGGCGCGCGCGCCAACCACGTCACCGGTGTGAAAGCGGCACCAGGCCTGGTCGGCCAGGTGTGCAGCGCGCATGTGGGCCAGCCCCTGACGCCACGCCTCGTCCAGATGCGCCGCGTACTGCGCCAGCGCCCTGGCGTGCTCGTCTTGCGCTGACAGCACCAGCGCGCGAAAGATCTGCATGTAGGCGTTTTGCGAGACCGTGCCCACCCACTGATCGAAGTTGCACGAGGCGTCGACCCAGGCCTGCGCGCGGCGCGCTTCGTCGGTGTCACTCACGCCGAGGATGGCCGCATGCAGCGCGTGATTGCTGCGGTGGCCGGCCATGGTGAAGGTGATGACGCCCAGCGTGGCGTCGTCGGTTTGGGCCATCGCGTGTTCGCGGGCACGCGCGTACCAGGGCTGTGCCAGATCGAGCCGGTTGGCCCAGTGATACGCCGAGGCCGCGACCATCGACGCGCGCGCCTGCGCTGCATGGTGATCGGGCGTGGCGAGTTGCAGCGCGGCCGCCAGATGGCGCGCCATCGCGTCCATGTCGTCCTGGGTGAAGCAGATGTGCGCCAGCCAGGCGGCGCTGAGCGCCTGCAGGTCACGCAAGCCCGCCGCGGCACTCAGCGCATGCGCACGCAACATCTTGTCGCGCCCGGCCGGCACCCGGCCGTTGTAGTGCTCGACCCAGGCCTCGACCACGCAAATCCACACCGTGACCGGCGCTGCGGGCCGCAAGGCGAACTCGCTGCGCAAGCCCGCCAGCTCGGCATTGGCCACGTCGAAGAAACCTTGCCGGGCTAAAAAGCCCGCCCGCTCGGCGCGCGCGCAGGCCACATCGACCGGGCGCACTGCCGAAGCCAGCGCGGCATCAAGCCGCGCGAGCATGGGCGATGCCGGGGGTTTCATGCCGTCAGTCGCTGCAAGGCCTCGCGGTACCGCTCGGCCGTGTACGCCACCACTTCGGGCGGCAAGGCGGGTGCCGGCGCCTGCTTGTTCCAGGCGACGCCATCGACCGCAGCCTGCTCGAGCCAGTCGCGCACGAACTGCTTGTCGTAGCTCGGCGGATTGAGGCCGGCCTGGAACGCCGCCTCGTAGCCCTCGAGCGGCCAGAAGCGTGATGAATCGGGCGTGAGCACCTCGTCCATCAACGTCAGCGTGCCGGCGTCATCGAGGCCGAATTCGAACTTGGTGTCCGCGATGATGATGCCCTTGGTCAGCGCGAACGCGGCGGCACTGCGGTAGAGCTCGATGGCCACATCGCGCACCTGCACGGCCAGCGGCTCGCCAATGATTTCGACCATGCGCTCGAAGGAAATGTTCTCGTCGTGGTCGCCCATGTCGGCCTTGGTGGCCGGCGTGAAGATCGGCTGCGGCAGCTTGGAGGCGTTGGCAAGCCCTTCGGGCAGTTTCACCCCGCACACCTCGCGGTTGTGCTGGTATTCCTTCCAGCCGCTGCCGGCCAGATAGCCGCGCACCACCGCCTCGACCGGCAGCGGCTTGAGCCGCTTGACCAGCATCGAGCGGCCAACCACCTGCGCGCGTTCATCGGGCGCCACCACGCTTTCGGGCGAGTCGCCGGTCAGGTGATTGGGCACGATGGCTTTGAGGCGCTCGAACCAGAACAGCGCCATCTCGGTGAGCAGCTGACCCTTGCCCGGGATCGGCTCGCCCATCACCACATCGAACGCGCTGAGGCGGTCGCTGGCGATCATCAGCAGCCGGTCATCGCCGACGGCGTAGTTGTCACGCACCTTGCCGCGCGCCAGCAAAGGCAGCGAATGCAGGCGGCTTTCGAGCAGGGCAGAAGTCATCGCGCAGTACTTTCGGTTCGGGGCATCAAACGACGGTTTGCGCAAGTTCACCCTGCGCATAGCGCTGGGCCACCGCGGACAGCGTCTGCGGCTTGATCTTCGCGGCCTGGCCTTCGCAGTTGAACTCGAGGTAGCGCTGCTTGCAGATCTGCTTGGCCGCCTCGCGCGCCGGCTTGAGGTAGTCGCGCGGGTCGAACTTGTCGGGGTTTTGCACCATGAACTTGCGGATGGCCGCGGTCATGGCCAGACGCACGTCGGTGTCGATGTTGATCTTGCGCACGCCGAACTTGATGGCTTGCTGGATCTCGCTCACCGGCACGCCGTAGGTCTCGCGCATGTCGCCGCCAAATTCGCGGATGGTGGCCAGCAGGTCCTGCGGCACGCTGGAGCTGCCGTGCATCACCAGGTGGGTGTTCGGGATGCGCCGGTGGATGTCCTTGATGCGGCCGATGGCGAGGATGTCGCCGGTGGGCTTGCGGGTGAACTTGTAGGCGCCGTGGCTGGTGCCAATCGCAATGGCCAGCGCATCGAGCTGGGTGCGCTTGACGAAGTCGGCCGCCTGCTCGGGGTCGGTGAGCAGCTGCTCCATCGTCATCGTCGCGTCGGTGCCGTGGCCGTCTTCCTTGTCGCCCTTCATGGTCTCGAGCGAGCCCAGGCAGCCGAGTTCACCCTCGACGGTGACGCCCAGCGCGTGCGCCATGTCGACCACCTTGCGCGTCACTTCGATGTTGTAGTCGTAGCTGGCGATGGTCTTGCCGTCGGCCTGCAGCGAGCCGTCCATCATCACCGAGCTGAAACCCAGATCGATCGCACCCTTGCACACGTCGGGGCTTTGGCCATGGTCCTGGTGCATCACCAGCGGGATGTTCGGCCAGCTCTCCACCGCAGCCTGGATCAGGTGCTTGATGAAGGGCTCGCCGGCGTACTTGCGCGCTCCGGCGCTGGCTTGCAGGATCACCGGCGCGCCGACTTCAGCCGCCGCCGACATCACCGCTTGAACCTGCTCGAGGTTGTTCACGTTGAACGCCGGGATGCCGTAGGCGTGTTCGGCAGCGTGGTCGAGCAACTGGCGCATCGAAACGAGAGGCATGGTTTGTTTTTCCTGGGAGATGAATGGGGTGGCGTCGCGACCGAGCCTCAGGCCACGCGGCAGATCTTCAGCATGTTGGTGCCGCCGGGGTGGCCCATGGGCTCGCCCACCGTGATCGCGTAGGTGTCACCCGACTTGAGCACGCCTTGATCGACCAGCAGGGCTTCGGCCTTGCCCAGCGCGTGATCGCGGTCGGTGAAGCTGGGGATCAGCAGCGGGCGCACGTTGCGGTAGAGCGTCATCTTGCGCTGGCTGTTGACCTGCGAGGTCAGCCCGTAGATGGGCACGTGGATGCGGTGGCGGCTCATCCACAGCGCGGTCGAGCCGGATTCGGTCAGCGCCAGGATCGCCTTGCAGCCCAGGTGGTAGGCGGCGAACAGCGCGGCCATGGCGATCGACTGGTCGATGCGGCCGAACAGCTTGTTGGTGAAGTCCGCATCGAGCGAGACCTCCTCGGCGCGCTCGGCCTCGATGCAGATCGTGGACATCATCTCGACCGTTTCCACCGGGTACTTGCCAGCGGCCGTCTCGGCGCTGAGCATCACCGCGTCGGTGCCATCGAGCACGGCATTGGCCACGTCGCTCACCTCGGCACGCGTGGGCACCGGGTTGACGATCATCGACTCCATCATCTGGGTGGCGGTGATGACGATGCGGTCGAGCTCGCGCGCCATCTTGATCATCTTCTTTTGCAGCGCCGGCACCGTGGCGTTGCCGACTTCCACCGCGAGGTCGCCGCGCGCGACCATGATGCCGTCGCTGGCGCGCAGGATGCTCTCGAGCACGGGGATGGCTTCACTGCGCTCGATCTTGGCGATCAGCGCTGCGCGGTGCTTGGTGGATTCGCCGGCCACGTTGGCGAGCTGGCGCGCCATTTCCATGTCGGTCGCGTTCTTCGGAAAGCTCACCGCAAGGTACTCGCACTGGAAGCTCATCGCGGTCTTGATGTCTTCCATGTCCTTGGCGGTCAACGCCGGCGCCGTCAGGCCGCCACCGGCCTTGTTGATGCCCTTGTTGTTGGACAACTCGCCGCCCACCACGACGGTGGTGTGGATCTCGGCGCCGCGCACGGCGTCGACGGTGAGCTTGAGCAGGCCATCGTTGAGCAGCAGGGTGTCTCCCGGGCGCAAATCGCGCGGCAGCTCCTTGTAGTCGAGGCCAACCCGCTCATTGGTGCCGAGCTCGGTGGTCGCGCCATCGAGGATGAACGATTGCCCCGGCTCGAGCATCGTCTTGCCGCCCTCGAACTTGCCCACGCGGATCTTCGGGCCCTGCAGGTCAGCCATGATGGCGACCTCCTTGCCGACGCGGCGCGCCACCTCGCGCACCAGCGTGGCACGGTCGATGTGGTCTTGCGCCGTGCCGTGCGAGAAATTCAGCCGAACCACATCGACGCCGGCGCGGATCATGCGCTCGAGGACCTCGGGTGAGCTCGAGGCCGGGCCGAGGGTGGCGACGATCTTGGTGGCACGGGTCATGGACGAAATCTCCGATGGTTCAAACGGGAAGGGAACGAAACGAACAGCGTGCCCGAAGGCCGTCTAGTGTGCGGTCTCCAGTGCGCGGCGCTCCAGCACCTCGATGGCCGGCAGCACACGACCTTCCAGCATCTCGAGGAAGGCACCACCGCCCGTGCAGATGTAGCTCACGCCCGACTCGACACCGAACTTGGAAATGGCCGCCAACGTGTCGCCCCCGCCAGCGATGCTGAAGGCGTCCGACTGCGCGATGGCGTGGGCAATGGCTTCGGTGCCGTGGGAAAACGCCTCGAACTCGAACACGCCCACCGGGCCGTTCCACACGATGGTGCCGGCCGACTTGAGCAACTGCGCCAGCGCAGCGGCCGTTTGCGGCCCGATATCCAGGATCATGTCGTCAGCGGCCACGTCGGTGGCTGCCTTGATGGTGGCCGGGGCGTCGGCAGCAAACGACTTGGCCGTGACCACATCAACGGGGATCGGCACGTCAGCGCCGCGCGCGCGCATCGAGGCAATCACCGCACGCGCCTTGTCCACCAGATCGGCCTCCGCCAGCGACTTGCCGATCGGCAAGCCCGCGGCGAGCATGAACGTGTTGGCGATGCCCCCGCCGACGATCAGCCGGTCGACCTTGGCCGACAGCGAATCCAAAATCGTCAGCTTGGTGCTGACCTTGCTGCCGGCGACGATGGCCACCAGCGGGCGCTGCGGCTGCGCCATGGCCTTCGCGATGGCGTCGACCTCGCCAGCGAGCAGCGGGCCGGCACAGGCCAGCGGCGCAAAACGCGCCACCCCGTGCGTCGAGGCCTGAGCGCGGTGTGCGGCGCCAAAGGCATCGTTGACGAAGATGTCGCACAGCGCGGCCATCTTGCGACTGAGTGATTCGACGTTCTTGCTCTCGCCCACGTTCAAGCGGCAGTTCTCCAGCATCACCAGTTCGCCCGAGGCGATGGGACGGCCGTCGATGCTGACGCCATCGACCCAATCGGCGATCAGCGGCACCGTGCGGCCGAGCAGCTCGCCGAAGTGACGCGCCACTGGCGCGAGCGAGTCTTCCGGGGTCATCTGCCCTTCGGTGGGTCGACCCAGATGCGAAGTCACCATGACGGCGGCGCCGGCCTGCAGCGCCGCTTCGATGCAAGGCAATGACGCACGGATGCGGGTGTCGTCGGTCACGCGGCCATCAGCGTCTTGCGGCACGTTGAAATCGACGCGGATCAGAACCCGCTTGCCAGCCACTTGCTGGCTGGCAATCAGGTCAGTGAAAAGGATGGCGTTCATGCGGAAGGAACCTCTCTTGCAGGAAGTTTAAAGGGGCAAAGTTTCGACTTGACCCGCGTGCAGCAGGTCGATGCGCATG
>CAIVGK010000047.1 GCA_903905475.1 uncultured Burkholderiales bacterium | reverse complement strand
GTCCTTGATGTCGCAGGTCTTGCAGTGCACGCAGTTCTGCGCGTTGATCTGCAGGCGGTCGCGCTCCTGGCCGCTGGCGTGCGCAGCCTTCACGAACTCGTACACGCCGGCCGGGCAGTAGCGCGCCTCGGGCCCGCCGTAGCGCGCGAGGTTGACGGACACCGGCACGCCGCTGTCCTTGAGCGTCAGGTGCGCCGGCTGGTTTTCTTCGTGGTTGGTGTTGCTGATGAACACGCTGCTCAGGCGGTCGAAGGTCAGCGTGCCATCGGGCTTGGGGTAGCTGATGGGCGTGCAGTCGGCCGCGGGCTTGAGCGCGAGGTGATCGGCTTGCCGGCGGTGCAGCGTCCAGGGCGGTGACTTGATGCCCAGCTTGGGCAGCAGCCACTGCTCGATGCCGTTCATCACGCTGGCGACCCACAGGCCTTTCTTGAACCACTGCTTGAAGTTGCGCGCGCGGTGCAGCTCGTCGTGCAGCCAGCTGCGCTCGAAGGCTTCCGGGTAGGCGCTGAGTTCGTCGTGCGAGCGGCCGTTGGCGATGGCGTCGACGATCGCATCGGCGGCCAGCATGCCGCTCTTGATCGCCGCGTGGCTGCCCTTGATGCGGCTGACGTTGAGGTACCCGGCTTCGCAGCCGACCAGCGCGCCACCGGCAAACACCGTCTTGGGCAGGCTCAGCAGCCCACCGGCGGTGATGGCGCGCGCGCCGTAGCCCACGCGCTTGCCGCCTTCGAGCACCGCGCGGATGGCCGGGTGGGTCTTCCAGCGCTGCATCTCCTCGAACGGGCTCAGCCACGGGTTGCTGTAGTCGAGCCCGGTGATGAAGCCCAGCGTGACCTGGTTGTCGGGCAAGTGGTACAGGAAGGCGCCGCCGTAGGTCTGGCTGTCGAGCGGCCAGCCGGCGGTGTGCACCACGCGGCCGGGCTGGTGCTGGGCGGGATCGATCTCCCACAGCTCCTTGATGCCCAGGCCGTAGCTTTGCGGGTCGCGCCCGGCATCGAGCTTGAAGCGGGCAATCAATTCACGTCCCAGGTGGCCGCGCGAGCCTTCGGCGAACACGGTGTACTTGCCCAGCAGTTCCATGCCGAGCTGGAAATGGCCGGTGGGCTGGCCGTCCTTGCCGATGCCCAGATTGCCGGTGGCCACGCCCTTGACCGCGCCGGCGTCGGTGTAGAGCACCTCGGCCGCGGCGAAGCCGGGAAAGATCTCCACGCCCAGCGCTTCGGCTTGCTGCGCCAGCCAGCGCGTCACGCTGCCCAGGCTGATGACGTAGTTGCCCTCGTTGTGAAAGCACTCGGGCAGCAGCGCGGGCGGGGTTTTCGTTGCGCCATCGCGGGTCAGGAACAAGAAGCTGTCGTCGGTGACCGGCTGATCCAGCGGCGCGCCGAGTTCCTTCCAGTGGGGCAGCAGTTCGGTGAGCGCGCCCGGGTCCATGAGGGCGCCGCTCAGGATGTGTGCGCCGGGCTCGGAGCCCTTTTCGAGCACCACCACCGAGATTTCACTGCCGCGCACCTGCGCCAGTTGCTTGATGCGGATCGCCGTGGCCAACCCGGCCGGGCCGGCGCCGACCACCACCACGTCGTAGTCCATCGACTCGCGCGGACCGTGTTGTTCGAGCAGGGAATTCGGGGTCATTTGCAGGGCTCTCGAGAGGTACCAACGTGATCGAGTCTAGCGGCGGGCAAGGGCCGTACCCGGTCGCAACCCGCGTGCTATCTTCATTGAACCCTTGCACACTGGAGCCGCCCCATGAGCTATCAAATCGACCTGTCCGGCCGCGTCGCGCTGGTGACCGGCGCCTCCAGTGGCCTGGGTACCCAGTTCGCCAAGACCCTGGCTTCGGCCGGTGCTGCCGTGGTGCTGGCCGGGCGCAACATCGAGCGACTGAAGACGCTGCGCGCCGAGATCGAGGGCGATGACGGCGATGCCCATGTGGTGGCGCTCGACGTGACCGACATCGACAGCATCAAGGCCGCGGTGGCCCACGCCGAGACCGAGATGGGCACGATCGACATCCTGGTCAACAACTCGGGCGTGAGCACCCAGCAAAAGCTGACCGACGTGACCGAGGACGACTTCGACTTGATCTTCGACATCAACACGCGCGGCGCGTTCTTCGTGGCGCAGGAGGTGGGCAAGCGCATGCTCGGTCGCGCCCAGGGCTCGGCGCCGGGCACCTTCACGGGCGGGCGCATCGTCAACATCGCCTCGATGGCCGGGCTGAAAGCACTCAGCCAGATCGGCATCTACAGCATGAGCAAGGCCGCCGTGATCCACATGACCCGCGCCATGGCGCTCGAGTGGGGCCGGTACGGCATCAACGTGAACGCCATCTGCCCGGGCTACATCGAGACCGAGATGAACCACCGCCAGTGGCTCACCGACGCCGGCAAGCGCCTGATCGACACGCTGCCACGCAAGCGCATCGGCCAGCCGCAAGACCTCGACGCGGTGCTCATGATGCTGTGCGCCAACGAGAGCCACTTCATCAATGGGGCGGTGATCCAGGCGGATGACGGGCATGCGCTGTGATTGAGTTGTCTCGACTGTGAGGCAAGGGTGGGGCGGCAAATGATCACGATGGTTCACTCAAACCCGGCCCGCGTGGTGGACGGGATTCTTTGCGTCGATCGCAAATTTCACACCGGCATGCTGGCCTTCTGCGCCGCGCTCGGTGGTGGCATGACCACCGTACATCCTCTGGCGACGCAGGACTGCATCGGCATCGACATGATCGAGATCCCACTCGACGCGTTGCCCTATGCCGTGCTGGTCGTTGAGCCTGACGGCGACCGGGCGTCGTTTCAGCATCTGATTGAATCGAGCACGCTGGTTTACGGAATGGGGCTGGGCTTTGAACGCATGGCGCAAGCCTGCGGTGTTCCGTATGTGATGGTTGCGGAGTACGACTTGAAGACGCGGATCGTGGCCTCAACCAGCCAAGTTCGTTCGGCCGCGCGAAAGTCTGTGCGAGCCGCACGAATCGCCGGGGACTACTTCATGCATTTCGCGCCTGATGCCAAGCGGGCTGCCTCTGTTCACTGCAACGGCTACCCCATCTATGACGCCTTGCAATCAGTCAATGACAACCGCGTGCTCTATCTGGATTCCAGAATGTCCGAGGACATGGTGACCAGCGGCGAACAGCTGAACGTTCGTTTACGGGACCGACCGAGCAGAGCCTTGCGG
Organism: uncultured Burkholderiales bacterium; assembly: GCA_903905475.1. Taxonomy (GTDB): domain Bacteria; phylum Pseudomonadota; class Gammaproteobacteria; order Burkholderiales; family Burkholderiaceae_C; genus PBB1. The sequence goes on along the minus strand of CAIVGK010000047.1, from coordinate 2,274 downwards.
CTACTTTTTTCCGGCCGATATGAGCCGTTGAAGGGGGCGCTTGACGCCGTCAACGTGGCCATCTCTGCCATCAGGCGTGGTCTGCATGTTGAGATGCACACCTACGGGGAGGGCAGCCAAAAAGACGACATGCGGCGGTTGGTTGAGGGCGCCGGTATGACGGCACAGGTCATCGTTCATGACGCGATCCCCTACCCGGAACTCGTCGAGATTTCCCGCGGGTTCGATGTTTTCGTGTGTTGCCATATCCAGGGCGATCCGTCGTGCACCTATCTCGAAGCATTCGGCGCTGGCTTGCCCATTGTTGGATACGACAACCGGATGTGGCGTCGGTTGTGTCAAGAATCAGGCGCAGGTTTGAGTGTCAGGATGCACGATGTCGAGGCTGTGGTCGGCGGTTTGGAGTCGATTCACTCGCAAAGCGGTTTGCTGGAAGAACTCTCCCACCGAGCACGGGAATTCGCGATCTCCCACACCTTGGACCGGGAGTTCGCCAAGCGTACGGACGCCATTCGTGAGGCGCTGGCTTCCGCGCGTGCTGCGCACTGTTGAGGACTCATCAGGCCAAGCCGGACAGCTGCTGCATCTGCAGGGCGTCAATGGCAGGCGCGCTGCCACGCAAGCGCATCGGCCAGCCGCAAGACCTCGACGCGGTGCTCATGATGCTGTGCGCCAACGGCAGCCACTTCATCCATGGGGCGGTGATCCAGGCGGATGACGGGCACGCGCTGTGAGCGCAGCTGCTTGAAACAGCCACGCCATCTGGCAGGGACACACAACGCTGACAGCACGCGTGACGTCACAAGCTGCCCGCACGGAGCGATACCGAAAAACAAGCCCGCAGCGATGCGGGCTTTTTGTTTTGCGCGACGGGCAGCGTGGCTGGTTCGGCGCGCCGCTTGATGTGCTGACAGGCTTGCCTTTGGGGTCCGGCGGCTCACTCGGTCGGCGCAGCCACGGGTCGCCGGCGACGGGCTGAGCCCACGGCTGCAAGCGAAGGCACAATGCGGGTTTTTCCGATGCCGGGTTTTCCGGCGTGACCGTCCTGAAAGCTCTGGAGAAGCAAGCAATGAACAAGGTTTATCCGAGTGCCGACGCAGCACTCAAAGACGTCGTCGCCGACGGGCAATTGATTGCGGTGGGTGGTTTTGGTCTGTGTGGCATTCCCGAGGCCCTGACCGCTGCGTTGCGCGACAGTGGCGTCAAGAACCTGACCGTGATCTCGAACAACGCCGGCGTGGACGGCTTCGGCCTGGGCCAGTTGCTGGAGTCGCGTCAAATCAAGAAGATGATCTCGAGCTACGTGGGCGAGAACAAGGAATTCGAGCGCCAGTACCTGGCGGGCGAACTCGAACTGGAATTCACGCCCCAGGGCACGCTGGCTGAAAAGCTGCGCGCCGGCGGCGCTGGCATCCCGGCGTTCTTCACCAAGACGGGCTACGGCACGCTGGTGGCCGAAGGCAAGGAAACCCGCGAATTCGACGGGCAGATCTACGTGATGGAGCGCGCGCTGCTGCCACAGATCAGCCTGGTCAAGGCGTGGAAGGCCGACGAGAGCGGCAACTTGCTGTTCCGCCGCACCGCGCGCAACTTCAACCCGGCCGTTGCGATGGCCGGCAAGATCACCATCGTCGAGGTCGAAGAGATCGTGCCGACCGGCACCTTCGATCCGGATTCCGTGCATCTGCCTGGCATTTACGTGCACCGCCTGGTGCTCAATGCCACGCCGGAAAAGCGCATCGAAAAACGCACGATCACCGAAAAGTCAGGAGCCTGAACACCATGAGCTGGACACACGATCAAATGGCAGCGCGTGCTGCGCAAGAGCTGCACGACGGCTTCTACGTGAACCTGGGTATCGGTCTGCCCACGCTGGTGGCCAACCACGTTCGCAGCGACATCGAGGTGTGGCTGCAAAGCGAGAACGGCATGCTGGGCATCGGCCCGTTCCCCACCGAAGACCAGGTCGACGCCGACCTGATCAACGCGGGCAAGCAAACCGTCACGACCATTCCGGGTTCGTCGATCTTCGGCTCGCACGAGAGCTTCGCGATGATCCGCGGCGGCAAGATCAACCTGAGCATCCTCGGTGCCATGCAGGTCAGCGAGAAGGGCGATCTGGCCAACTGGATGATTCCGGGCAAGATGGTCAAAGGCATGGGCGGCGCAATGGACCTGGTGGCAGGTGTCAAACGCGTGATCGTGTTGATGGAGCACGTTGCCAAAAAGAAAGACGGCATAGAAGACCTGAAGATTTTGCCCAAGTGCACATTG
>CAIVGK010000046.1 GCA_903905475.1 uncultured Burkholderiales bacterium | reverse complement strand
TTCGCGGCGTTTTCGCTGGCGGCCTCGGCCACCTACGTCTTCAACGATCTGTGGGACCTCGACAGCGACCGCGCCCATCCGCGCAAGCAAAACCGCCCGCTGGCCAGTGGCGCCATCCCGATCGGCGTGGCGGTGGCCGTGGCTTGCGCCTTGCTGGTCGCGGCGTTCGCGATCGCCGCGCAGGTCAACGCGCCCTTCGTCGGCATGCTGCTGGCCTACCTGGTGCTGACCACCGCCTACAGCTGGTACCTGAAGACGCTGGCCATGGTCGACGTGCTGATGCTCGCGGGGCTGTTCACGCTGCGCATCTTTGCCGGCTCGATGGCAGTGGACGTGCCCACCAGCCGCTGGCTGCTGGCGTTTTCGATCTTCATCTTCTTCAGCCTGGCGCTGATCAAGCGCTGCTCGGAACTGCTCACCATGGAAAAGCAGGGACGCACCAGCGCCCGGGGGCGCGATTACCGCGTGGGCGATCTGGTCGTGCTGTGGCCCACCGGCGTGGCCGCGGGGCTGGGCTCGGTGGTGGTGTTCTGGCTGTTCATCAACGCACCTGAAGTGCAGCAGCGCTACGCCACGCCCGAGCTGCTGTGGCTGATCGGCTTCGGGCTGATCTACTGGCTGTCGCGGCTGTGGATGAAGACCGCGCGCGGCGAGATGCACGACGACCCGCTGGTCTACGCGCTGATCGACCGGGTCAGCCGCTACACCGTGGTCGGCATGGTCGCCGTGGCGATCGCAGCCTACTTCGTCAAGCTGGGTTGAGCGGATCGCGCCGCGTGCGGCGCGATCGGGATCAACCGCCCAGTGCAGCCACCACCTCGGGAGGGGCTTGCACGAGTTCGATCAGCACGCCCTCGCCGGCCACCGGGAACTCGTCGTTGCTCTTGGGGTGCACGAAGCAGATATCGTGACCGGCCGCGCCCTTGCGGATGCCGCCCGGCGCGAAGCGCACGCCGTTGGCGCTGAGCCACTCGACGGCCACCGGCAGGTCGTCGATCCACAGCCCGATGTGGTTGAGCGGCGTGGTGTGCACCGCCGGCTTCTTGTCGGGATCGATGGGCTGCATCAGGTCGACCTCGACGCGGTGCACGCCCTGACCCATGGCGCAGATGTCCTCGTCGACGTTCTCGCGTTCGCTCACGAAGTTGCCGGTGACTTCCAACCCGAGCTTGTCGACCCACAGCGTGCGCAGCCGCTCCTTGCTGGGCCCGCCGATGGCCACTTGCTGGATGCCCAGCACCTTGAATGGACGTGTCGTCATGGGGGCCCTATTCAAAGCAAATGATCACTTGGTCGACCGCCAGGCTCTCGCCCTTGACAGCGCGCACCTCGGAGACCACGGCGTCTTGCGTGGCGAACAGGATGTTTTCCATCTTCATGGCCTCGATCACTGCCAGCTTCTCGCCGGCGAGCACCTTCTGGCCGGGCTGCACGGTCACGTCGACCAGCAAGCCGGGCATCGGCGACAGCAAGAAGCGCGACAGATCAGGCGGCGCCTTGAACGGCATGAGCATCGACATCTGCGCGGCAAACGGCGACAGCACCGTGGCGTCGATCTGCGAGCCGTTGTGGATCACGCGGTAGGCCAGGCCCATGCGCTCGATCTGCGCGCAAAACGGCCGCCCGTCGATGCGGCCATGGATGACCACCTCGCGCAGCGGCGTCTCGAACGCAATGCGGTGGCTGACATCTTCGAGCTTGACGCGAAAGCCGTCGCCCTCGGGCATCACATGAACCGGCACGCGTTCGCTGTTGCCCTGGCTGTCACGGGTGATGACGACCGCCTCGGGCTTGACCACCGCCTCGTGCCCCGGCAGCTGGCCGGTGATGCGTGCCGAGCGGTCGAGATGGATGCGGTTGGCCACTGCCGCCAGCGCGCGCAGCAGCACGGTGTCGGCCTGCGGCTGAGCGTCATGGGAAAAGCCGTTCGGGTACTGCTCGGCAATGAAGCCGGTGTTGAAGTCGCCCGCGACGAAGCGCGGGTGCGCCAGCAGCGCGGCCTGGAACGGAATGTTCGAGCTGATGCCGCGGATCGCGAAGCCATTGAGCGCTTCGCGCATCTTGGCGATCGCATCGAGCCGGTCACGCCCGTGCACCACCAGCTTGGCGATCATCGAGTCGTAGAACATCGGGATCTCGCCACCATCGACCACGCCGGTGTCCACGCGCACGCCACCGTCCCCAGGCACTTCGCCGCTGGCGATCCAGGTCTCGACGGGCGGCGCAAATTTCACCAACCGGCCCGTCGACGGCAGGAAACCGCGGAACGGGTCTTCGGCGTTGATGCGGCACTCGATGGCCCAGCCTTCGCGCTTGATCTCGGACTGCTTGAACGGCAGCTTCTCGCCGGCGGCCACGCGGATCATCAGCTCGACCAGGTCGAGCCCGGTGATGCCTTCGGTGACCGGGTGCTCGACTTGCAGCCGGGTGTTCATCTCGAGGAAGTAAAAACTCTTGTCCTTGCCGACCACGAACTCGACCGTGCCGGCCGACTGGTAGTTGACGGCGCGCGCGAGTTGCACCGCCTGCTCGCCCATCGCCTTGCGGGTGGCGTCATCGAGGAACGGGCTGGGCGCTTCTTCGATCACCTTCTGGTGGCGGCGCTGGATCGAGCACTCGCGCTCCCACAGGTACACGGTGTTGCCGTGGGCGTCGCCGAGCACCTGGATCTCGATGTGGCGCGGCTCCTCGACGAATTTCTCGATGAACACGCGGTCGTCGCCGAAGCTGTTGCGCGCTTCGTTGCGGCACGAGGTGAAGCCCTCGAACGCCTGCTTGTCGTCATAGGCCACGCGCAGGCCCTTGCCGCCACCGCCCGCGCTCGCCTTGATCATCACCGGGTAACCGATGCCCTGGGCGATGCCAACCGCCGCCTCGGCGGTCTCGATCGCCTCGTTGTGGCCGGGGATGGTGTTGACCTTCGCCTTGCCGGCGAGCTTCTTGGATTCGATCTTGTCGCCCATGGCGGCGATCGACGCGTGCTTGGGGCCGATGAAGACGATGCCTTCTTCTTCCACGCGGCGCGCGAATTCGGCGTTCTCGCTGAGGAAGCCGTAGCCCGGGTGCACGGCCTGTGCACCGGTCTGCTTGCACGCAGCAATGATCTTGTCCATCACCAGGTACGACTCGCGCGAGGCCGCCGGGCCGATGTGCACTGCCTCGTCGGCGAGCTCCACATGGCGCGCATCACGGTCGGCGTCGGAATAGACGGCCACTGTCTGAATGCCCATCTTCTTCGCGGTCTTGATCACCCGGCAGGCGATTTCTCCGCGGTTCGCTATCAGAATTTTTGTGAACACGATGACCTCATGTGTTGTTGATCTGGGTCTGTGAAATTGGACGCTGCGAAAAGCTGCGCAGTGTCTTGCTCGTCGAGGCGGGTGGGCAGGCGATTGCGCTCATGTCCCCCGGGACTGGCTGGGCCAGTCCCTCCTCCTTTACTTCGCTCCATCGCCTACCCGCCCGCCTCCGCGGAGTTGCTTGCGTGCCGACTCCCAACCATGCTGCCACTGGCCCGGATCAGGCCGATGGGGCGCTGTGCGCAGCGAAATAAAGGAGGAGGCCGCAGGCCGGGGGACATTCGCGGAGCACAGCGCCCCGTCGGCCTGATCCAACACCACCACAGCGCCATCACAGGGGAATGTTCCCGTGCTTGCGCCATGGGTTCTCGAGCTTCTTGTCGCGCAGCATGACCAGCGAGCGGCAGATGCGCTTGCGCGTTTCGTGCGGCTGGATCACGTCGTCGATGAAGCCACGCGCGCCGGCCACGAACGGGTTGGCAAAGCGCGCCTTGTACTCGGCCTCTTTCGCGGCGAGCTTTTCGGGGTCGCCCTTGTCCTCGCGGAAGATGATTTCCACCGCGCCCTTGGCGCCCATCACCGCGATCTCGGCGTTGGGCCAGGCGAAGTTGACGTCACCGCGCAGGTGCTTGGAGCTCATCACGTCATAGGCACCGCCGTAGGCCTTGCGGGTGATCACGGTGATCTTGGGCACGGTGCACTCGGCGTAGGCATAGAGCAGCTTGGCGCCGTGCTTGATGATGCCGCCGTACTCCTGCGAGGTGCCGGGCATGAAGCCGGGCACGTCGACCAGCGTCAGCACGGGAATGTTGAAGGCATCGCAAAAGCGCACGAAGCGCGCGGCCTTGATGCTGCTCTTGATGTCGAGGCAGCCGGCCAGCACCAGCGGCTGGTTGGCCACCACGCCCACCGATTGGCCGTCCATGCGGCAAAAGCCGATGATGATGTTCTTGGCGTAATCGGGCTGCAGCTCGAAGAACTCGCCGTCGTCGGCGACCTTCAGGATCAGCTCCTTCATGTCGTACGGCTTGTTCGGGTTGTCGGGCACCAGCGTGTCGAGCGACCAGTCGATGCGGTCGACCGGGTCGTTGCTCGGGCGCACCGGCGCCTTCTGGCGGTTGTTGGTGGGGATGTAGTTGAAGAAGCGGCGCAGCATCAGCAGCGCCTCGACGTCGTTCTCGAAAGCCAGATCGGCCACGCCACTGCGCGTGGTGTGGGCGATGGCGCCGCCCAGGTCTTCGGCGCTCACCTCTTCGTGCGTCACCGTCTTCACCACCTCGGGGCCGGTGACGAACATGTAGCTGCTGTCCTTGACCATGAAGATGAAGTCGGTCATGGCCGGCGAATACACCGCGCCGCCAGCGCACGGGCCCATGATCATGCTGATCTGCGGCACCACGCCCGAGGCCATCACGTTGCGCTGGAACACCTCGGCGTAGCCACCGAGCGAGGCCACGCCTTCCTGGATGCGCGCACCGCCCGAATCGTTGAGGCCGATGACCGGCGCGCCGACCTTCATGGCCTGGTCCATCACCTTGCAGATCTTCTCGGCGTGCGACTCGCTCAAGGCGCCGCCGAACACGGTGAAGTCCTGGCTGTACACGAACACCAGGCGGCCGTTGATCATCCCGTAGCCGGTGATCACGCCGTCGCCGGGGATCTTGTTGTCGGGCATGCCGAAGTCGGCGCAGCGGTGCTCGACGAACATGTCCCACTCTTCGAAGGTGCCTGCATCGAGCAGCAGTTCGATGCGCTCACGGGCGGTCAGTTTGCCTTTGCTGTGCTGGGCGGCGATGCGTTTTTCGCCGCCGCCCAGGCGCGCCAGGGCGCGCTTGGCTTCGAGCTGTTCAATGATGTCGTGCATGGTCTCTCACTCGGTTGGCAGGGCAGGACTCGGCCTGCGTCAGGGGTTCGGGGGGGGAATGGGGGACTCGAAAAGGGCCAGCAGCGAGCGTGCGGCCACCGAGGGCGTCACGCGCGCATCGCGCACCTCGGCCGTCAGCTGAGGCAACTGCGCACGCACGGCCGGATGCTGGCGGAAATCGGATTGCAGTCGCGCCTGGATCAAATCCCACATCCAGGCCAGCGACTGCTGCTGGCGCCGCGCAGCAAACTGGCCACTGGCACGGCGCAGCGCGTGGAAGCGGTCGATGAGGGCGATGAACGCCGCCAGACCCTGCCCCTTGAGTGCGCTGAGCGAAATCACCTGCGTGTGCCACGGCTCGGGCGCCTCGGCCTGCGCATCGGCGCTGACCGGTGGGCGGTAGATGCGCAGCACGCCGGCGATGTTGGCCTCGGCGCGCGCGGCGGCCATCGGGTCGATGTCGGCCTTGTTGATGACCACCAGATCGGCCAGCTCCATCACGCCTTTCTTGATGGCTTGCAGATCGTCGCCGGCGTTGGGCAGCTGCAGCAGCACGAACATGTCGGTCATGCCGGCCACCGCGGTTTCGCTCTGGCCCACGCCCACGGTTTCGACGATCACCACGTCGTAGCCGGCGGCCTCGCACACCAGCATGGCCTCGCGGGTCTTTTCGGCCACGCCGCCCAGCGTGCCCGAGGCGGGGCTGGGCCGGATGTAGGCCTGCGGGTTCACCGACAAGCGCTCCATGCGCGTCTTGTCGCCGAGGATGGAGCCGCCGTGCACGCTGGATGAGGGGTCGATGGCGAGTACCGCCACGCGCTGCCCGCGCTCGATGAGCGCCAGGCCCAACGTCTCGATGAAGGTCGACTTGCCCACGCCCGGCACGCCCGAGATGCCCAGCCGCATGGCCCGCCCGGTGCGCGGCAGCAGCGCGTTGAGCAGCGCATCGGCGCGCACGCGGTGGTCGGCGCGCGTGGACTCGAGCAGCGTGATCGCCTTGGCGATCGCGCGCCGCTCACCCGCACACACCCCGTGGTGCAGGGCTTGGTCGTCTGGGTTCAGGCTCAAGGGCGGGGGCGCCGTGTCAGACCTTGGCGGCCGCCCGGCTGGCCAGACCCGCGCGGATCTGCTCGAGCACGTCCTTGGCGCTGGCCGGGATCGGCGTGCCCGGGCCGTAGATGCCCTTGACGCCGGCTTCGTAGAGGAACTCGTAGTCGGCGCGCGGAATCACGCCACCGACGAACACGATGATGTCGTCGGCGCCCTGCGCGCGCAGCGCCTCGATGATCTCGGGCACCAGCGTCTTGTGGCCGGCCGCCAGCGTGCTCACGCCCACGGCGTGGACGTCGTTCTCGATCGCCTGACGGGCGCACTCCTCGGCGGTCTGGAACAGCGGGCCCATGTCGACGTCGAAGCCCAGATCGGCGTAGGCGGTGGCCACCACCTTGGCGCCGCGGTCGTGACCGTCCTGACCCAGCTTGGCGATCATCACGCGCGGACGGCGGCCTTCGGCCTCGGCGAACGCAGCGATCTCGTCTTGCAACTGCGCCCAGCCCTCGGCGCTGTCGTAGGCGGCGGCGTACACACCGGTGACCTTTTGCGTGTCGGCACGGTGGCGGCCCCAGGCCTGCTCGAGCGCGTCGCTGACCTCGCCGACCGTGGCACGCAAGCGCATCGCCTGAATCGCCAGGTCCAGCAGGTTGCCGCGGCTGGCGGCCTTGGACGCATCACCGTGGGCGACCTGCTCGGCTTCGATATTGCAGGCCTCGGCACAGGTGCTGAGCGCCTCGAGCGCGGCGCTCACCGCAGCGCTGTCGCGGCTGGCGCGGATGTCCTTCAGCCGGGCCACCTGGTTCTCGCGCACCGCCACGTTGTCAATGCTCAGCGTGTCGATCGCGTCTTCGGTTTCGAGCTTGTATTTGTTGACGCCGACGATCACGTCACGGCGCGAGTCGATGCGCGCTTGCTTTTCGGTGGCGCTGGCTTCGATCTTCAGCTTGGCCCAGCCGCTGTCGACCGCCTTGACCATGCCGCCCATGGCATCGACCTCTTCGATGATCTTCCAGGCGGCGTCGGCCATGTCTTGCGTCAGCTTTTCCATCATGTAGCTGCCGGCCCACGGGTCGACGACGCTGGTGATGTGGGTTTCTTCCTGGATGATGAGCTGCGTGTTGCGCGCGATGCGCGCGCTGAACTCGGTGGGCAGCGCGATGGCCTCGTCCAGCCCGTTGGTGTGCAGGCTTTGCGTGCCGCCGAACACCGCGGCCATCGCCTCGATGGTGGTGCGCACGACGTTGTTGTAGGGGTCCTGCTCGGTCAGGCTCCAGCCCGAGGTCTGGCTGTGCGTGCGCAGCATCAGGCTCTTGGGGCTCTTGGCATTGAAGCCGCTCATGATGCGCCACCACAGCAGCCGCGCGGCGCGCATCTTGGCGATCTCGAGGTAGAAGTTCATGCCGACCGCCCAGAAAAAGCTCAGGCGTCCGGCGAAATCGTCCACATCGAGGCCCTTGGCCAGCGCGGTCTTCACGTACTCCTTGCCGTCGGCCAGCGTGAACGCCAGCTCGAGCGCCTGGTTGGCGCCGGCTTCTTGCATGTGATAGCCGGAGATGCTGATCGAGTTGAACTTCGGCATTTGCTGCGCCGTGTACTCGATGATGTCGCCGACGATGCGCATGCTCGGCTCGGGCGGGTAGATGTAGGTGTTGCGGACCATGAACTCCTTGAGGATGTCGTTCTGGATGGTCCCGGTGAGTTGCGCCTGCGGCACGCCCTGCTCTTCGGCGGCCACCACGAAGGCGGCCAGCACCGGCAGCACCGCGCCGTTCATGGTCATGCTCACGCTGACCTTGTCGAGCGGGATGCCATTGAAGAGGATCTTCATGTCCTCGACGCTGTCGATCGCCACCCCGGCCTTGCCGACGTCGCCGGTGACACGCGGGTGGTCGCTGTCGTAGCCCCGGTGGGTGGCCAGATCGAAGGCGACGCTCACGCCCTGGCCGCCAGCGGCCAGCGCTTTCTTGTAGAACGCGTTCGATGCCTCGGCGGTGGAAAAGCCGGCGTACTGGCGAATCGTCCAAGGCCGCACCGCGTACATGGTGGCTTGCGGGCCGCGCAGGTACGGCGCGAAGCCCGGCAGCGTGTCGGTGTGCGGCAGATCCTTCAGATCGGCGGCGGTGTACAGCGGCTTGACGACCAGACCTTCGGGCGTGACCCAGTTGAGCTTGTCAACGTCGGCGCCAGGAGCCGACTTGGCGGCAGCCTTGTGCCACTGGTCCAGCGCGTCGGAGTTGAGGTGCTTGGGTGCGTCAGACATGGGTTCTCCGGTCAATACCTACTTTGGCGCCTGGCCACCATCGACCGCCGGATCACAGATCCGGCCAAGTCACGCCAAACGCCCTCGTCATGCATAATTCAGTTTGAATTGTAGTCAATCCGGCTCACTCATTTCCCGCACCACCGATGCACCCGATCAAAGACGCACCGTCAGGATCCCCCAAAGCCGACCCCGCCAAGGCGTCTGCCCCGAAGCGGGCCGCGGCCAACAGCGTTGGCGGGTCTGAACGGCTGCAACTGCCCTCGACGGCACTGTACGAACAGGTCGCCGAGCGGTTGCGGGCGCGGATCATGGCGCACACGCTGACGCCGGGCAGCTGGATCGACGAGCAGACGCTGGCTGCCGAGTACGGCATCAGCCGCACCCCCCTGCGCGAGGCCATCAAGGTGCTGGCTGCCGAAGGGCTGGTGACGATGAAGCTGCGCCGCGGCGCCTACGTCACCGAAGTCTCCGAGCGCGACCTGGCCGAGGTGTTTCACCTGCTGTCGCTGCTCGAGTGCGACGCCGTGGGCGTGGTGGCCAGCCAGGCCACCGACGCCCAGTTGGCCGATCTGGTCAAGCTGCACGAACGACTGGAAGCCTCGGTGGGTGACGCCGACGCCTTCTTTGCCGCCAATGAGCGCTTCCACACCGAGTTGCTCGACATCGCGGGCAACCGCTGGCGCAACCAGATGGTGGCCGACTTGCGTCAGGTCATGAAGCTCAGCCGCCACCACTCGCTGCTCAAGGAAGGCCGGCTCGAGGCCTCGCTGCAAGAGCACCGAGACCTCATGGTGGCGATTCAGTCGCGCCATGCCAAGCGGGCTCAAGAATTGATGCGCCAGCACATGGCGCAAGGCCAGGAAGCCGCCGCCCTGCGCTGAATCAGCGCAAGCGAGCCCGCCCTTCAGCGGCGCAACGCGCCGGTAGCGCTGCGGGCGCGCATGACCCTTTGCCGACCGCCCCGAAATCGAGGTTTGCCGCGGTCCGTTCGGCTAACGGCTCGGGCAAAGCTTTCTCGGAAAGAGGCGTCTGGACAGGTCGATCGAATCCCCGCGCTGCGAATCCCCGAACCTCCAGCCGCCGAGGGCCTGGATTCCCCACGAGGAACCCACCGTGCCGCACAAGTCCTCCCACCAACTGCCTCTCGGCATGGTGATCGAGGAAGCGCGCCTGAGCGCAAAGCGGCGACTCTTCTTGAGACGGCACCGGCCCCTTCGATGAGGATCAGCAGAGGTCATCAAGCTCAATCCCTTGCTCCTGGTTCAGGCCGGGCATCACCGGCGGGCCGCAAAACCTTGCGCGGGCTCGGGCACTCGTCGCAGCAACCGTACAGCGTCAGATCGTGACGCTCGACGGTGAATCCCTTGGGTGCGAGACGGGCCAGATCGCCCGGACAGTCATGCACATCAAACACCCGCTTGCAGGTGGTGCATTGGAAATGATGGTGATGCTCGTGTGCGTGCAGCGTCGATTCGTAGCGTGGACTGTCCCCCGGCAGAGTGACGGCCGCGATGTCTCCCGAATCCACCAGCAGCTTCAGGTTGCGATAGACAGTCGCAAGCCCGAGTGTGGGCACGTCGACCTGCGCGGCATCCAGCACCTCCTGGGTCGATAGAGGGCGCCCGGCGGCATCGATCACGGAGCTGATGGCTGTGCGTTGGCGAGTGGAGCGTTCCATGGATTCAGCAGCCTGTGTTGCGATGACCTCCAAAGTCTCGCATGCCATTATTTTGATAACGGGTTATCATTATCAAAGATTCGAACACCTCACATGCTTGACCCGCCATCACGGCAACGGTTACCCGCAAAACACCGTTGGATGGCGTTGCGGAGCACGGGCGACCGAGCTCTGAATTCTTAGAAACCCCCGATGGCAGCCTCGAACAATCCGGCCAACCTTCGCATGGCTCAGGGCTGCGCGCCAGAGAGCACCTCCGCTCGCGAATGGGGCTTGGGTCCCGGCGCATGCGCGTGGCGACACCCGCCCAACGTGAAACGCCCAGCGGGCAACCTGGGCGATGCACTGATGCGGATGGGGTCATTTGATGCGAATCAGCTCGCCGATCTGTCCGGTGGGTGCAGCGCTCGCTGGGTCGCACGCGACACCGAGGTTCGTCTGCCGCTCGCAAGCCTCCCGCGGAGCACGTTCAGGAGGTGGCGCGCCTTGTTCGTCGAGAACGTCGCCGCCCCCAACCTGAAATTGTTTGCACACAACGCCATCGGCACCAACTTCAAGCGCAGATCATCATGAGCCTCGTACCCGTCACCATCGTCACTGGTTTGCCATGCAGCGGGAAAACCTCGCTGATCCGGCAGTTGATTCAGCATCAGAACGGTGAGCGCATCGTCTGGATCGCCATGTCGTTCGAATCGACCGTCACCCCCACCGATGTCGACTTGCGGGTACTCAGCGGTGAAGAGCAGGTTGTCGATATCGACAACGGGGAGTTGCGCTGCCAAGTGCGTGGCGATCTGCTGCGCGCCGTTCGCACACTGCAGACTCAGCGAGCCCAAGGAGTTCTGCAATTCGACCGAGTGATCATCGAGACCAGCGGGCTTGCCGAGCCCGCGCCGGTGGTGCAGACCTTCTTCGCCGATGAAGCGATCTGCGATCAGTACCGGCTGGACGCTGTCATCACCGTGCTCAACGCCGAGCAGGCGATGGAACAGCTCGATGCGCACCACGAAGCCCAGGATCAGGTTGGCTTTGCCGATCGCATCGTGCTGACCCGAAACGACACGATCACGGCCGGGGCATCGCGCGCCCTGCACGGCCGCCTCAAGCGCATGAACCCGCGCGCTCGGCTGCTGAGCAGCGACAGTCACCTCGTGATGGCGCAGCAACTGCTCGACATTCGCGGCTTCACGCTGAACGGCGTGCTGGACATCGATGCGGGCGGCCTGATCGATGCAGAGAACGCCCGCGATGGGGACGTGACGAGCTTTGTTTTTCGAACCCAGCAGGCCTTCGACAAGCAGCGGGTGGAGGATTTCTTCAGCAGCATGTTGCTGGTCTACGCAGACCGACTGATTCGTTACAAGGGCGTGGTCACGGTGGCGGGTGCCGCTCAACCCGTGGTGATACAGGGCGTGCACCGTTTGATGGGCACAGACGCCGACGACGATTGGAAAAAGGGCGCTCCACGCGACAACCGCATTCTGTTCATCGGCCGGAACATGCCGCAAGAGGTAATCGTTCAAGGGCTGAGCGACTGCCTGATCGCCCCAGGGGCCACAGAAGCCACGCCCCGCCCGGCAGCGATCAAAAAGGGATCGACCATGCAACCGCCCTTCAGGAGAGTCACATGAGTCTGATCCCGGTGACCATCCTCACCGGCTTTCTAGGCAGCGGGAAAACCACGCTACTCAACCGCATCTTGCGAGAGCCGCACGGACAACGCATCGCGGTGATCGAGAACGAGTTCGGCGAAGCTGGCATCGACAACGAACTGCTGGTGCAAGACGCCGGCGAGCAGATCATCGAGATGAATAACGGTTGCATCTGCTGCACCGTGCGTGGCGATCTCGTCCGCATCCTCGGGGAATTGCTCGCCAAGCGCACGGCCGGCTCACTTCACTTCGACCGGGTGATCATCGAGACCACCGGCCTCGCCGATCCAGCACCAGTGGCGCAAACGTTTTTCGTCGACGACGACATCAGCGACCACTACCTGCTGGATGCCGTGATCACGATGGTTGATGCGAAGCACGCGATGGCGCAGTTCGACGCGCACCACGAGGCTCAGGAACAGGTGGGGTTCGCCGACCGCATCCTCTTGACGAAAACCGATCTCGTCAGCGTTGACGATGTGCGTTCGCTTGAGCAACGCGTCAAGCGCATGAATCCCCGTGCGCCGGTGACGGCCGCCCACTTCGGCGACACGCCGATCGATCAATTGCTGGACGTTCGCGGTTTCAACCTGAACGCCATCCTGCAGATCGAGCCGGACTTCCTGACCGATGCCGACCATGAGCACGACGACGACGTGACGAGCTTCGTGTTCCGCGCGGAGCAGGCTTTCGATGCGGAACGGCTCGAAGACTTCCTGACGGACCTTCTTCAGGGCCACGGAGCGAGTCTGATGCGCTACAAGGGCGTGATCGATGTTGCCCACCACGACCGACGCGTCGTGCTGCAAGGCGTGCACATGCTGATGGGAATGGATGGCGGAACTGCGTGGGCCCATGAGGAACAACGGCACAGCCGCATCGTCTTCATCGGAAAAAACATGCCCAAGCAACTGATCCTCCAGGGACTCGCGCGGTGCCTGGTGCCAGCCCATACGGACGCCGCAAAGGCACAAAAAGCCACATGAAAGAGGCCGCTGGCTATCGACGGCTCACCGTGAGTCGGGCCAGACAGAGCCCATCCGAGGGCCGAGGCGGCGCGTCATCACGGAAATGAACTTCGTCGGGCCAGAAAAAAACAGGCACTTTCGGACAACCGCTCAGCCGCCCCACCACAGCGCCACCCGGTAGGTGACGAACGCCGCGCCATAGGCCAGCGCAAACAGGTAGCCCGCCATCGCCAGCGGCATCGTCCAGCCACCGGTTTCGCGCTTGACCGTGGCCAGCGTCGACAAGCACTGCGGCGCAAAGACAAACCAGGCAAGCAGCGACAAGGCGGTGGCCAGGCTCCAGCTGTGGGCGATCAACGGCGTGAGCGCTTCGGCGGTGTCGCTGCCGGTGGCCGACAGCGCATACACGGTGCCCAGCGCGCTCACCGCCACCTCGCGCGCGGCCATGCCAGGCACCAGCGCCACGCTGATCTGCCAGTTGAAGCCGATGGGCTCGAACACCACCGCCAGCGCATGACCGATCTGCCCAGCCACGCTGTATTCGATCGGCGCGCCGGTGGCGCCAGCGGGCGGTGACGGAAAGCTGGCAAAGAACCACAGCGCGATCGTCAGGCCCAGGATGATGCCGCCCACGCGCTTCAGGAAGATCTCGACGCGCTGCCACAGCCCGATGGCGATGTTGCGCGGCGTGGGCCAGTGGTAGGTGGGCAGCTCCATCATCAGCGAGCGCACCTCGCCGCGCGACGTGAAACGCTTGAGCACCCAGGCCACGCCCAGCGCGCCCACGATGCCCGCGGCATACAGGCCGAACATCACCAGCCCCTGCAACTCGAACCCCAAGCCGCCCACCGCGCGCTGCGGAATGAACGCGCCGATCAGCAGCGCATACACCGGCAGCCGCGCCGAGCA
>CAIVGK010000045.1 GCA_903905475.1 uncultured Burkholderiales bacterium | reverse complement strand
GCGCCCCGTGGTGCCACTGGTGTAGATGATGGTGGCCAGGTCGCTGGCCGCGCGCATGGCGGGTTGCTGCTGGTCGTCGTGGTGCGCCGCGCGCTGCAGCAAGCTGCCGGTGCGGTCGTCGTCAAGCGTGAACACGTGGCGCGTGCCGGCGCGAAAAGCGATCTTCGAGACCCAGCCGAAATGCTTCGAGGCACACACCACCACGCCCGGCTCGGCGTCGCCGATGAAGTACTCGAGCTCGCTGGCCTGATAGGCGTTGTTCAGCGGCACATAGACCAGCCCGGCGCGCAGCACGGCCAGATAAAGCATCAGTGCTTCAACCGATTTCTCGGTTTGCACCAGCACGCGTGCGCCTTCGGGCAGCTCGAGCGAGCCCAGCAGGTTGGCGATCATCGCCGTGCTGCGGTCGAGGTCTTGCCACGAGTAGCTCAGCAGCGCGCCGTCGGCGGTCTCGATGGCCGTTTGGCTCAGGTCTTTGGGATGGGCGGCGCGCAGGGCCAGGTAGAGGTTCTCGTTCATGGTCGGATCACAGGGACGGTGAGCGAAAGCGCGGCGCGCGCTTGTCGATGAAGGCCGTGACGCCTTCGCGGTGTTCGGGGCTGTTGGCGTAGGCGAAGTGCGCCTCGCGTTCGGCGGGTGTCAGGCCCCCTGCGGCCAACTGGCGCAAGGTGCGTTTGTTCAGTCGCGCGGCCTGCGGCGACAAGGTGTCGGCGATGCGCTCGCAGCGCGCCCACACCTGAGCGGCCACCGTGTCATCGGCCACCACGTCGTGGACCAGGCCACAGCGCCACGCCGCAGCGGCGTTGTACAGCCGCGCTTCGAGCAGCATTTCGCGCAGCGCCGCTTCGCCGAACACGCGCCGCAGCAGCGCCACTTCGGAGTGCGCCATCGGAAAGCCCAGCTTGGCGATCGGCGCGCCGAAGCGGCTGCCCTCGCCGCAGATGCGCACGTCGCAGCACGCCGCGATCTCCAGCCCGCCGCCCATGCAAGTGCCGTCGATCTGCGCATACAGCGGCACATCGCATTCCAGCATCGCCTGAAGCGCGGGTGCCACGACGTCTTCGTGGAAATGCTGCAACCGCGCCGGGTCAAACCGGAAGCCGGCGAACTCGGCGATGTCGCCGCCGGCTGCGAAGTGCCCGTCCGCCCCGCAGATCACCACCACCGCGGGCGCCTGCTCGGTGGGCATGGCCTGCAAATCGTTGAAGACCTGGCGCAGCTCATGCCACATGGCGATGTCGATCGCGTTGAGCTTGCCGGCGTTGCGCAGCGTCACGCGGGTGACGCGCTGGGAGAGCAAAACTTCAACGGAGCCGGGCATCGAGAAATCCTTCTGGCAGGGGCTGAGCCACTGCGGGCAAGGCGCGATTCTGGCTGATGGATCGGCGGTTCGGTCGCCGTGTGTCGTCAGTCCCTCGGGTTCCTAGAATCCGCGGCAAGCCGCCACCCAGCCCCCGATGAAAAACACCCCCATGCTTCCCGATGGCTACTCGATCGGAGCGATGCGCGCCGCAGAGGTGCCCCTGCTTGACGACCTGGCCGCCGCCGAGGGCTGGAATCCCGGGCTGGCTGACATCGGCATCGCATGGGACATCGACCCTGACGCCTTCATCGCCTTGCGACGAGGCGACGAACTGGTCGGCGGCGGCACCATCTTTTCCTACGCGGGCCGCTTCGGATACATGGGCCTGTTCATCGTGCGCCCCGAGTACCGAGGCGCCGGCCTGGGCACCGTGCTGTGGCATCACCGGCTTGATCGATTGCGTCAGCGCCTGAGCCCTGACACGGCCATCGGCATGGACGGCGTGTTTGCGATGGTGCCGTTCTACGAGCGGGGCGGCTTCAAGCTGGCGTGGCGCGACCTGCGATTCGAGGGGCTCGCGCAGGGTGTCCTTAGCCCCGCCGTGCTGACGCTCGCGCAGATCGACTTCGACGAACTCGACCGCTACGACCAACGCCATGTGCCGGCTCCCCGCACGCGCTTTCTCGAGCGCTGGGTCAGCCAGCCAGGGGCTGGCGTCGCGGCGCTGCGCGAGGGCGGCTCGATCGTGGGCTACGGCGTGGTGCGGCCCTGCCGTGCGGGCCACAAGATCGGCCCCGTGTTTGCCGATCGGCCCGATCTGGCCGAGACCCTGGTGCGCAGCCTGATGGCCACGGTCGAGGGCCAGCGCGTGCAACTCGACGTGCCGCAGGCCAATGCGGCGGCGGTCGACATCGCGCTGCGGCTCGGGCTGTTCGAGGCGTTCGGCTGCGCCCGTCTTTTTCACGGGCCCCAGCCGCAGCTGCCGGTGGACACGATCTTCGGCGTCACGTCGTTCGAGTTCGGCTGAAGCCGAAATCCGCCACCGGCCACCCGGCCATCTCCGTGCCGGCACTGCGCTGTCCGAGGGGGGCCTGACCTTCTCCTTCGTCCCTAGAATGCCCGTTCCCCTCGCCGCACACTTCCCAGAGCCACCGATGTCCCACGGCTTGATCCGCATCCGCGGCGCGCGGCAGCACAACCTCAAGAACCTCGATCTCGACATCCGCACCGGCGAGATGACGGTGGTGACCGGCCCCAGCGGCTCGGGCAAGTCGAGTCTGGTGTTTGACACGCTGTACGCCGAAGGCCAGCGCCGCTACGTCGAGACCTTCAGCGCCTATGCGCGGCAGTTCCTCGACCGCATGGACCGCCCGGCGGTCGATCGGGTCGACGGCGTGCCGCCGGCCATTGCCATCGACCAGACCAACCCGGTGCGCACCAGCCGCAGCACGGTCGGCACGATGACCGAGCTCAACGACCACCTCAAGCTGCTGTTCGCCCGCGCCGCCGACCTGTTCGATGC
>CAIVGK010000044.1 GCA_903905475.1 uncultured Burkholderiales bacterium | reverse complement strand
CCAGGCCTCGGCCGTGCTTGGCGCGGTCGAGCCGTCCTACAAGCCGGGCGTGCACCTGACCGATCTGGGCCGGCGCGAGCACGCCAGCTTGCCGCTTTACGCGATCGACGCGATCCGCGAGGCGCTGCCCGCCTTCGAGCGGCAGATCCAGGGCTTCAACAGGCCCGACGCGGTGCTCACCGGCGTCGAGACGCGCACCTCATCGCCGCTGCGCATCACCCGCGGGCGCGACTGGCAAAGCCTCAACGTGCGCGGCCTGTACCCGGCTGGCGAAGGCGCGGGCTACGCCGGCGGGATCATGTCGGCCGGCGTCGACGGCATCGAGGTGGCCGAGGCGGTGGGGCGCTCGATGCTGGGGTTGGTGGCCCCAGCGACCTGAGCGAACCCGCCACGGCGCGCACTGCGCCCGCCCGTGCAGCGCGGGCGAGCCTTGGGCGCCGTCCACCGGTCAGGCCGTCTTCTTGGCCGCCGCCTTCTTCGCCGCCGGGGCCTTGACCGGACGCGGTTCGAACTCGAAGCTGACCTTGCCTTCCTTGGCATCGAACGCCAGGCGGGCCTTGAACTTGCGCCGGGTCTTGTTGGACACGAAGTTCTCGAGCAGGTCGGTCTTGCCGGTTTGCAGCAGCCGGGTCATCTGCTCGCGCGGCACGGGCTGCTGCAAGATGATCTTGCCGCTCTTGAAGTCGCAGGTCACGTTGGCGCCCACGGCGTGCTCGCACACGTAGCTGGTGCCGTGCTCGAACACCTGGCCCTGGTCCTTCGGACAGCGCCCGAGTGACTCCTGCTCCGAGAAGTCGACCGGCTCGCCGGCTTCGCCCTTGGCGTCTTCGCCGAAGTCGAACTCGAGCTTCCAGTTCTTGATCTCGTCGTCGTACGCCAGCTTGAGCTCGGCGGTGAACGGCCAGCCGGCCTTCGAGCGAAAGCCCTCGAGCGGGCCGATCTTCTTGTGGGCGATGAAGGCCTCGACCTCGGCCAGCTCGAAGCTGCGGCTGCCGGGGATCTTGCTGATGCTGAAGCCGCAGCCGTGGTGCTCGGCGGCGTCGGCCGGTGCGGCGCCGTCCTTGCCGAGGCAGGTGTAGCGGCGGTAGTTCTCCTTGACCACGCCGCCGCAGTTGGGGCACGGCACGGCCAGCGTGGCGTAGTCGCCGGGGATGGTGTCGCGGTCGTATTCCTTGGCCTTGGCCACCACGCGCTCGGTCATGGCGGCGATGCCGGCCATGAAGGTCTCGCGGCTGAGCTTGCCCTTTTCCATCTCGGCGAGCTGGAACTCCCAGTTGCCGGTGAGCTCGGGCTTGGTGAGCTCTTCGACCTGCAGCCCGCGCAGCAGCGTCATCAGCTGGAAGGCCTTGGCCGTGGGGATCAGCTCGCGGCCCTCGCGCACCATGTACTTCTCGAGGATCAGCCCTTCGATGGTCTGCGCGCGGGTGGCTGGCGTGCCCAGGCCCTTTTCGGCCATCGCCTCGCGCAACTCGTCGTCGTCGATCAGCTTGCCTGCGCCTTCCATGGCGCTGAGCAGCGTGGCCTCGGTGTAGCGCGCGGGCGGCTTGGTCTTGAGCGGGTTGACGTCGACGCTTTCGGTTTGCACCAGCTCGCCGGGTTGCACCGCCACCAGGTTGGCGTCGTCTTCTTGCGCCTCGCGCCCGTACACCGCCAGCCAGCCCGGCTTGACCATCACCTTGCCGTTGGTCTGGAAGCTGAATTTCTGGCCCGCCGCAGCCACCGTCGAGATGCGGGTGGTGACCATGAACTCGGCCGGCGGATAGAACACCGCCAGGAAGCGCTTGACCACCATGTCGTAGAGCTTGGCCTCGATCTCGGTGAGGCTTTTCGGCGCCTGCAGGGTCGGGATGATGGCGAAGTGGTCCGACACCTTGGCGTTGTCGAAGATGCGCTTGTTGGGCTTGACCAGCCCGTCGTTGAGCGCCTTGCGGGCGTGGCCCGACAGCGGCCGCAACGGGCCGGGCAGCTCCTCGTCGGCGAGCATGGCCATGGTTTCCTTGACCACCGGCAGGTAGTCCTCGGGCAGCGCCTTGCTGTCGGTACGCGGATAGGTCAGCACCTTGTGCTTTTCGTACAGCGCCTGCGCGATGGACAGCGTGGTCTTGGCGCTGAAGCCGAAGCGCGAATTGGCCTCGCGCTGCAAGGTGGTCAGGTCGTACAGAGTGGGCGCGCTTTGCGAGCTGGGCTTGGCCTCTTCGGTGACGCTGGCCGGCTGGCCGCGCACGGCCTGCGCGATGGTCTGCGCGTCGGCCTCGTTCCACAGGCGGTCGGCGCGCAGTTCGGCGTCGTCGGGGTTTTTCTTCCAGGCGGTGTCAAACCACTTGCCTTCGTATTCACCGGCCACCGCGGCAAAGCTCGCCTTGATCTCCCAGTACGGTCGTGACACGTGCTTGCGGATCTTTTCCTCGCGCTCGACCACCACGCTCAGCGTGGGGGTCTGCACGCGGCCCACGGTGGTCAGGAAGAAGCCGCCGTCGCGCGAATTGAACGCGGTCATGGCGCGCGTGCCGTTGATGCCGACCAGCCAGTCGGCCTCGCTGCGGCTGCGCGCGGCATCGGACAGGCCGAGCATGTCAGCGTCGCTGCGCAGCTTGTCGAAGCCGTCGCGGATCGCCTGCGGCGTCATGCTTTGCAGCCACAAGCGCTGGATCGGCTTGGGCGCCACGGTCTTCTTCTCGTTGACGCCGGCGTACTGGATGATCAGCCGGAAGATCAGCTCGCCCTCGCGGCCCGCGTCACACGCGTTGATGAGTGCGCTCACGTCCTTGCGCTTGACCAGCTTGACCACGGCGGCGAGTCGCGACTTGGCCTTGTCGATGGGCGCCAGATCGAAGTACGGCGGGACCACCGGCAGGTGCGCGAAGCTCCACTTGCCGCGCTTGACATCGAACTCCTCCGGCGCCTTGATCTCCACCAGGTGGCCCACGGCGGAGGTGACGACGTAGCGGTCGTTTTCGAAGTGGTCGGCTTGCTTGTCGAACTTGCCGGCCACCGGCGTGAGCGCACGCACGATGTCCTGGGCCACGCTGGGCTTCTCGGCAATGATCAAGGTCTTGGTCATGGTTCTTTTCGCAGGGAAAGGCTCTACATCTACGGGGCCGCGTGGCCCCATCGCAGGCCACACGCGTCTCTACAATCGATCGACTCGCGCGCATACACGCACGCCCAGGCACGCACACACCCGCGCGCACCCACAATTTCAATGTACCCAAAGACGTCGATGAAGCAAGTGGTCGCGCTCAAGCCCCCCCGAACTTCGCCGGGTCGTCGCATTCAGGTCAGACGCAGCACGGTGCACGGCCGCGGCGTGTTCACGCTGGCCGAGATCGCCGAGGGTGAGTTGATCATCGAATACACCGGCGAAGTCATCGACTGGCCCGAGGCGCTGCGCCGCCACCCCCACGACCCGAGCAACCCGAACCACACCTTCTATTTCAGCCTCGAGAGCGGCCAGGTCATTGACGCCAAGCACGGCGGCAACAGTTCGCGCTGGATCAACCACGCCTGCGAGCCCAACTGCGTCGCCGACGAGACCGGCGGGCGGGTGTTCATCCGCGCGCTGCACCGTCTTCACCCGGGCGACGAGTTGTTCTACGACTACGGACTGGTGCTTGACGAGCGCATCACCGCCAAGCTGAAGAAGCAGTACGCCTGCTGCTGCGGCGCCGTGAGCTGCCGCGGCACGATGCTCGGGCGCAAGACGCCATGAACGCCCCCGCCGAGCACGCGCTGGAGTGGCACGCCGAGCGGCTGTACCACCAGCTGTCGCCATGCATCCCCAACCTGGGCGTCGAGGTGGTCGCACAGATCGGCTCGACCAACACCGCGCTGCTCGAGCGCGCCCGCGTGACCCACCGGCTGCCGGACGAGGTCGATCTGGGCGCGCTGCGCCGTCGCCCGGACGGCGTGTCGTTCGGCCGACGCGATGCCGACTACCAGCCCTGCCTGCTGGTGGCCGAGCACCAGACCCACGGCCGCGGACGGCAAGGCCGCAGCTGGCAGGCCGAGCCGGGCGCGTCGCTGACGTTTTCGCTGGCCATGGCACTGGGGCCCGCCGACTGGTCGGGCTTTTCGTTGGCCGTGGGCGTGGCGCTGGCCGAAGCGCTCGACCCCACCGCCGGTCGCGACGCCGATGGCGTGGCCACTGGCCGCCCCTGGATCGGCATCAAGTGGCCCAACGACCTGTGGCTGATGCCTCCGCATGGCGAGCCCGGCGCCGGTCGCAAGCTCGGCGGATTGCTGATCGAGACCGTGCCCGCGGGCGCGCTGCGGCTGGCGGTGGTGGGCGTGGGCCTCAATGTGCTGCCAATGGCCATTGACGCCACCCAGGCGGCCAGCGGCTTTGCCTGCCTGCAAGAGCTGGACGCCGAGGCCGCCGCACCCGGCGTGCTGCACCGCGTGGCCTTGCCGCTGGTCGAAGCCTTGCAGCAGTTCTCGCGCGGCGGCTTTGCCGCCTTCGCTGAACGATTTGCCCAGCGCGACGTGTTGCGAGGCTGCACGGTGCAAGCCGGTGCCGGCCTGCACCCCGACACGCCAAGCGCCGCGGTGGATGCCAGCCACCTGACGGGCGTGGCTGACGGCGTGGCCGGCAACGGCGCGCTGCGTGTGCTCACGCCCAATGGCCTGCGTGAGGTGATCTCGGGCGAGGTGAGCGTGCGGGCCTCGCCCGCCGGCAAGGAAAGCTCATGTTGAGAACGCTGGTGATCGCCTTGCTGCTGGCCAACGCGGCCTTCTTTGCGTGGACGCAAGGCTGGCTCGATGCAGTGGTGGGCAGCGCGGCTCACGCCGAGCGCGAGCCGCAGCGGCTCGCCCAGCAGGTGCACCCCGAAGCCGTGCGCCTGCTGCCGGCACAGGTGGCGGTGGCCCCTCCGGCCAGGCGCTGCCTCGAGGCCGGCCCGTTCGATGCCAGCGAGGTGGTCGCCGTCGAAGCCGCGCTCGCCGCCAACCCGGCCGCCAGTGCGCTGGCCGGTCGCTGGAGCCGGCTCAGCACCGACACGCCCGGCTTGTGGATGATCGCGGTGGGACGCGCGGCACCCCGCGAGGCGCAGCTCAAGAAGATCACCGAACTCAAGCGCCTGGGCGTGGCCTTCGAGGTGGTGAAAGCCGCCAGCGGCACCGACGAAACCTTGTCGCTGGGGCAGTTCGACACGCTGGTGGCCGCCCAGGAAGCGCTCGCGCGCCTGGTGGCGCGCGGCATCCACACCGGGCGCATCGTGGAGGTGACACCGCCGGCCACATCGCACCGCCTGCGGGTCGATGCGGCCACGCCGCCCGAGGCCAGCGCGCTCGAAGCGCTGCCGTCGGCGGCGACGGGCAAAGGCTTCGTGACCTGCGCCCCACCCTGACCGGTTGAACGGCCCGCCCCCGCGAGCGCAGCTGGTGGGGTTTCGGTCTCAGGCGTGGCGGTGCGAACGCGCCACCGCACGCACGGCCAGGCCCAGCGCCAGCAACCAGCCCCAGCCCAGCGCCCCACCGCCGTGGCTGTCGCTGGACGCTTGGGTGGTCTGGGCCAGCGCCACCGCCGCGCTCGCGTCGAGCATGCCGGCGCCGCACGTCGAGGTGGTGCAGTAGCACTCGAGCTGCTCGACGGGAATGTCATCCGCATCGACCGTGGGCGCCTGGCACAGGCCCACACCGGGCTCATCGCCAGTGGTGGGAAACGCCCGTGCCGAAACGCGCAGCAACTGACGCACCTCGTCGGCGTTGAGCCCCGGCTGCACCGCCAGCATCAGTGCAGCGGCGCCGGCCACCAGCGGCGCCGAAAAACTGGTGCCGGCCGTGACGTTGACGCCATCGGTGTAGGCGTCCTCGGCGGCCACCGGGGTGGTCGTGCCGCTGTTGGTGGTGGTCAGCAGCGGGTACAGGCACTCGCCGCTCAGGTTCACGCAGTTGCCGGCGGGCGCGCTGAGCGCGATCTCCGGGCCCAGATCGGAGTAGCCGACCTTGGAGCCGATCTGGCGCAACCCGGTCACAGCGATCACGCCGGGGCAATTGGCCGGGGCATTGACCGCACCGCCGCTGGTGTTGCCGGCCGCAGCCACCACCACCACGCCGGCCTGGTTGATCTCGCGGATGGCATCGCGGTAGGCCTCGCCGCAAACGCCTGCGCCGCCGAGGCTCAGGTTGATGACGCGCGCCGGGTTGGGGTTGGCGGGCACGCCCGGCACGCGCAAGCCCGCGGCCCAGCGCATCGCCGGGATGATGTCCGAATCAAACCCGCCGCACCTGCCCAGCACGCGCACCGGCAGCACCAGCACATTGCGCCCGGCGCCCGTCATGCCGGCCATGCCGAGCGCGTTGTGGGTGGTGGCGCCCAGCAGGCCGGCCGTTTGCGTGCCGTGCCAGGAGCTGGGGGCCACGTCGGCCGGCGTGCAGCCCACCGTGTTGGCGGGGCTGTTCACATCGGCCTCGCTGACCCAGTCGCCGGGGTCGGACGCATCGCTGTCGCGGCCGGGGGTGCCGTCGTTGTCGAGAAACGGGTCGGTGATGAAGTCGTGGCCATCGAGCAGGTTGCCGCCATCGGCAAACCGCCGCAGGTCGGGGTGGTCAAAACGCACCCCGGAGTCGAGCAGCGCCACCACGACGTGTCGCGACGTGCCGAGCGCGGCCGCCCAGGCGCCCTCGACGTTGATCGAGGACTGCGCCTGGCCCTGGGGCGCACGCAGGTACCACTGGCCCGTGGTGGGGCCGGGCTCGGCCAGGCCGACGGCGTAGCGCGGATCGTTGGGCGCCGACAGCCGGTGGCGGCGCTCGTCGGGCACCGCGTACTCGACCTCGCTGTCGCGCGCGAGCCGCTGCGCCAGCTGGCGCGAGTCGAGACCGCGCGCGGTGACCACGCGCGTGCGCTCGGTGGGGCCGGCGCGCTCGCGCATGGTCATGCCGAGCCGGTGTGCCAGGCCCTGCACCTGAGACGGCGGCGCGACGGCGTCGGGCGAAGCAATGGCCACCGGCGGCGACTTGAGCTTGACGATCACGCGCGCCGTCTCGGGACTGATCTGCGCCAGCACCCCGCCGCTGGCGAACCACAGGGCCGCGCCACACAGCGCCAGCGCATGACGGAAGACCGGCTTGAAAAGTCGCATGGTGGGTTCCTGCAAGACCAAAGGGGTGGGCGGCGCTCAGTGTTGGCGACGCTCGTCGCGCTGGACCGCCGGGAAACGGGCGGCGTCGGCCGCCAGACGCTGCAGCGCCGCGTCGCAGTCAGGGGCGGCGCACTGCAGGATCAGCACGTGCCATTGGGCGCCGCTGGCCGCGACGTACCTGGCCGGCGCACCGGCGCTCGCGCTGACACGCTGCTCAATGGCGGCGGGACTCTCATCGGCGGCCGCGCCGGTCAGGGGATCGGGCGCCAGACGCACCAGCACGCGCAGACCCGACACCGCCGCCGGCGCGCTCTGGCAGGCTGCGCCCACGGCGGCACACGCCACCATCCAGCCCACCCACCCCGCGCGCATGCGACTCATCGGACCAGTCTAGGAGCCGCTCGGTCGCCCACCGGTGACAGCAATCAACGCCGCCCGACAGTCACCGCGCTGGCGCTCGCCACACCGTCGGTGGCGGGTGGCCGGGACCGCCTCAGCGGGAGATGACCTGCACCATCTCGAGCACCTTGTTCGAGTAGCCCCACTCGTTGTCGTACCAGGCCACGACCTTCACGAAGGTCGAGTCGAGCGCGATGCCGGCATCGGCGTCGAACACGCTGGTCATGGACTCGCCACGGAAGTCGGTGGAGACCACCTTGTCCTCGGTGTAGCCCAGCACGCCCTTCATGGCGCCTTGGCTGGCGGCCTTCATGGCCGCGCAGATGTCGGCGTAGGAGGCCGGCTTGTCGAGCTCGACCGTCAGATCGACCACCGACACGTCGCTGGTCGGCACGCGAAACGACATGCCGGTGAGCTTCTTGTTCAGCTCGGGAATCACCACGCCGACCGCCTTGGCCGCACCGGTGCTGCTCGGGATGATGTTTTCGAGGATGCCGCGACCGCCGCGCCAGTCCTTGTTGCTCGGGCCGTCCACCGTCTTTTGGGTGGCGGTGGCCGCATGCACCGTGGTCATCAGGCCGCGCTTGATGCCGAAGGTGTCGTTGAGCACCTTGGCCACCGGAGCCAGGCAGTTGGTGGTGCAGCTGGCGTTGCTGACGATGGTCTGGCCGGCGTAGGTCTTGTCGTTGACGCCGTAGACGAACATCGGCGTGTCGTCCTTGCTGGGCGCGCTCTGGATGACCTTCTTGGCACCGGCGTCGATGTGCTTCTGGCAGGTGTCCTTGGTGAGGAACAAGCCGGTGGCCTCGACCACCACGTCGGCGCCGACCTCGTTCCACTTGAGTTCGGACGGGTCCTTCACCGCGGTCAGGCGGATGCGCTTGCCGTTGACGATCAGCGTGGTGCCGTCGATGGCGATGTCACCCTTGAAGCGGCCGTGGACGCTGTCGTACTGCAGCATGTAGGCGAGGTATTCGGGCTCGAGCAGGTCGTTGATGCCGACGATCTCGATGCCGGGGAAGTTCTGCACCGCCGCGCGGAACACCATGCGTCCGATGCGGCCGAAGCCGTTGATGCCTACCTTGATGGTCATGGGAATGTCCTCAGTTTTGGATTTTTTGCAGGCGCAGCATCAGCCGCGCAGCGCGCGCAGCACCGTGGCCGCGACGTTCTCGGCGGTGAAGCCGAAGTGCTTGAACAGCACCGGCGCCGGCGCCGACTCGCCGTAGGTGTCGATGCCCACGACCGCAGCGCAGCCGTACTTCCACCAGCCGTCGGTCACGCCCATCTCGACGGCGATGCGCGGCACGCCGCGGCCTTTCGAGTTGCACAGCATCACGCTGGCCTG
>CAIVGK010000043.1 GCA_903905475.1 uncultured Burkholderiales bacterium | reverse complement strand
TACGCGGTCGATCAGGAGCAGTTCCGGGCGTACTTTCCGCCCGAGGCCAGCTTGCGCCTGGTGTTCGCGCTGGCCGAGCGGCTGTTGGGCGTGAGCGTCGCGCCGCTGGCGCAGCGCGAGCCGCTGTGGCACCGCGATGCGCGCGGCTACGTGATCAGCGACACGCGCACGAAGGCGCTGCTCGGCACGCTGTTCGTCGACCTGTATCCGCGCGCCGACAAGTTCAATCACGCCGCGGTGTGGAGCTTTCGCAATGCGTCCACGCTGGCCGGGCGGCGCCCGGCGGCCGCAATGGTCGTCAACGTCAACCGCCAGGGGCTGACGCTCGACGAGCTGGAGACCTTGCTGCACGAGTTCGGCCACGCGCTGCACTCGCTGCTGTCGAACACGCGCTATGCCGCGCAAGGCGGCACCAACGTGCAGCTTGACTTCGTGGAGGCGCCCTCGCAGATGCTCGAGGACTGGGTCTACGACCCGCAGGTGCTCGCGCTGATGGCACCGTGGTGCGCGTCGTGCCCCACGCTGCCTGCAGCGCTGCTGGCGCAAGCGCGTGCCGCGCGCGACTTCGGCAAGGGCATCCAGTTCTCGCGCCAGCACCTGTATGCCCGCTACGACCTCGCGCTGTACGGCCGCGAGAGCGCCGATCCGCTGGCGTTGTGGACGCAGATGGAAACCGACACGCCGCTGGGCAGCGTGAGCGGCACGCTGTTTCCGGCCGGCTTCGAACACATCGCCAGCGGTTACGCGGCCGGCTACTACGGCTATTTGTGGAGCCTGGTGATCGCCGAGGATTTGCGCACCGCCTTCGCGGCCGACCGGCTCGACGCGCAGGTCGGCCGCCGCTACCGCGAGATGGTGCTCGAGCAAGGCGGCCAGGTGGCGCCTGATGAGCTGCTGCGGCGCTTTCTGGGCCGCGACACCGACAGCCGCGCCTTCTTCGAGTCGCTGGAAAAATAACCCGATGGAATTTCCGGTGTTGATCCCGTTCGTGCAGGCCCTGGGCTTCGAGTTGCTGCGCATGCAAGGTGGCGAGGCCGAGATCGTGCTGCCCTTGCGCGCCGATCAGCACAACTCGCTGGCCATGGCGCACGGTGGCGTGACCATGACGCTGCTCGACGTGACGATGGCGCATGCGGCACGCAGCGCCGATGTGCCGGTGGATGCCGCGCCGGGCACGCTGGGCCGTGCGGTGATCACCATCGAAATGAAGACGACCTTCATGCGCCCCGCCACAGGCCGCTTGACGGCGCGCGGCCGGGTGCTGTCGCGCACACCCACGCTGGCGTTTTGCGAGGCGTCGCTGCTCGACGAGGCGGGCGTGCTGCTGGCGCACGCCACCGGCAGCTTCAAGTACCTCACACGCCCGGCGCAAGACGGGCGTCGGGTGAGGGCGGCCGGCGGAGATTGATCGCGGCCGTGGTCGGCCGCCTGGGTCAGGCTATTGCCGGTTGCGCTGGTGGGTCAGGCGGGTCTGGATCTCGACGATCTGCGCGGTGGCGCTTTGCACCTGGTGGGCCAGCGAGCGGATCTCGTCGGCCACCACCGCGAAGCCGCGCCCCGCCGGCCCGGCGCGCGCCGCTTCGACCGAGGCGTTGAGCGCGAGCAGGTTGGTCTGGTCGGCCACGCGCTGGATCGAACCGACGATGCCGCCGATGCCCTTCAGGCTGGTGTCGAGGAAGGCGTTGTTTTCCTGCTGGATGCGCTGGTTTTGTTCCTCGTGCTTTTGCAGCGTGAGGTCGGTGATCGCGCCCACCACCCGCAGCGGCGTGCCGTCGGGTGTGCGCTTGGTCTGACCGCGCGCGCGAAACCAGCGGTACGCGCCGTCCTTGCAGCGCAAGCGGTACTCGACGTCGTAAGGCGTGCGCCCGCTGCGGTCGCCGATGTGCGCGCCGAAGGCCTTGACCGTGCGCTCGGCGTCGTCGGGGTGCAGCTTGGAGGCCCAGCTGTCGAGCACGTCGGGGAACTCGGCCACGGTCTCGAAGCCCAGCAGGCGGCGGAACTGGTCCGACCACCAAAAGGCATTCTTCGGATTGACCGGATCGCCGGCGACCACCGCCATGTCCCACAGGCCGTCTTGCAGCATCTCGCGGGCGAGGTCGAAGCGCACCAGCAGCGTCTCGAGCGTTTCTTCGCGCTGGCGCGAGTTGTGGATGTCGGTCAGCGAACCGGCCACGCGCAGCGCGGTGCCGTCGGCGGAGCGCAAGGTCTCGCCGCGCGCACGAAACCAGCGGTACTCGCGGGTCTTGGTGGCCAGACGGTAGGTCACGTCGTAGGGCGTGCGGCCGCTGCGGTCGGCCAGGTGGCGGCCAAAGGCGGCCAGGGTGGGCTCGCGGTCTTCGGGGTGCAGCCGGCCGGCCCAGCTCGACAGCACGTTGGGGAAGTCGTTTTCGTTGCGAAAGCCCAGCAGACGGCGGAACTGGTCCGACCACCAGAACGGGTTGTTCGGGTTGGCCGGGTCGGCGTGGTTGACCACCATGTCCCAGGTCCCGTCGGCGGTGGCCATGCGCACCAGATCCAGGCGGGTCTGCACCGAGTCGAGCTCCCCGGTCAGATCGTCGATTTGCCCTTGCAGTTCGCGTTCACGCTGCGAGACACCTAAGACACGTTCCAGGATCGAGCTCATGAAAATTTCTCCGGCTGTTGGTTCGCGCGTGGCAGGTTCTGCCGCGCCGTTGCGTTGGCGGCGATTTGCGCCTGCCGCAATGAGCGGATTCTGGCATCGGCAGCGCCGCCGCGTGCCCTATGCTGCGCATCCGCTGCGAGGGCGCTGATGCCTGCGAGCGTTTCCGAGTGCTGCCGCGTGCCTGATCCGATGCCTGTCGATACTTTCACCGTGGCCATCGTCGGCGGCGGGCCCGCGGGCCTGATGGCTGCCGAACAACTGGGCCGCGCCGGCTTGAGCGTCGATGTGTACGACGCCATGCCCTCGGTGGGGCGCAAGTTCTTGCTGGCGGGCAAGGGCGGGCTGAACCTCACGCACTCGGAAGCGCCCGAGGCCTTCGCCAGCCGCTACGGCACCCGCCGCGGGGCCGTCGAGTCAATGCTGCGCGAGTTCGGCCCTCCCGAGCTGCGCGCGTGGGCGCTGGGCCTGGGCGTGGGCACCTTCGTGGGCAGTTCGGGGCGCGTGTTTCCGCTCGACCTGAAGGCCGCACCGCTGCTGCGCGCCTGGCTGCACCGGCTGCGCGCTCTGGGCGTGCGCTTTCATCAGCGCCACCGTTGCGTGGGCTGGGCCGCCGATGAGAGTGGCGACGGCCGCCATGCGCTCGCCTTCGACAGCCCTCACGGCCAGATCACGGTGCGAACCGACGCGGTCGTGTTCGCGCTAGGCGGCGCGAGCTGGGCGCGGCTGGGATCCGACGGCGCGTGGGTGCCGTGGCTGGCCGCGCGCGGTGCCGATGTGGCGCCGTTGCGCCCCTCGAACTGCGGCTTCGACGTGACGCATGCCGATGCCGAGGGCGTGATGCAACCCGGCTGGAGCGAACACTTTCGCAGTCGCCACGCGGGCGCACCGGTCAAGAACGTGGCGCTGCGCTGCACGGGTCCGGACGGCCGCGAGTTCGAGCAGGCCGGCGAGTTCGTCATCACCGAAGGCGGCGTCGAGGGCAGCCTCGTGTACGCCGCTTCGGCCACGCTGCGCGAGGCGCTGACGCAGCACGGTCCCGCGCAGGCTTTCATCGATTTGCTGCCCGCTCGCAGCGCCGAGTGGGTGGCGCGCGAAGTGGCGCACCCGCGCGGCTCGCGCTCGCTGGCCACGCACCTCAAATCGAGGCTGGGCATCGACGGCGTGAAGGCCGCGCTGCTGCGCGAACTCACGCCGCGCGACGTGATGGCCGATGCAGATCAACTGGCCGCGGCGCTCAAGGCACTGCCGCTGGGTGTCAGCGCGGCCCGTCCGATCGACGAGGCCATCAGCAGCGCGGGCGGCGTGCGCTTCGAAGCACTTGACGACGCCTTGATGCTCAAGGCGCTGCCGGGGGTGTTTTGCGCCGGCGAGATGCTCGACTGGGAAGCGCCCACCGGCGGCTACCTGCTCACGGCGTGCCTGGCCAGCGGCGTGCGCGCCGGCCTGGGCGTTGTGCGGTGGGCCGGCCAGACCCCTGTGGCACACTGAATTCCCCCCGCAGCGGGCCCACCTTCCGGGCTTGTTTGCCGCCCGCTTTTCTGCCTCTTTTGCCCTGTTCCGGGGCCGTCTGCCTTGAACCCCATCCTGCTACAAATTGCCGCCGAACTGAAGGTTCGGCCGGCCCAGATCCATGCGGCGGTCGAGTTGCTCGACGGCGGCGCCACGGTGCCCTTCATCGCCCGCTACCGCAAGGAAGTGACCGACAACCTCGACGACATCCAGCTGCGCGAGCTGGAGTCGCGCCTGTCTTACCTGCGCGAGCTGGCCGAGCGCCGCACCGCCGTGCTCAAGAGCATTGAAGAGCAGGGCAAGCTCACCCCCGAGTTGCGCGCCGCGATCGAGGCCGCGCCCACCAAGCAAGAACTCGAAGACCTCTATCTGCCGTTCAAGCAAAAGCGCCGCACCAAGGCCATGATCGCCCGCGAAGCCGGCATCGAGCCGCTGGCCGAGCGGCTGTTCGCCGACCCGACGCTCGATCCGCTGGCCGAGGCCACGGCGTTTGTTGCCAGCTTCGAAGGTGGTGCTGCCGCGCTGGCCGAGGCCGGTTTTGCCGATGCGCTGGCCGTGCTCGACGGCGTGCGCGACATCCTGGCCGAGCGCTGGGCCGAAGACGCGCTGCTGGTGGGCCGCTTGCGCGAATGGCTGTGGGACGACGGCCGGCTGCAAAGCCGCTTGCTCGATGGCAAGGACGCCAACCACCCCGACGTGGCCAAGTTTCGCGACTACTTTGACTACGCCGAGCCGATCCGCAAGGTGCCCTCGCACCGCGCGCTGGCGGTGTTTCGCGGCCGCGCCCTGGAACTGCTCGACGCGAAGCTGGTGCATGGCGATGAGGTCGCGGCAACGGCGACCTCGGCGGCGGCCAAGCCAGCGCCTGCGGTGTCGATGGCCGAGGGCCGCATCGCGGTGCACCTGCGCTGGAGCCACGCCAAGCGCCCGGCCGACGACCTGATTCGCAAGTGCATCACCTGGTGCTGGAAGGTCAAGCTGAGCCTGAGCCTCGAGCGCGACCTGTTTGCCCGCCTGCGCGAAGAAGCCGAGCGCGTGGCGATCAAGGTGTTCGCCGAGAACCTGCGCGATCTGCTGCTGGCCGCACCGGCCGGACCGCGCGTGGTGATGGGGCTGGATCCGGGCATTCGCACCGGCTGCAAGGTGGCGGTGGTCGATGCCACCGGCCGCGTGCTGGCCACCGAAACCATCTACCCGCTCGAGCCACGGCGCGACTGGGAAGGCTCGCTGCACGCGCTGGGCCGTTTGTGCCAGGCGCACGGCGTCGACCTGGTGGCCATCGGCAACGGCACCGGCAGCCGCGAGACCGACAAGCTGGCCGCCGAGCTGATTCAGCGTCTGCAAAAGCTGTCGGGTGGCGAGGCGCCGCGAGCCATCCAGAAGGTGGTGGTGAGCGAAGCCGGCGCCTCGGTCTACAGCGCCAGTGAATACGCCAGCAAGGAGCTTCCTGATCTCGATGTGAGCCTGCGCGGCGCGGTGAGCATCGCGCGGCGGCTGCAGGACCCGTTGGCCGAACTGGTGAAGATCGAGCCCAAGAGCATCGGCGTGGGCCAGTACCAGCACGACGTCAACCAGAGCGATCTGGCCAAGAGCCTCAACGCCGTCATCGAGGACTGTGTCAATTCGGTGGGCGTCGATGTGAACACCGCCTCGGCGCCGCTGCTGTCGCGCGTGTCGGGGCTGAGTGCGGCGGTGGCCACCAGCATCGTGCGCTGGCGCGATGCGCATGGCGCTTTTCGCAACCGCA
The DNA here is from genome assembly GCA_903905475.1 of uncultured Burkholderiales bacterium. Lineage (GTDB taxonomy): Bacteria > Pseudomonadota > Gammaproteobacteria > Burkholderiales > Burkholderiaceae_C > PBB1. Next base: position 10,737 of record CAIVGK010000043.1, on the reverse strand, counting down.
AGCAGTTGCTCGACGTGGCGGGGTTGGGCGCCAAGACTTTCGAGCAAAGCGCAGGTTTCCTGCGCGTGCGCGACGGCGACAACCCGCTGGACCAGTCCGGCGTGCACCCGGAGACCTACCCGGTGGTCGAGCGCATCCTGGCCGCGGTGCACAAGCCCGCCGCCGAGGTCATGGGCCACAGCGATGTGATCCGTGCGCTGCGACCCGAGGCCTTCGCCGACGAGCGTTTTGGCGCCATCACCGTCAAGGACATCCTGGCCGAGCTCGAAAAGCCCGGCCGCGACCCGCGCCCCGACTTCAAGGTGGCGCGCCTGGCCGATGGCGTCGAGGACATCAAGGACCTCCAGCCCGGCATGACGCTTGAAGGCACCATCAGCAACGTGGCCCAGTTCGGCGCCTTCGTCGATCTGGGCGTGCACCAGGACGGGCTGATCCACGTCAGCCAGCTCGCGCACAAGTTCGTCAACGATGCACGCGAGGTCGTCAAGACCGGCGATGTGGTTCGCGTCAAGGTGCTCGAGGTGGATTTGTCTCGCCAGCGCATTTCGCTCACGATGAAGCTCGATGCGGTGGTGGGCGAGCGCAGCGGCGCGTCGGCCGGCCCGCGTGATTCGCGTGGCGGGCGCGGTGACCGGCCGGCGGGCCGATCCGCGCCAGCGCCAGCCGCGGCACCCCTGGGCGGGGCGATGGCGGCGGCTCTGGCCAAGCTGCAAACACGGCGTTGAGGCGCTGCGGCGAGCGCTCGCCGCTTACCATTCGAGGGTTTTTTCTGACGGGTTTGCGTTCCATCGCGCCGTCGTTTTCAGCGCAGCACGCTGCGCCATGCCTGGAGCTTTCATGATCTCGATTCAACTGCCCGACGGTTCACAGCGCGAGTTTGCTGGTCCCGTGACCGTGGCCGAGGTGGCCGCGTCGATCGGCGCCGGGCTGGCCAAGGCGGCGCTGGCCGGGCGCGTGGGCACGGGCGCTGACGCCAAGGTGGTCGACACCAGCCACCTCATGGAACACGACACCGCGCTGGCCATCATCACCGACAAGGACGCCGACGGGCTCGAGGTGATCCGCCACTCGACCGCGCACTTGCTGGCCTATGCGGTCAAGCAGCTGTTTCCGGAAGCGCAGGTGACGATCGGCCCGGTGATCGAAAACGGGTTCTTCTACGACTTTGCTTACAAGCGCCCGTTCACGCCCGAGGATCTGGCCGCCATCGAAGCGCGCATGACCGAGCTGGCCAAGAAGGACGAAAAGATCGAGCGCCGCGTGCTGCCGCGCGACGAGGCGGTGGCGCACTTCAAGGGCATCGGCGAGGCCTACAAGGCCGAGATCATCGGCAGCATCCCGAGCAACGAGGACGTGTCGCTGTACCGCGAAGGCAGCTTCGAAGACCTGTGCCGCGGCCCGCACGTGCCGAGCACCGGCAAGCTCAAGCACTTCAAGCTGATGAAGGTGGCCGGCGCCTACTGGCGCGGCGACCATCGCAACGAGATGCTGCAGCGCATCTACGGCACCGCCTGGGCGACCAAGGACGACCTGCAGCAGTACTTGCACATGCTCGAAGAGGCCGAGAAGCGCGACCACCGCAAGCTCGGCCGCGAACTCGACCTGTTCCACATCGACGATCACGCGCCCGGGCTGGTGTTCTGGCACCCCAAGGGCTGGACCGTGTGGCAGCAAGTCGAGCAGTACATGCGCGCCGTCTACCAAGACAACGGCTACCTCGAGGTCAAGGGCCCGCAGGTGCTGGACCAAGGGCTGTGGGAAAAGACCGGCCACTGGGACAAGTACCGCGAGAACATGTTCACCACCGAGAGCGAAAAACGCGACTACGCGCTCAAGCCGATGAACTGCCCAGGCCACATCCTGATCTTCAAGCAGGGCATCAAGAGCTACCGCGATCTGCCGCTGCGCTTTGGCGAGTTCGGCCAGTGCCACCGCAACGAGCCCAGTGGCTCGCTGCACGGGATCATGCGGGTGCGCGGCTTCACGCAGGACGACGGCCACATCTTCTGCACCGAAGAGCACATCCTCGACGAGTGCGTGGCGTACACCGAACTGCTGCAAAAGGTCTACGCCGACTTCGGCTTCAAGAACATCCTCTACAAGGTCGCCACGCGCCCCGAAAAGCGCATCGGCTCGGACGCCGTGTGGGACAAGGCCGAGCACGCGCTGATCGAAAGCCTCAAGCGCTCGGGCTGCGAATTCGTGGTGTCACCGGGTGAGGGCGCCTTCTACGGGCCGAAGATCGAATACACGCTCAAGGACGCCATCGGGCGCCAATGGCAGTGCGGCACGATCCAGGTCGACTTCTCGATGCCCGAGCGTTTGGGCGCTGAATTCGTCAACGCGCAGGGCGACCGCGCGACCCCGGTCATGCTGCACCGCGCGATCGTCGGCAGCTTCGAGCGCTTCATCGGCATCCTGATCGAAGAACACGCCGGCGCGCTGCCGCTGTGGCTCGCGCCGGTGCAGGTGGTGGTGACCGCAATCACCGATTTGCAGGCCGACTACGCCTTGGAAGTGTCGAAAGCGCTTCAAAAACAAGGAGTTAGAGTCGCGACTGATATGCGCAACGAGAAAATTAGCTATAAAATTCGCGAGCACTCGATGCAAAAGGTTCCGTACATCCTTGTCGTTGGCGACAAGGAAAAGGCAAGCGGTTCCGTTGCAGTGCGCGCCCGGGGCAACCAAGATCTCGGGGTCATGCCGATGGCCGACTTCTGCGCGAAGTTGGCTGGCGGTATCGCTCAAAAAGCATGATTGCCCCTGCGTTCAGCAGGAGCGCCAAGCCAAACGATCGATCAGGGCGCGCTTTTGTTGTTTGGATTCCGTTGCCTTGGTGTCCGTTGAAAGGTTTGAACCATCGCTACTTTTGCTGACCGCCGTACCCCCAATGCCGAGCGCAAGCACCGGCTCAACCGGGAGATCATGGCCCTCGAAGTCCGTTTGAATGGTGTTGAAAACGAGCCCCTGGGCATCGTGAGTACCGTTGAAGCGTTGCGCATGGCGGGTGAGCTCGACGTGGATCTGGTCGAGATCGCCGCCACCGCCGATCCTCCGGTTTGCCGGTTGATGGACTACGGCAAGTTCAAGTACCAAGAGCAAAAGCGCGCGGCGGAAGCCAAGTCGAAGCAAAAGGTCATCGAGGTCAAGGAAGTCAAGTTCCGTCCTGGCACCGATGAAGGTGATTACCAGATCAAGATGCGCAACCTGCGCCGCTTCATCGAAGAAGACGGCGACAAGGGCAAGGTCACCTTGCGCTATCGCGGTCGGGAAATCACCCACCAGGACATCGGCATGCGGTTGCTTGAGCGCATTCGCGACGAGTTGGCCGATGTGTCGGTGGTTGAGAACATGCCCAAGCTCGAAGGGCGTCAGATGATCATGGTGTTGGGCCCGAAGCGGAAGTCTTAAGACGACGCATCGGCCCGATGCCTGAGGGGTTCAGCGCTGCGGTTTGGTCGCCGCAGTGTTGTCAGAAGCGACTGCAGGCCTACAAGACGGTACGCGTTGTGCCGGCGCCTGCAGCAGCAACAAAGAAGGAGCAGTCATGCCCAAAATGAAGACCAAGAGCGGCGCGAAGAAGCGTTTTCGCGTTCGCCCGGGTGGCACCGTCAAGCGGGGCCAGGCGTTCAAGCGCCACATCCTCACCAAGAAGTCCACGAAGACCAAGCGCCACCTGCGTGGTTCTGTCGCCGTGCATGAGACCGACAAGGGCCGCATCAAGCAGATGATGCCCATGGCCGGCCTGTAACTGACTGAAGGAGAAGATACATGCCTCGCGTCAAACGTGGTGTAACAGCCCGAGCCCGTCACAAGAAGATCCTCGCCCTTGCCAAAGGCTACCGCGGTCGTCGCAAAAACGTCTTCCGCATCGCCAAGCAAGCGGTCATGCGCGCAGGCCAATACGCCTACCGCGACCGCCGCACCAAGAAGCGTGTGTTCCGCAATCTGTGGATCGCCCGTATCAATGCGGGCAGCCGCAGCCACGGCGTCACCTACAGCAAGTTCATGGCCGGCTTGAAAAAGCTGTCGATCGAGATTGACCGCAAGGTGCTCGCCGACATGGCCGTGCATGATCCTGTCGCTTTTGGCAGCATCGTTGACAAGGTGAAGGCCCAACTCGCCTGACCGTTCGCGTCAGCCCCCGGGCTTCGGTCCGCGGGCGCGCGGCAACCCTGCGGTGACGCCACCGCAGGGCGAGTTTTTCCAGGCCGACCTTGTGTTCGGCCTTTTTTGTGGCTGCTCCGATCGAATCCAGACGTGAATCCGATGAACGACCTTGAACAGTTGGTGCAAGACGCGCAGGCCGCCTTTGCATTGGCCTCGGCACCCGCCGATCTGGAAAACGCCAAGGCGCGCTTCCTCGGCAAGTCAGGCAGCCTGACCGAACAGCTCAAGGCGCTGGCCGCTCTGGCGCCCGACGAGAAAAAAGCGCGCGGCGCGCTCATCAATGCGGCCAAGCAGCAAGTCGAGGCGGCCCTCACGCTGCGCCGCCAGGCGCTCGCCGATGCCGAACTCGACGCCCAGCTCAAGGCCGAGGCGCTCGACGTCACGCTGCCCGGACGCCAGCGCGGCTGCGGTGGTTTGCATCCCGTGTCTCGCACGATGGAGCGCATCGAGGCGATCTTCGGCTCGATGGGATTCGACGTGGCTGAAGGCCCCGAGATCGAGACCGACTGGTACAGCTTCACCGCGCTCAACAATCCCGAAAACCACCCTGCGCGCTCGATGCAGGACACCTTCTACGTCGACCTGAAGGACGCCGAGGGCCGCTGGCTCAACCTGCGTCCGCACACCTCGCCGATGCAGGTTCGCTATGCGCGCGCTCACGCCGAGAAGCACCGCGGTTGCGATCCGATGCCCGAGATTCGCGTCATCGCGCCGGGGCGCACCTACCGGGTCGACAGCGACGCGACGCACTCGCCGATGTTTCACCAGTGCGAAGGCCTGTGGATTGGCGAGAACGTCAGCTTCAAGGACTTGAAGGTCGTCTTCACCGATTTCTTCCGCAATTTCTTTGAGACCGACGACCTGCAGCTGCGCTTTCGCCCGTCGTTCTTTCCGTTCACCGAGCCGTCGGCCGAGGTCGACATCGCGTTTTCGAGCGGCCCGCTCAAGGGCCGCTGGCTCGAGGTGGCCGGCTCCGGCCAGGTGCACCCGAACGTCGTGCGCAACTACGGGCTCGACCCCGAGCGCTACATCGGCTTCGCCTTCGGCATGGGCCCTGATCGCCTGACCATGCTGCGCTACGGCGTGAACGATCTGCGGCTGTTCTTCGACGGCGACCTGCGCTTCTTGTCGCAGTTCAAGTAAGCCCCACCCGACGCTTTTTCGAAGGTTCACGCGATGCAATTTCCCGAGTCGTGGTTGCGCGAGTTCTGCAACCCGCCCCTAGACACCGCCGCCCTCGCCGAGCTGCTCACGATGGCCGGCATGGAAGTCGAGGAACTGCGCCCCGCCGCAGCGCCCTTCACCGGCGTGGTGGTGGGCGAGGTGCTGTCGGTTCAGCGCCACCCCGATGCCGACCGCCTCAACGTGTGCCAGGTCGATGTGGGCGCGGCCGCGCCGCTGAACATCGTGTGCGGCGCACCCAATGTTCGCGTGGGCATCAAGGTGCCGTGCGCCACCGTGGGCGCGGCGTTGCCGGCTGCCGATGACAAACCCGGCAGCGAGCCGTTTCGCATCAAGCTGGGCAAGCTGCGCGGCGTCGAGAGCCAGGGCATGCTGTGTTCCGCGCGCGAATTGAAGCTCGCCGATGACGCGGGCGGCTTGCTGATCCTGGCCGAAGGCGCTGTCGTCGGTGCCGATGTGCGTGCGCACCTGCAACTCGACGACACGCTGTTCACGCTCAAGCTCACGCCCAACCTCGGCCATGTGCTGAGCGTGTACGGTGTGGCCCGCGAAGTGGCCGCCCTGACCGGCTCGCCGCTGCTGCAGCCCGAGTTCGCCAAGGCCCGCGTCGGGCTGGCCGACGTGCTGCCGGTTCGCGTCGACGCCGCCGATCTGTGCGGGCGGTTTTCGGGGCGCATCGTGCGCAACGTCAACCCCAAGGCGACCACGCCGGCGTGGATGGTCGAGCGCCTCGCGCGTTGCGGGCAACGCGCCGTCAGCCCGCTGGTCGACATCTCCAACTACGTGATGTTCGAGTTCGGCCGGCCTTCGCACATCTTCGATCTCGACAAGATCCACGGCGGCTTGCAGGTGCGCTGGGGCAGGGCGGGCGAGCAGCTGAAGCTGCTCAATGGCACCACCATCGAAGTCGATGCCCAGGTCGGCGTGATCGCCGATGACCAAGCGGTTGAATCGCTCGCCGGCATCATGGGTGGCGACGCCACCGCGGTGTCTGACGACACGCGCCACGTCTACGTCGAGGCCGCGTTCTGGTGGCCTGAAGCGGTGGCGGGCCGGTCGCGGCGCTATCACTTCTCGACCGACGCGTCGCACCGCTTCGAGCGAGGCGTCGACCCGGCGCTCACGGTCGAACACCTCGAGCGGCTGACGCAACTCATCATCGACATCTGCGGCACGCCCGACACCGTGTGCGGCCCGATCGACGACCAGGTGCTGTCGTTGCCCGAGGCCAAGCCGGTGGCGCTGCGTATCGAGCGCGCCGCCAAGGTGATCGGCATGCCCGTCACGCAAGCGCAGTGCCACGGCGTGATGCAGCGGCTCGGCCTGGCCACCACCGAATCGCCCGGCGTGCTGATGGTGACGCCACCGAGCTGGCGCTTCGATCTGCAGATCGAAGAAGACCTGATCGAAGAAGTCATCCGCATCCTCGGCTTCAACAGCTTGCCCGACACCCCACCGTGCGCGCCGGTCACGGCACGCGTGCGGCCTGAAGCGCAGCGTTCGGCGCACACCATGCGCCACCGCATGGCCGCGCTCGACTACTTCGAGACCCTCAATTTCAGCTTCGTCGAAGAGCGCTGGGAGCACGAACTCGCCGGCAACCCCGACCCCATCCGGGTGCTCAACCCGATCGCCAGCCCGCTGTCGGTGATGCGCTCCGCGCTGATCGGCAGCCTGGTCAACACGCTGCGCTACAACCTCGCGCGCAAGGCTCCGCGCGTGCGGCTGTTCGAGATCGGCCGCGTGTTTCGCCGCGATGCGAACGCCGTCGACGGGCCCTTGGGCGTGGCGGGTGTGAGCCAGCCCATGCACTTGGCCGGTTTGGCCTACGGGCCGGTCGATGCGTCGCAGTGGGGCACCAAGGACCGCGCCGTCGATTTCTTCGATGTGAAGGGCGACGTGCAGGCGTTGTTCTCGCCGCGGGTTGTGACCTTTTCGCCTTGCGAGCACCCTGCGCTGCACCCCGGTCGCAGCGCGCAGCTCGAGATCGACGGCGAGGTCGTGGGCCACATCGGCGAGCTGCACCCGCGCTGGCGTCAGGCGTATGAGCTTCCCGGCGCGCCGGTGGTGTTCGAACTTCAGCTGGCAGCGCTGCTGCGCGGCTCGGTGCCAGCGTTTGCGCCGCTGCCGCGCCAGCAATCGGTGTGGCGTGACATTGCGGTCGTGGCCGACGAGTCGGTGACGCATGGCGCCTTGATGCAAGCCATCCACGCCGATCCGAGCGGTTTGATCCGTTCGGCCAACCTGTTTGATGTATTCCGGCCACAGGCCGTGAGCGCCGATCTGGCCATCACCGAGCGCAGCCTTGCGGTGCGGCTCGAGCTGCTGGATGATGAAGTCACGCTCACCGACGAGCGCATAGACGCCGCGGTGAATCAGGTACTGGACAGACTTCGCACGCAACTCGGCGTGCGCCTGAGGGGGGCATGACGATGACTGAAGATCCCGGGCAACCCGGTCGCTTGATGCTGCCCAGCCTCGAAGCGCCCACCTTGACCAAGGCCGATCTGGCCGACCTGCTGTTCGAGCGCCTGGGCCTCAACAAGCGCGAATCCAAGGACATGGTCGAGGCGTTCTTCGACATCATCCACGCCGCCCTGATCAGCGGCAAGGACGTCAAGATGTCGGGCTTTGGCAACTTCAACATCCGCCGCAAGGCCCCGCGCCCCGGGCGCAATCCGCGCACCGGCGAAGCCATCCCGATCAAGGCGCGCAACGTGGTGACCTTTCACGCCAGCCACAAGTTGAAAGGCGCCGTGCAAGGAGACACACTGACAGCAGAGGACTTCGAGTAGAGTCTTCCCTCCCGTCTGCAGGTCCTTGATTTCAATGGAGAAATCGCTCCCATCGATTCCGGCCAAGCGCTACTTCACCATCGGTGAGGTGAGCGACTTGTGCGGCGTCAAGCCGTATGTGCTGCGCTACTGGGAGCAGGAGTTCACGCAGCTCAAGCCCATGAAGCGCCGCGGCAACCGCCGCTACTACCAGCACCATGAGGTGCTGTTGGTGCGCCGGATTCGTGAGCTGCTGTACGACCAGGGTTTCACCATCAGCGGTGCGCGCAATCGGCTCATCGACCCGGCCGCCCGAGCCTCGTCGCCCGGTGAGGCTCAACCTCTCGAGGGCCCGTCAAGCGGCAATGGCGAGTTGCTTCAAGACGTTGCCGGCTCGCACATCAGGCTTGCCGACGGCCCCGGGGGGATGATGGCGGTCATCCCAGAACGGCGTGAACATGCCGTCGAGAAAGGTCTGCTGTCAGCATCCCAGTTGAGGCTTGAATTGATGTCTATCGAGGCCCTTTTGGGCGGCTGAGATTGGGGCCTTTCCCCTATACTTCTCCCCTCTCGGGGCGTAGCGCAGCCAGGTAGCGCACTTGCATGGGGTGCAAGGGGTCGTGAGTTCGAATCCCACCGTCCCGACCAATGAAATCAATGGGTTAGCTCTCACAAGGAGCTAACCCATTTTTATTTTTGGGGGAGCTTGGTATCGGAGTGGTCGTCGGCATCGGCCATTCACGCTGAGCCTGGTTCACCCATCCACCTCCTGCCAACGTCTTGCAAACCAGAAAGGTCAACTCCCATGCGACTCGAACCCCTGATGAGCTATCACGCCGACTTGCTGCCGGCCGTTATGGTTGGCTCCGGACCGTACGGCACGCGGGCGATTTTTGAAGTCACCGGTGGCGCATTCGAGGGGCCTCGCTTGCGTGGCAAGTTACTCAAGGGTGGCGGCGACTGGATGCTGATCGACGCCCAGGGCATGGGCCATCTCGATGTGCGAGCGACGTTCGAGACGCACGACGGCGCGTTGATCTACGTGCAGTACTTTGGCCGCGTGATCGTGACCGAGGCGATCAATCAGGCCTTGCAAGGCAACGGGGCCACCGATTACGGGGACACCCACTTCTTCACCCAACCCCGCTTTGAAACCGGCGATGCGCGCTACGCCTGGTTGAACCAGGTCGTCGCGGTCGCCCAAGGCCGCGTGTGCCATGGGCGGGTGGAGTACTTGGTTTCAGCCTGTGTGAACGACTGAGCGTTCAACCCGGCCGGATGTTCTCGGCCGTCTGCGGGCCGGGGCAAGGGCCTTGCCGTGGCTTGATCCGGATGCGGTCCGCCCGGTGCCTGTGCGGAAACTCCGATCAGGCCGTGGAACCCTCACGGGTCACTCGGCGGATCGCATTCGACTGATGACCCAGCAGGCCACCGCGATGAGAAAGATGGCGCAGCTCTCGTAGAGCAGGACGACGGGCTCGGCTTCCTTGCTCTGCAAGACGATCAAACGGCTCAGCGCTGTCATCGCGATGAACAAAGGCAACGTGATCAGGTTGCGCTGCTTGCTGTAGAACGCCGCGAGCATGCCCAGCACCTCGGCAAATATGAACATCAGCAGCAGGTCTTCCAGCGCGACCCGGCGAATTTCGTACAGCCGCCATATTTCCTGACCCATCGCGATCACGGTGAACCCCGCGATCAAGACCAGAAAAAACTTCTCCGCCCCCTCAATGGCACGTTTGATCATCACATCGGCCTCCTTTGCCGTCGCACTGTAACGATGGGCGGCCCGGTGTGCTCGGTGTTCGGAGCGCTTCGCTGGCGGTGAGGGGCTCCGCAGGTCGCCCCACCGCTCTTGAAGGCCGGCCATGGTTGCCTGCGATTTGGGGGCGGGTGCGTTTTCCCCCGACACTCGCTGCACCCGAACGGATCGCGCATCATGATCGTCAACCCATCAGCCAGTCACCTGAAACTGTTTTTCACGCTGCGCGGCTCGATCCTGCTCGAGATCGTGCCGCAGATTGCCGGGGTCATGGCGTGGGCGGAACTGGTCGTCGTGCTGCACCTGTGGGCGCCGGAGTGGTGTCCTTCTTTCAACGGGGCGGCGCTGTCGCTGATCGGCATCGCCTTGTCGGTGTTCATGGGCTTTCGCAACAGCATTTGCTACGAGCGCTGGTGGGAGGGCCGGCGCCAATTCGGAGCGCTGCTCGGGTACGCGCGCCAGTTTGGGCGCGAGGTGTGCCTCGTCGAGGATGCCGATGGCTCGGCGCGCAAGCGGCTGGTTGATCTGGCCATCTCCTACACGCAGTCGCTGATCCCGCACCTGCGCTCGGGCATCAGCGCGCACAAGGCTCTGGCGCGTTTGTCGCCGGCCGACCGCGAGGTCTATGCCGCGAGCCGCAATCCGCCCGATGCGCTGCTGGGTCTGATCAATCAGGATCTGGCCGCCTTGCGCCGTGCCGGGCTGCTTGGCGAGATCTCGTTCCAGACGCTGGACCGCACCGTCGGCGAACTCAGCGCGGTGCAGGCCGCGTGCGAGCGCCTGCGCTCGACGCCGGTCCCGCTGGTGTACCGGTTGCTGCTCTACCGCACCAGCTATGTATTTCTGCTG